>CAYOOZ010000024.1:16395-17974 GCA_964405705.1 uncultured Christensenella sp.
ATTCCATGGCCTTATGAATGAGGGCCGGGCTTGCGTTCTCCGGCTCCTTCTCATCGGCCACCTCAAGGACCTTGATTTTGCAATAGCGGGACAGGCGCTTTTGGTATTCCGCCATGGCGGCCGCGTAATAGGGTTCGCGCTGTTTTCCCACAGCCAGGATGGTGATTGGCAAACTGTTCCCCTTACAATTGTTTTGCGCGCGGGCGGTTGCCCCTGCGTTCTGCTTGCAATTATAGCACAGGCCTGCCCATGGCTGCACCCAGCATTCATCCACAGGCTTGTCCACCCGGGAGGATGCAAACTTATCTGCATATGCTGTATAAACCGCTCCCCTATGCACCGCCCCTGACCAATTCATTGGGGTTTACAGTTCCCGGCAATGAATATTCATGGTTTCTTCAAAAGTCAATCAAACATCTGTTCTGTCCACATTGTCCACAGGCTTATCCACAGTTTTTTGCCTGTTTTGCGCGCCAAAGCCGGGTTTTCAGGCTCAAAAGAAAATTTTGCGTAAATTCAGGCCGACTTATCCACAGTCCACGGGCGGATTTATCCCAGTGCCTGTCCACATGAAGGAAATGGTTTGATTTGTGGCCGGTGTCAAATTAAAGTAAAATTTGCTAACAATTTCGAAACAAAGCAAGGATTTGCCTTGTTTTTTTGAAGATAAGCGCTTGACAAAGCCAAAAACCGGGGAAACGCCGCCCAAACTTGTATAAGTATGCAAGTTTTGTTGGGTTTGCGGTGTTTGCGCGCATGTTCATGAGGGGGGTATGCGAGCCGACCGGGGCGAGGGCTTTGTTCAGGCAAAGAAAAGGGTTGAGGGGGGGACTGGGTGATGTTGGTTAGTGATGTTGATGAAGCAATTATAAAAACACAGACACACGCCCCTGTGTTTTTCACTCATCTATTTCCAAAGCAAACGAAAAGAAATGAATTGATTACTTGTGATTAATGGTTATACTGTGAGTAAGGGAGGTGGTGGTAATGATTCCTATGAAACCCGATGGAGAGGTTGATACTACCAGAATGGTTGCCTTGGACAAATTGCCCAAGGCATTATCCCGCGAGACGCTTTTGGCGAATTAAGCGAAGGCGACCTTGAATACATCCAGGATGTCAAAGATTCCATTGCCAGCGCAAAAGTAGCCGGGATTGAGAACCCGATGATTGTCATTCCACACTTCTAACAACACACAGCAACAAGCCAAACAGAAGGCAGAAAATACTGATACTCGTCCCCTGTGTTTTTGATTGATATTATTGGGAGGTAGCCACATGATTGGGTTTGTTTTTGCACTTTTATATGTGATTTTCAGAATAGAATCTGAAAATGTTAAGGAAACCAAAGCGACGGAATACGCTGCAAGATGGAGAAGGTCAACTGAAGGTCGGGCTGAACGGAAGGCATCGCTGTCATTTAAAAATAGCTAGGATGGACTTAACAAAAACACAGACACACGTCCCCTGTGTTTCCGTCCCCTGTGTTCCCTATCCGCCTCTTGTGTTTCTCTGCTACTTTAGTTAGGGCCTGCTGAAAATCCCTAAACCCATTGAAAACACTGGATAAATCGCGTGA
>CAYOOZ010000025.1:0-17316 GCA_964405705.1 uncultured Christensenella sp.
GGTGGGCCCGCACCAGAGGTACCAGAGGAAGTCCCGCGCCTTGATTTGCTCCGGGCTATCGTATTCCAAATACCAGGCATCCCGCACGATAGCGTCAATGCGGTCAAAGAGGGCCGCGCCCTCATAGCTTTTTTCCTCGCCCAAATCAAGGGAGGCAAAGGAGCCATCCTTCTGCATGGGCACGCAGCCATGGTAAAGCAGGTTGCCGTTGTAGCGCAGGAAAAGGCTGCCATGGCTGATTAAAAAGCGCATGTGGCGCTGCAGGCGGCTGGAATGGCGGAAGGAGGCGGTGAGCGCCTTCATCAATTCTTCCTCTCCAGTGGAGAGCTTCAAGGGGTCGTTCTTGTCAATGGTGGGGAAGAAACTGTCCTTTAAGGGGTAATCCACGCCCTCAATGCGTACGGTGCCCTTTTCATAATCCACCATACTAAGCAAATCCCGGCTTAACATGCCGTATTCCGGCCGGCGCCTCACCAACTGGCCTTCCAGCTTAAACTGGATGACGGCCATGGCCTTGTGCATCCGGGCGCCCAGCTCTGGGTCCACGGTGTCAAAGATGTTGATGTTAAACTTATCCTTCATCTGGAAGGCCAGGCAGGGATCCTGGCCGTAGACCTCATTGGCAAAAACGGAGAGCGGGCGCAGGTTTAGGCCATAGCCGTCCTCAAACAAATCAAAGGTGTTGTAGGAGATGCCCTGGCGCACAACGCCCGCGATGAGGGCCGGGTTGCCAAGGGCGGCGCCAAGCCAGTGGATGTCATGGTTGCCCCAGAGGATATCCACGTCATGAAAGGCCATGAGCTCATCCATGATCAGGTCTGGGTGCGCGCCACGGTCAAAGATATCGCCGATGATGTGCAGCCGGGCCACGCAGAGCTTGCGGATGGCGGCGCAGAGGGAAATGATGAAGGCGCCGGCAATCCCGGTGTCTAGGATGGCCCTGATAACGCCAAAGTGGTATTGGGCGCGGCTCTCATCCTCGTCCATGTAGCAGAGCTCATCAATCGCGCCCATGAAGTCCGAGGGAATCTTGCTCCTGGTCATGTTGCGGGTGTACTTGGCGGACACGGCCTTAAAGACCTTGATCAGCCTGGTGATGGAGAGGTAGTACCATTCCTCATTGAGCTTGTGCCCGCTTTGCCGCAGACGCAGCATGGCCTCCGGCTCATAGATGAGCTGGGCCAGTTCATCCCTGTCCTTGCGGTTTAAGGCGCCGGAGAACAGGGTTTCGATCTTGTCCCTGATGGTGCCTGACGCGCTTTTGAGCATCCGCAAAAAGCCCTTGTGCTCCCCGTGCAGGTCCGAAAAAAAGTATTCAGTTCCCTTGGGCAGGCGCATCCAGGTTTTTAAGCTGACAATGCGCGAGGCGGCGGCCTTCTGGGATGGGTATTCCTTGGAAATCTGCTTTAAATAGCGCAGGGTGACATCCCTGTCCCCGGGCGGAAAAATATCAATAGGCAAACAAACACCTCCTCATGAAAAATGAGACCATTTATCTGGTCTCATTCTATGCTATTTTGCCAGTGTATACAAGTAAAAGGCAGATGAAGCAATCCTATGGCTTTTTGATTGCCTCAGAGGAGAAGAGGCGGGTCTGCGTGTCCTTGCCGGCAATGCCGTCCGCCTTTAAGCCGTTGGCCTGCTGGAAGGCCTTGACCGCGTTCTCCGTGCCCGTGCCATAGTCTCCGTCATTGCTGCCGGCGGCCAAGTATTCAAGCTCAATGAGCCTTGCCTGCAGGTTGACCACATCCGTCCCCTTGCTGCCCTTTTTAAGGCTCACAATTTCAGCGGGTGGGGGGATGGGACTGGGGCTTGGGGTGGGCGTGGGCGGCGGGGTCATGGTGGGGGCGGCGGTGGGCGCAGCTGTTGGCGGTGGCAAGTTCTCCAGCGCCTCATTGACGGTGGCGAAGGTGGCCTGCGGCGTCGCGGTGGGGCGCGCCTGGGGGAGGGTGAAATCCCCAAAGAACAGGAAATACAGCACTGCCAAGAGGACAATGATGAGCAGGGAAAAAATCAATATACGCTTTTGGGCCTCGTTCATCGGCTCGTGCTGCATAAACCCTCCTTCATAAACTCACTTTCTACCAAATAAACGCTCAGGAAACGCCGCTTCTTGCAAGCAGTTGCTCCTGGGCGTCCATTTGCAGTGGGATAATCAGCAAATCCAAGTCCCCGTCCATGATGAAATCAATCTGGTACAGCGTCAGGCCAATGCGGTGGTCGGTCACCCGGCCCTGGGGGAAGTTGTAGGTCCGGATCCGCTCGCTTCGGTCGCCTGTGCCCACCTGGCTTTTGCGGTTGTCCGCATAGGCCAAGTCCCGCTCCTCCCGCGCCTTTTCAAAGAGGCGCAGCTTTAAGAGCTTTAAGGCATTTTCGTGGTTTTTGATCTGGCTGCGCTCGCTTTGGCAGGCGACGACCAGGCCGGTGGGCAAATGGGTGATGCGCACGGCGGAGTCCGTGGTGTTGACATGCTGACCGCCCTTGCCGGAGGAGCGGTACACATCCACCCGCAAATCGCCCGGGGCGATGTCCACCTGTACATCATCCAAAACGGGCAGCACGGCCACCGTGGCGGTGCTGGTGTGGATGCGCCCTTGGGACTCGGTGGTGGGCACGCGTTGGATGCGGTGCACGCCGCTTTCGTACTTGAGCTTGGAGAAAGCGCCCCGGCCTTTGATGGTGAAAACCACTTCCTTCATGCCGCCCAGGTCGTTTTCAGAGATGGACATCAGGCTGACGGCATAGTTTTGCCGCTCCGCATAGCGGGTGTACATACGCAAAAGATCAGCGCCAAAGAGGGCGGCCTCATCCCCGCCCGCGCCAGCACGGATTTCCATGACCACGTCCCGCTCATCGTCCTCATCCTTGGGCAGGCGCATGAGGGTCAACTCCTGGGTCAGGGCTTCTATCTGCGGCTTGAGGGAGGCCAGGTCCTCCCGGGCCATCTCCTCAAACTCCGGGTTAGAGAGCAACTCGTTTAAGGAGGCCAGTTCTTCATTCATGGCCAGGTAGCGCTCATAGGCCTGCACCTGGGGCTCAATGTCCGCCATTTCTTTCATGATGGCGGTAAACCGCGGCTGATCCATAATCACCTCCGCCTGGGCGGAGGTCAGCGCCAATTCCTCATAGCGCGCGGCCAATTGCTTAAAATGCTCATCCATGTGCTTAGTGTACACCGCCTTTTAGCTTGGTTTCAAGTACGCGGGGCAGGCCAGCCAAGTCAAAATGAATCCGGGGTGGCAAAAAGGGCGCTTTTACCAGGGCGCTCACGCTGTCTGCCTGGGCAGATCCGATTTCAAGGAGCAGCACGCCGCCCGGGTTTAAGTAGCTGGCGGCATCGGACAAAATCCGCCGGTAAAACGTCAGCCCATCCTCTCCCGCAAACAGCGCCAGGCCTGGCTCCTGCTGCACCTCCGTGTCCAGGGAAGGGGCTTCGTGAAGGGCAATATAGGGCGGGTTGGAGAGAATCAGGTCAAAGGTCTGCCCCACGTGCGGGTCAAAAAGGTCGCCCTGTTTGATGATGGCCTGGGCTTTGAGCGCTTCGGCGTTTTTTTGGGTTAAGGCGATGGCAGAATCCGACACATCGCTCAGGGTGACCTTTAGGTCTGGTCTTTTTGCTTGCAGGCTCAGGCCCAGGCAGCCGCTGCCGCAGCATAAGTCCAAGGCGCTGCCATGAGGCTTGGCCTTGTCAATGGCCAGCAGGCAGAGGGTTTCGCTGTCCTGACGGGGGATGAGAACGCCAGGCCTGACCAAAAAGCGTTGCCCCATGAAGTCCGTAAAACCCAGGATGTATTGCAGGGGCTCTCTGTTTGCCCGCCTGTTGATCAGCGCAAAATACCGCGCCTCCTCCTCCCCGGAAATGGGGGTTTGGGGCGCGGAGAGGAGGAAAAGGGGCGTGTGGCCGGTGATTTCCTCCATCAGGCGCAGCGCGTCGTGTTTCGCGTCGGGCACACCTGCTTTTAAAAGCGATTCAGCCGCCTTTTGCCAGAGTTCCCTTGCATTCAAAGGGCAGGGGCCGGCTTATTTAAGATGGCGTAGCCTTCCTCCGTGCGCTCCCCTTCGGGCAGGCCGTACAGAGCGGCTTGAAGCGCGGCGATGGACACCTCCAGCATCTCGTCCGTGGGCGGCTTGGTGGTCAAGCGCTGCAACTGCATCCCAGGCCACCTCAGGGCGCGGGTTAGGGGCGTGTTGGCGTGGGCCAAGCCCTTGAGCGTTTCATAGCCAATGCCGGCCACAATGGGCAAGAGCAGCAAGCGTGAGAGGACACGGACCAAGTAATTGGTGGCCATGTCAAAGCCAGTGAGGCTGAAGATGACCTGGTCCACCACCGAATAAAACAGGATGGACACCACAAAGGTGAGCAGTAAAAAACTGGTCCCGCAGCGGGGGTGGAGGGTGGTGAAGGTCTGCGCGTTTTTGGGGGTCAAGGGCAGGTTGGCCTCATGGGCATAGACTGCCTTGTGCTCCGCGCCGTGGTATTGGAAGGTCTTGCGCATGTCCGGCATCAGGCCCACCAGGTAGAGATAGGCCATGAGAATCAAAATGCGGATGAGGCCAGAGACCAGGTTGACGGAGAAGTGGGACCAGTTGGCCGCGCGCAAGGCCTTTGCCGGCCAGTTGGGCAGGAGGACGAAGAGGCCCACAGACAGGACCAGGGCAAAGACCATGGCAAAGCCCATCATTACCTTGTCAGCGCCTTTGCCCAGCTTGCGGCTGAGCCATTCCTCAAAGCGGGAGGGCTTTTCGCTCTCCAGGGCACCGGTCATCTGGGTTGAATCCTCCAGGACCTTCATGCCCAATTTCATCATCATCACCATGTTGACCGAGCCCCGGATAAAGGGCTTGGACAAAAAGGAGCCCTTTTTAATCGGGGACACATAGGGTGTGCGCTTAATAAGGATGGCGCCATCCTCACGGCGCACGGCCACGGCAATGGCATCCGGGGCTTTCATCATCACGCCGTCCAAGACAGCTTGGCCGCCGATGTCCGGCTTCTTTATTTCCTTGCTTGCATCAATTGAATTCAATGTTTCCTCCTATGCCGCGCTGTGCGACTACCTTTAATTATACCCCAGAAGCCTTTCTAAGCAAGTTGCGGTTTTGTGAACAAAAAACCGCCCACCGGACAGGGTGAGCGGTTGAACCTGAAAAACTCAGGCCTTGGTCTCTTGTTTTTCGATCTTCTCAAGACGCTTCTTGAAGCGGTCAACGCGGCCGCCGGTGTCCACCATCTTCTGCTTGCCGGTGTAGAAAGGATGGCACTTGGAGCAGATGTCCACGCGCATTTCCTTGCGGACAGAACCGGTTTCAAAGGTCTCGCCGCAGACGCAGCGCACGGTGGCGGTGTTGTACTTGGGATGGATGTCAGTTTTCATGGGTTTACCTCACTGCGCCTTATTGTCGGATTCATGGCGCGCAACCATGAGCCGCAAAAAATATATTAGCACGCGGTTAAAAGAATTGCAAGCGCGGGTTTGCGGGATTATGGGATTATCGCGGTTTATGATAAAAGATAGATCCCAATCAGGTTGGCGGCGCTCTCCAAATCCTCCTTGCTCACATCGTGGTGGGTGACAAAGCGGTAAAAAAGCCCCGGGTCGCCGTTGATGAGCACCCCACGCTCCTTCAAATAGGCCACAAAATCAGCGTCCTCAAATCCCGGTTTGGTCACCTGCGCCCAGACCATGTTGGTCTGCACGTGATCCAGGTTGATTTGAATGCCCTCAAAATCAGACAGCATTTGGGCCAGGAAGATCGCGTTTTCGTGGTCTTCCCTGAGCCTGTTGCTCATTTCTTCTATGGCGATGAGGCCGCAGGCCGCCAGGACACCGGCTTGCCGAAGCCCGCCGCCCAAGACCTTGCGGTTGCGCCTGGCCCGATCGATCAAGTCCTTTTTGCCGCAGAGCATGGAGCCAATGGGCGCGCACAGGCCCTTGGACAGGCAGAACATCACGGAATCCACCTCTTTGACCACTTCGCTGGCGGGCAGGGACAGCGCGGCTGCAGCATTAAACAGCCTTGCACCGTCCATATGCACCTTCAGCCCGGCTTTGTGGGCGGCGTCGGCTGCTTCCTTGATTTTTTCAAGGGGAACCACCGCGCCGTCACTCATCGGGTTTTCCAGGCATAATAAAGTGGTCACAGGGTGGTGGATGTCCTGCGCGCGGATGTTGTTCTTTACATCTTGCGCTGTGATATAGCCATTTTGCGCCGTGTCCACCATCATGGCGGAGACCCCGGCCAGCCTGGCATAGGCCCCGGCCTCATGCTGGATGATGTGGCTCATCTTACCGGTGATGATTTCCTCGCCCAGGCGCGTATGGGACATGATGGCCAACTGGTTGCCCATGGTGCCTGAGCAGACAAAGAGCGCGGCCTCCTTGCCAGTCACCCGGGCGGCCAAGGTCTCCAACTTGATGACCGTGGGGTCATCCCCATAGACATCATCGCCCACGGCCGCTGTCATCATCGCTTCCCGCATTTTTTGTGTGGGGTGGGTCACCGTATCGCTGCGCAAATCAATCATAGATACTCCTGCGTGTTCCATCTTTTTTAAGGAATTATATCATGGACAACAACAAAAAACCGCTTCCGAAGAAACGGTTTTTTGTTTATATCCTGAGTTTAGGCCTCCGCCTCTTCTTTGTTGAGCTCCTTGATGACTTCGGCCAAGTTGCGATCCTCAATACCCTTTTCGATCGTTTCCACGCCTTCCGCGTCCAGGTGAATGAGGGCAATCAGCTCGCCCTTGCTGTCAAGGCCGCAGACGGCTTCGCCATCCTCGCTGCCCTTCCATTGGGCAACGACAAAGGGGCAAAAGGTGGCCATAGCGTCCATCGCGGCCTTTTTGCTGCGCTTGACACGCCGGCTCCAGGAAGCAGCTTCCTTGTAGGGCACCCAGTAGCCATCCACCAGACGGTAACCTTTAAACTTTGGTCTCATTTTCTTTACTCCCTTTACTGTTTAGCGCCGCACTCGGGGCAGAACTTGGCTCCGGCGGCCAAAGGCTTGCCGCAGTCATGGCAGGCGGTCTGGCTCTGGCTGGTGCCGCACTCGGGGCAGAATTTGCTGCCTGCCTTGATGGACGCGCCGCAATTGACACAGGCCACCTGGTTTTGGGGGGCGGCTGCCTGGTTTTGCTGATTTTGGAAACTGTTTTGCATCATCTGGCCCATGGCCATCCCGGCGCCCAGGCCAGCGCCCATGCCGGCAGCGCCGCCCTCGTTCTGGGCCGCGTCGCGCATGGCTTCCGCTGCCTGAAACTGGGTGTAGCGGTTCAAATCGCCCACCACGCCCATGCTGGTGCGCTTGTCCATGGCCGCCTCCACCTCCTGGGGCAGGGAGACGTTCTCAATCACAAAGGTTTCCAGCTTCAGGCCCAACTGGGCAAAGCGCGGCTGGAGGGAGTTGAGGGCGAACTGGCCCAACTCGTCATAATTGGCGGCCAAATCCAGGGCCGGGATCTTGCTTTGGGCTAAGATATCAGACAGGGCGGACACGAGGGTGCGCTTGGTCTGCCCCTCCACGCCTTCCACCGTCATGAGCTCCGTTGTGCCAAACACTTCCTTTAAGAATACGACCGGGTCAGCAACACGGAAGGAGTAGATGCCAAAGGCGCGCAGGCGCACCATACCAAACTCCGCGTCCCGCATCATCACTGGGTTGCTGGTGCCCCATTTGAGGTCCAGGAACTGCTTGGTGTTGATGAAATAAACCTCCGCCTTAAACGGGGAATTAAAGCCATACTTCCAGGATTTTAGCGCGGTCAAAATGGGCATGTTCTGGGTGGACAGCTCATAGCGCCCGGGCTGGAACACGTCCGCAATCTTGCCCTCATTGACAAAGACCGCGACCTGGCTCTCCCTGACGGTGAGCTGCGCGCCCATCATGATTTCCTTGCCCATGTTCTCATAGCGGTAGACCATGGTCTTGGCGCTGGAATCGGTCCATTCAATGACGTCAATCAGCTGGCTGTTAATGATTTTCTTAAAAAAGCTCATCCCTGTTCCCTCCTAACAATTTGGGTGTTTTGCCAAAAGGCCACCTGGCCCTGGTTACTCGCTCTGGGGGATAAAGGCTTCCAGTTTGGGCAGCACGCGGAACTGCGTGCAAACCAAATCAAGGTCCATATAGATTTTAACCTGCGCCGCCGTGCCCAAAACCAATTGCTGGGCATGGGCGGAGAGAACATCCAACTGCTTATCAGTCACGTCCTCTGTCGTGCAGGCCAAAACGCGCAGGCGCATGGGGCTTAAGAGAGCGCTGGTGTAGTACAGAGGCCCCGGGATCATGCCGAAGAAATTGTTTTTCAGCGACAAATCCAGCCGGTCAAAGCCATGGCTCCAGCGGTTTTCCAGGAAGTTGATGCCGTCTGGCAACTCAAACTCAAACAGGAGGCTGGGGCGGCTGGTGTTGATCGGGGAGCGGGCCAGCATCAAGCGGCTTTTAAGTTCCCCACGGGAGGCGATGCGCTCCTCCAGCAGGCGGTGCAGCGCCTCGCCCTGCAGGCGGGCCTGGGTCATGGGCGGTGTGGATTCATAATCGGAAAAATCCCCCAGGAGCTGGTCCAGGGCTTCCCGCAGCATGCCCAATTCATTGCGCAGGCCGTCCCCGCGCCGGTGGGTCCGCATGATGGGCATGTAGGGATAGTCCTCATCCATCAAGCGGATGAGGGCATCGCTGTCCTTGTGCTCTGGGTCAATGGCAATGGCGTCCGCGCCAGGCCTTTTTAAAAAGGCGCGGGCATCCTCAAGGGCATCGGCCAGGGCAACTGGCTCAAACATCAGCCTGTTCATATCCTGTACCCCGGTGAACGCTTCCCTGACATCCTCCCGGTCAGTTACGAGCAGAATTTTGTACATTCCATCCTCCTTGCGCTTTCGCGCCTTTTATTATAGCCCCCCCTGTTAAAAATAACAATGATTTTGTCCTGATCATGTGAATTATGCTATACTCCAGCTAAGTTTCTGACAAAAAAGGAGCCTGTATGAGAGCCATCAGCAGGGAAGCAGCCCGCCAGTTTGTTTTAAGGCACCAGGGCCTCTTAGGGGCGCACCGTTTCCATGGGAAAGCGGGGGTCCTGGCCTTTGCGCGCCAGGCGGGCTGCGTGCAGTTTGACCCGGTCAATGTTTGCGGCATCAGCCCGGAAATCACCTGGCTGTCCCGGGTTTTGGGCTATGAAAAAGCGCAGAGCGACCAGCTTTTATATGAGGAGCGCGCGCTGATTGATCATTTTGATAAAAACCTGGCCATCTTCCCCCGGGAGGACTGGCCGTATTTTAAGCGCCTGCGCTTGAAAATTGCAGACTATGGCGCCAGCCAGGAGGAGATCAAAAGCAAGAGGATGGCCGTCTTGGACACCATCCGCGAACGGGGGCCCCAGTCCGCCGGCAGCCTCAAGCTTGCCGGCAAAATTGATGGATTCTGGGGCAGCAGCACCAGCCTTTCCCGGGCCACCCTGGAACACCTGTATTATGAGGGCAGCCTATTAATTCACAGCAAGAAGGGGCTGATAAAGACTTATGACCTGGCGCAGCGCTGCCTGGGGGAGGATTTGTTTACGATGGAAGAGCCCTTACAGGATGACGCGGCGCATGATGCCTGGCACCTAAGGCGCCGGGTTTCCGCCCTCTCTCTCCTGTGGCCTAAGGCTTCCAATGCCTTTTTGGGCAGTACCTTAATGTCAACGCAAAGGCGCAGGGCTGCCTTTGACGCGCTGGAAAAAAAGGGGGAGCTGCTGGCGGTTTCGGTGTCCGGCATCAAGGAGCCGCTGTACCTTTTAAGGCAGGACGAGCCGCTTTTAAGCGATACCCTTGAAGCAAAGGAATATGAGAAGCGCTGCGAGCTCATCGCCCCCTTGGACAGCCTGCTTTGGGACCGCAAATTGACCCAGGCCCTCTTTGACTTTAACTATACCTGGGAAATCTATACCCCGGCGCACAAGCGGGTGTATGGGGCCTATGTCCTGCCCGTCTTATACGGGGAGCGTTTCATCGCAAGGGTGGAGCCGGTCTGTGACCGCAAGGCCAAAACAATGTCTTTGCGCGGATTGTGGTGGGAGGAGGGATATAAGCCCACCAGTGAGTCTAAAAAAGCCCTTTCCAAGGCCCTTGAAAAGCTGGCCAAGTACAATGGCTGCGTTTTTATGGGCGAGATGGAAAGCGCTGGGTATTCTTCCATCAAGGGGCCGCAAGGCGTATAATGGCGCACGTTATCTGACACAGGGAGGAAAGTATGCGGATTATCATTGTCGGGGACGGCAAGGTCGGCCACACCATCGCTGAGAACCTGATCAAAGAGGAGCACGAGGTCACCGTGGTGGACCGCAATGAGGCAGCGCTCCTGCGCAGCCAGGACACCTTGGATGCCATGCTGGTCAAGGGCAATGGCGTCAACGTGGACACCCTGATGGAAGCGGGCGCCCAAAAGGCGGACATTATCATCGCGGTCACGGTGAGCGATGAAATCAACATGCTCTCCTGCTTAACCGCCAAGCGCCTGGGCACGGGCTATGCCATCGCCCGCATCAGGGACCCGGAGTACAACAAGTCCCTCTCCTTTTTAATGCGCGAGCTGCTGGTGGACTATGTCATCAACCCCGAGCGCGTGGCCGCCCAGGAAATCAGCCGGATGCTGCGCTATCCCTTCACCGGCAGCATTGAAACCTTTGCCCGCGGGCGGGTGGAGATGATGGATTTCACCCTGGGGAGGGAGGATATCCTGGTGGGCCAGCTGCGCCCTGCCCTGCCCCGGGTGCTCTTTTGCGCCGTGCAAAGGGGGGAGGAGGCCATCATCCCCAAGGGCGACCTGGTTTTGCAGGCGGGCGACCGCGTCTATGTGGCCGGGGATGTCCCCACCATCACCCGGTTTTTTGCCCTTATTGGCAAGAACACCTCCAACATCAAAAGCGTGATGATTCTGGGCGGCGGGCGCATTGCCTACTACCTGGCCTCCATGCTGCTCTTGATGCACCTGAAGGTCACCATCATTGAAATCAACGAGGCCCGCGCCAACGACCTGGCAGAGATGCTGCCCCAGGCCAACATCATCCTGGGCGATGGCACGGACAAGGAACTTCTGGTGTCTGAGGGCCTGGTCAATTTTGACGCCTTTATCACCCTCTCCGGCCTGGACGAGGAAAACATCATGGCCGGGCTGTACGCCAGGCGCGAAGGGGTCCGGAAGGTCATCGTCAAAAATAGCCGGGACAACTACCTGGAGCTGCTTTCTGAATTGGGCCTGGAAAGCGTCATCAGCCTGCGCCAGGTCACCGGGAACACCATCCTGCGCACGGTGCGCACAAGGAGCGCCGCGGACGCCGCCGCCGCGGTAGAGCGGCTGTACCGCTTGATGGATGGCGAGGTGGAGGCCATGGAGTTCATCGTGCAAAAGGAGGATCCCTTCATCAACATCCCCTTGAAGAACCTGGACTTAAGGGAGGACGCGCTGATTGCCGTATTGGTGAGGGATGGGCAGGTTCACGTCCCCTTTGGGGAGGACAGCCTCCACGCCGGGGACCGCGCCGTGATCATCGTCAAGGGCAACGGGGTTGAAAAGCTGTCGGACATTTTGTCAGGCGGGAATGCATGAACGGCCGGCTCATCCTGAATATCCTGGGCAAGATGCTGTCCTTAGAGGCTGTCATGATGCTGCCGGCCCTGCTGATCTCATTGGTCAGCAAACAGAGCGATGCCCTGCCCTTTGTCTATACCATCGCCCTGCTGCTTTTGGTCGGCCTGCCCTGCATGCGCCTCAAAAGCGATACAAGGGATGTCAGGGCCAAGGAGGGCCTGGTGGTCGTGTCCTTGGCCTGGGTGCTGCTATCGGCCTTTGGCACCCTGCCATTTATTCTTCACGGGTCCATCCCCAACTTCATCAATGCCATGTTTGAGGTGGTCTCCGGCTTTACCACCACCGGGGCGACCATCCTAAAGGATGTGGAGGTCCTCCCCAGGGGGCTGTTGTTCTGGCGCTCCTTCACCCACTGGGTGGGCGGCATGGGCGTGTTGATTTTGACCTTGGCCGTCATGCCCAAGCTATCCGGCCGCGGCGCGGTCCTGGCCCGCGCGGAAAGCCCGGGCCCCACGTTTTCCAAGGTCGTCCCCAAGATGCGCGACACCGCGCGGCTGATGTACGCCATTTATTCGGTGCTGACCCTCGTCCTATTGGGTATGCTCCTTGTGTCAGGGATGCCCTTTTTTGACGCCCTCATCCACACCCTGGGCGCGGCGGGCACGGGTGGCTTCTCCAACAAAAACCTGTCCGTCGGCTTTTACAACAACCCCTGGGCAGAGGGCATCATCACCCTGTTTATGCTGCTGTTTGGCATGAACTTTGTGGTCTACTTCAAACTCCTGCGCGGGGAGGGCCTTCGCGCCTTCAAGTCTGATGAGGTGCGGGCTTACTGGCTCATCGCGCTGTCCACCATGGTCCTCATCGCCCTTGAAATCCTGCCGGAGCACAGCGGCTTTTTGCAGGCCTTCCGCTATTCCAGCTTTCAGGTATCCTCCATCATGTCCACCACGGGCTATGCCACTACAAATTTTGCCCTCTGGCCCCAGTTTTCGCACATCCTCTTGTTGCTGTTGATGCTCATTGGCGCCTGCGCTGGCTCCACGGCCGGGGGCATCAAGGTCAGCCGTGTTGTCATCCTGGGCAAGGCATCCGCGCGTGAAATCGGCCAGGCGGCCGCCCCGCGCAAGGTCAGGATGCTGCACATGGACAAAAAGATCCTTCCGGAGGAAACGCTGCGCTCTGTCCTGGTGTTCTTCTTTATCTACATGGCCTTCCTCTTTTTGGGTACACTGGTGGCCTCAACCGACGGGCATGATTTTGTCACCTGTTTTTCCGCCGTCGCCTCCTGCCTGTCCAACATCGGTCCTGGCCTGGGCCTGGTGGGGCCGGTTGGCAATTTTGACATCTTCTCCCCCCATGTCAAGGTGCTGTTGACCTTCCTGATGCTGGCGGGGCGGCTGGAGTTTATCCCCCTTTTGACCCTGTTTCACCGCGAGCTGTGGAACAAGAGCCATTGATAGAAAGTGAGAGAAAACATGAATCAAATGTCCCAGATCAGCATTGAGGAGCTACGTAATTTCCTCAAGGATGATATCAGGGGCGTGGTCAATTTTGACCACACCGACCAGGCCCTTGGCCTTGCGATGCCGCCGGTTCAAAAGGCCATCCTGGAGGCGGATACCCTCCTCCCCCTGCCGGAATGGCGGGGCCAGGTTCAGGCGCGGGCCAGCTTTGAGGAGGTGCTGTTAGACCGAAAATCCATCCGCAAGTTTGCCGAGGAAGCGCCAAGCGCGCAGGAGTTGTCCTATCTTTTGTACATGACCCAGGGCGTCAGGCGGGATACGCCGGGTCGCGTGCTACGCACCGTGCCCTCCGCTGGCAACCGCCACAGCACGGAAACCTACCTGGTGTTCACCCGGCCCATCAACGACAAAGAAGGGCAGTTGGCCTTTGAGCCGGGGCTTTACCGCTACGCGCCCATCCAGCACGCCCTGCTTTACTTGGGCACCAGGGACAACCTCATGCAGGAGGTCAACCAGGCCGCCCTGGATCAGACCTTTGCGGGCAACGCGCCGGTCATCTTTTTCTGGGCTGCCCTGCCCTACCGCACGGAGTGGCGCTATGCGGAGTCCGCTCACAAGGTGATGGCCATCGACCTGGGCCACATCTGCCAAAACCTCTACCTGGCGGCCACGGCCATTGGCTGTGGCACCTGCGCTATCGCGGCTTACCGCCAGGAGGTGGCCAACGCGCTGTTTTCCCTGGATGGCAAGGATGAATTTATCGTCTATTTGGCGCCAGTTGGCAAGCTGCGCTAAGGCGCAGGCCAAAGGCTTTTCTCCCCGGCTTAGGCCGGGGTTTTTGCTGTTCCTCAGGCGGTTTTCCAGGGCTTTTATGTTACAATGAGCGAAATCGCCCGTGGAAAATGAAGGGTGGTTTGAAGTGGTCAACATGGGCAGGTGGGAATGAACGGACGGCTGATTGTCAATATTTTGGGCAAACTGCTGCTAGTGGAGGCGGGCATGATGCTGCCCTCGCTGGCGGTTGCCCTTTTAAACCGGCAAAATGACGTCCTGCCCTTTTTATACACCCTGGGTTTGATGCTGGCCTTCGCCGTTCCCGCAGCGCTTTTCAAGGTGAAGTCCCATGATGTCAGGGCCAAGGAAGGGCTGTTCATCGTGGCTTTAACCTGGCTGTTGTTTTCCATCTTTGGCAGCCTGCCCTTCCTGTTCCACGGCACTATCACAAACATCATTGACGCTATCTTTGAAGCGGTCTCTGGTTTCACCACCACCGCCGCGACCACCATTCCTGACATCGAGCTGCTGCCAAAAGGCCTGCTCTTTTGGCGTTCCACCACCCTGTGGGTGGGCGGCATGGGCGTTTTGATTCTTACCCTGGCGGTCATGCCCGGGCTGTCGGGCCGCGGCTCCATTTTGGCCCGCGCGGAAAGCCCGGGCCCAACCTTCATGAAGGCAGCGCCCAAAATGCGGGATACCGCCCGGCTGATGTATGGCATCTACGCGGCGATGAGCGTTTTTCAACTGCTGCTGATGTTGGTGACGGGCATGCCCCTGTTTGACGCGGTCATTCACACCATGGGCACGGCTGCGACCGGCGGGTTTTCTAACAAAAACCAGTCTTTGGGTGCCTATAACAACCCCTGGGCGGAGGGGATCACCACGGTGTTCATGCTGATGTTTGGCACGAATTTCCTGGTGTATTTCAAGCTCCTTAGCGGGCAGGGACGCAGGGCCTTCCGCTCAGAGGAGGTGCGGATTTATTGGCTGGTCGCGGTTCTCTCCATGGTGTTCATTGCCATTGAGATTTTGCCGCAGTATGGGAGCTTCCTCGCAGCCTTCCGCTATGCCAGCTTCCAGGTATCCTCCATCATGTCCACAACCGGTTTTGCCACGGCTAACTATGTCCTCTGGCCCCAGTTTTCCCATATTTTGCTGATGATTTTAATGCTGGTGGGCGCTTGCGCCGGGTCCACGGCCAGCGGCATCAAAATCAGCCGCATTGTCATCCTGGGCAAAGCCGCGGCGAGGGAGGTCGGTCAGGCCATCGCCCCAAGAAAGGTGCGCCTTTTGAAAATGGATGGCAGACTGCTGCCGGAGGAAACCCTTCGCTCGGTTCTGGTTTTCTTCTTGATCTATCTGTCTTTTCTCTTCCTGGGCACCCTTGCCGCGGCCACGGATGGGCATGATTTTGTCACCTGCTTTTCCGCGGCCGCCGCCTGTCTGTCCAACATTGGCCCTGGCCTTGGCTTGGTCGGCCCTGCGGGGAACTTTGGCATCTTCTCTCCCCAGGTCAAAATCATCCTGACCTTTCTGATGCTGGCGGGCAGGCTGGAATTCCTCCCCCTCCTCATTCTCTTCCACAAGGAGATGTGGAACAAGAGCCATTGAGGAACAGCCTGGGTCCGCCGTACTTGTGATACAATCAGGCCATAAAAACCAGAAGGAGACGCCATGGACACAGCCTGCCCGCATTCAAAGAGCAATTATTCCTGCCTTTCCGCCGTGCCCATTTTCCAGGGCTTAAATGACGCGGAGCGCCTGGAGATTGCCGGCATCACCCTGGCTAAAACCTATAAAAAAGGGGAGTTTATCTATCAGGCTGGGGAAAGGGGACAGACCCTGTATGTCCTCCACCAAGGCCAGGTCAAGCTTTCTCGGCTGAATGTGTCCGGGAAGGAGCAGGTGTTGCGCGTCCTGGGCCCTGGGGAGTTCTTTGGCGAGCTGTCCCTGTTTTCCAATCAAATCCATGCTGACAGCGCGCAAACCCTGGGTGAGGTCACCATGTGTGTGTTGGAGGGGGAGGCCTTAAAGGCGCTCATGACCAGGATGCCGCTCGTCGCGATGAAGGTCATGGATTCGCTCTCAAGAAGGCTTGAAAAGGCGGACAGCCTCTTGGAAGCGGTCAATTTAAGCAGCGTGGGCCAGCGCCTGGCCACCACGCTTTTGGAGCTGTCCGAAGGCAAAAAAACCTTCACCCTGCCCATGAGCAAGGGCGACCTGGCTTCCCAGCTGGGCATGAGCCAGGAAACCCTGAGCCGCGCGTTGACGGGCATGGTGGAGGACGGCTTAATTGTGATGGAAGGCCAGCGTAAGATTGTTATCAGGGACCTTGAAGCGCTAAAGCTCTATGTGGATTCAGAGGCATAAGCTAATCTCTCTGGTTTTGTCTGAGTAAACAAGGCTGCTGATGAAAAATGGCAGCCTTGTTTGCTAAATGGAGCAGAAAACGAAGTAATGGACTGACTAAAAGTCCATAATCTGAGCTTTCTTTACACTAAACTCTTCATCTGAAATGATTCCTGCATCCAGCAATGCTTTCAGCTTTTTGAGCGCTTCAATTTGTTCGTCAAGTGTCATGCTGGTTTTATTACTCTGTATTTGTCCTATCGGTGCGGTGATTCCATTGGTGTTTTGTGTATTGGCAAACGTGTTCTGAACAGCTTGACCTCCTATAACGGCTTTTGCCAGGCTTCCAAAGATGGCGCCTGGAGTGCTCTTTCCAATGATGCCAGAGACAGTTTCAACGGTATTGATTCCAAGAGCGGTGTCTACAACACCTACTGCGCCTCTAAATGCTTCTGCCCCGCGTTGCCCAGCGGATTTGCCAGTCACCAGATCATAGACCGCTTTAACAAAATTCATCGCTGTGAGCAAATTACGGAAATCAATGTTCAGCACAGCAGTATAAAAATAAATTTCAGCGCTGCCACCAATTTGGCGCACCTGAGGAAGGTTATTGAACATTTTAATTTCATTAGATGGAAATAACGAAATCTCTTCTGGTTCTTCTGAACCGACATTGCTTTTTGTTATCTGTACCAGATTCAGGTTTGTCAATAAAACCTGGCTTCTTGATTTGTTTTGATTAACATTCGCTTCGCCTTTAAACAGGACGACCTCATGCGGTTGTAGAACATATCCGTCCATAAAAAATCTCCTGTGTAAAAAAGATAATAGTTAACTACTATGTCCATTCTACCATAAATTTAACGTTGGATTTAATGTATAAAACGGCATCCCGAGATATATAATAATGGGCACCAAGGACAAGACTTCAATCCTTGGTGCCTCTTGTTTTTGAGGGGATGTATCAGCGCTTAAAAGCGTCCTTCCCGGGGTAAACGGCCTTCTTGCCCAGCTCCTCCTCAATGCGCAGCAACTGGTTGTATTTGGCCACGCGCTCAGAGCGGGCGGGCGCGCCAGTCTTGATCTGTCCGGCGTTGACGGCCACGGCGAGATCGGCAATGGTGACGTCCTCGGTCTCGCCGGAGCGGTGGGA
>CAYOOZ010000026.1:0-16632 GCA_964405705.1 uncultured Christensenella sp.
CTTGCCCATTCCTCCTCACCCTGGGCAAAGTTGCGAACTTCAGTGTACTCTATCAATTAAGCTCATTCTATCTATTCGGAATGGTATACTTGGGGTCATTAGTGTAAATACTACCTACTGAATGCCATCAAGCCCTTTGATATTGCTTACTTTTTCAAAAAAGTCTTAGAAAAACATTTGCACCAGACAACGTTAATCCGAACCAAATCTTCCTGATAAGAGATGGGTTCGGATTATTAGTTTTTCTCGATAGATGAGTCGCTGGACTTGAATGTCTTCAATTCAATTCAGTCCCCACACATCACACATGAAAGCGGCAGTTCTATTGAGATAACATGATTCTGCTTTGACGCGTCTCCTCAAGATCCATCCGTTTGAAACGTCCCATTCATCCACGCAGACAAGTAAAACAAGAAGCTGCAAACCTGCCCTGTGAGCGAGTTTGCAGCATGCGAATAGGTTGTTGTGAAGGAACAACCTTGGCAAACCTATCGGAACAGTATGCCACCGGATATTGTTAACTGAACCATGAAGGGTACATTCAGGATTCCGCCTTCTTCAACATCAATGTAGAAGGTTTCCTCTCTGTCAAAGCTGATGTGCTCATACAACTTTGAAGGATAGTCGTCCTCCAAGTTGTCTTTGGCAGCGGAGAGCCACACAATGCCATGTTGGTTAGCATCAGTTTTGCATGTCAAAATATAGGAGCCTGCCGGGATGTCCTTGCCACCCACATACCGGCCAGAAGGCAGGGTGGCCGTCTTTTCAAACCCACGGACTGCAATCTCCGCCTGCACCTGTTTGAGCAAATCAAGGATCTCTTCGTCCGTGTACTGGCTCAGGACCAGGGTTTCCGTCAGAACAGGTGTGAGCGCAATGGCCAGAATGCCGATGATCAGGAAGCAACAAAAAACTCCGCGCTTAACCTTGCTTTTCATTTGATGACCGCCTTTCAATGCTGTTATTGCTCCTGCTATATCCTATCAGCTGGATTGAGTGGCATTGTTGCCTATAGCAAACAGAATACAGCTTCCACAGCTTCGCGAAAAAAACACCTCCTGTTATGAGAACAACAACAGGAGGAAGTATGGAATTTGATCAAAGAGCATTGGGACATGTCATTGGCTGTCTGCGGGCTAAGAAGGGTTTGTCGCAGGAAGCGCTATCAGGACTGGCTGGGATCTCCAGAAGCCACCTCGCGATGATGGAGAATGGGCACAAAACTGCTCGCATCGATACCATGTGGCGCATTGCAGCCGCTCTGGACATGCGCTTGAGTGAATTAATTCGTACTTTGGAGGTGAAAATGCCTGTCTATTCAGACATTCGGAATTCGGTTTGAGCCATCATTTAAATCCCTATCATTAACAATCATTCATCATTCATTCCCCCGTTCATTTTCATTTGACGAACGCGCTCTTTTTGGCTACGATGGTAAACGGAGAGAGGTTGGCAAAGGCAGGGCAAGGCGTCCTGGCCAACCGATAGGATAATCAGAGAAGCGTCATGGGAGCCATGGTAGCGATGTGTAGGCAGGTCGCGTAGATTTAATATCTGCCCCAGCTTGCGTGTAAACTTATTCAAGCAATGCCGTTTCTAGCTTTATTTAGCAGTCACAAAATCTATTACAGATCAAAAAGGCTTTGAGCCTGACGGACAAATGGAAAATGAAAAAGCTGTGCCAGTGAGCATAGCGACAAGAAAAACGATTGGCAGAAGACCAGACATCACAGGGATATTGCCGAAGTTTCTCAACACCTGAGAAAAAAGGTGACAGAAAACCAGATACCCCCGGGCTGTGCCCCGGGCACAACACCTGAAAAAACGGATAAGGAGTGAACAGGATGACGAACCAAACCCCCTGGTGGCTGGTGGTGCTCTTGGGCATGGGCATCGTTTTTGTGGGCCTGGGCCTGATGGTGCTCTTGTGCGATGGCCTGCGCCTGGTGTTCTCACGCAGGAAGGAAGGAATAGCAGGTCAAGCAGTTGTCCCAGCGATAGCCGCAGCCAATCAGGCCCTTGCCCCGCTGGCGATTGCGCCTGAGCTGCCAACCGGCCCGGAGCGCGCCAGGCTTCTGGCCATTGCTTCTGCTGTGATTGCCGAGGTTGAGGGCGATGAAGCCGAAGGATTTAAAATCGTATCACTAAAAAGGAGGACCCAGGCATGAAACTGTATAAAGTCATCGTAGACGGCGTTGAGTATGAGGTGGGCGTGGAGCCGCTCTCCGTAAAGGAAGCGAAAAGCGTTCCAGCACCAGTCACCAGCAAGCCTGCGCCAAAAGCGCCGGCAGCGACAGCTGGCGAGGAAGTCAAAAGCCCCATGCCGGGCACCATCCTCTCCGTGGCCGTGCAACCGGGCAGCCAGGTGAAAAAGGGGCAAACCCTGATGATTTTGGAAGCGATGAAGATGGAGAATGAAATCATCTGCCCGCGCGATGGCGTGGTGGCTGCCGTATCCGTGCAGGCCGGCGCCACCGTTGAAACCGACACGCTGCTGTGCGTGTTGCGCTAAGGGCCGCATATGAGCACCATCGTTGAATTTTTAAAGCAAACCGGCTTTTACCTAATCGCCGGGGACCTGCGCTACCTGGTGATGATTCTCATTGCCTGCGTCCTATTGTACCTGGCCATCGCGAGGAAGTTTGAGCCGCTGCTCCTGCTGCCCATCGCCATGGGCATGCTGCTGTCCAACCTGCCCGGCGCCAACATCTACCACGCTGAGCTGTTTTCCGGCGGGAGTGTGAACTGGCAGGCGCTCTCTGCCAATGGCAGCCTCTTGGACTACCTCTATTTGGGTGTCAAATTGGGCATCTACCCCTGCCTGATTTTTATCGGCGTAGGCGCGATGACCGACTTTGGCCCGCTGCTGGCCAACCCCAAGAGCCTGCTGCTGGGCGCGGCAGCGCAGCTGGGCATCTTTCTCACCTACACAGGCGCGGTGCTCTTTTTGGGCTTCACCCCCACTGAGGGAAGCTCCATTGGCATCATCGGCGGCGCGGATGGCCCCACGGCCATCTTTGTAGCCACCAAGCTGGCCCCCCACCTCTTGGGCCCCATCGCGGTGGCCGCCTATTCCTACATGGCGCTGGTGCCGGTTATCCAGCCGCCCATCATGCGCGCGTTGACCACCAAGTCTGAGCGCGAGATTGAAATGAAACCGCTGCGCCAGGTAAACAAAACGGAAAAAATCGTATTCCCCATCGCGGTCACCATTTTCGTGGCCTTCCTGGTCCCCTCAGCCGCGCCTCTGATTGGCAGCCTGATGCTGGGCAACTTGCTGCGCGAGTGCGGGGTCACCGAGCGGCTGAGCAAGACCGCCCAAAACGAGCTGATGAACATCACCACCATCTTCCTGGGGCTGTCCGTGGGTGCCACGGCCACTGCGGAAATCTTTCTCACCTGGTCTACGATTAAAATCCTGCTGCTGGGTGTTTTGGCCTTTGGCCTGGGCACAGCGGGCGGCGTGCTGCTGGCCAAGTTCATGAACCTCTTCCTCAAGGAGAAGATCAACCCCCTCATCGGTTCTGCCGGGGTGTCTGCCGTGCCCATGGCGGCGCGGGTCTCCCAGGTGGAAGGCCAAAAGGCCAGGCCGGGCAACTACCTGCTGATGCACGCCATGGGCCCCAATGTGGCCGGCGTGATCGGCTCCGCCATTGCGGCGGGCGTGCTGATCGCCCTGTTTGGCTAAGGCTGGCATAGAAGGAGACAACATGGAACAAAAGAAACTGCAAATTACCGATACCATCCTGCGGGATGCCCACCAGTCCCTGGCCGCCACGCGCATGCGCACGGATGAGATGTTGCCCGCCGCCAGCCTCTTGGATAACATGGGCTTTTGGTCGCTGGAGGTCTGGGGCGGGGCCACCTTTGACACCTGCCTGCGATTTTTAAACGAAGACCCCTGGGAGCGGCTTCGCACCCTGCGCAAAGCCCTGCCAAAGACCAGGCTGCAAATGCTCCTGCGCGGGCAAAACCTGTTGGGCTACAAGCATTACGCGGATGACGTGGTGGACGAATTTGTGCGCTTGTCCATTAAGAACGGCATCGATGTAGTGCGTGTGTTTGACGCGCTCAACGACTTGAGAAACCTGCGGGCCTCTATCAAGGCTGTGAAAAAGTACGGTGGGATGGTGGAAGCCGCCATCAGCTATACCACAAGCCCGGTGCATAACGAGGCTTATTTTGTGGAGCTGTCCCGGCAGCTGCAGGAGGAGGGGGCTGACACCATCTGCATCAAGGACATGGCCGGCTTGCTGTTACCAAAGGCGGCAGAAAGCCTGGTGTCTGAACTCAAGCGGCACATCAGCCTGCCCATCCACCTGCACACCCACAACACTGCTGGCATCGCGGTAGAGACCTATTTGGCCGGCGCGCGCGCTGGAGCCGACATTGTGGACTGCGCGCTCTCCCCCCTGGGCAGCGGCACGGCCCAGCCCGCCACGGAGAGCTTGGTGGCCGCCTTGCAGGGCACGCCCCTGGACACGGGGCTGGACTTAAAACAATTAAGCCAGGCCGCGGCGCATTTCCGCACCGTCGCCCAGCGGCTGGAGGCCGATGGCTTCTTTGTGCCTGGACAGGTATTAAAAACCGATGTGAACGCGCTGATTTACCAGGTACCCGGCGGCATGCTGTCCAACCTTTACAGCCAGATGCGCGACGCCAAAGCGCTGGACAAGTACGACGCCGTGCTGGAGGAAGTGCCGCGCGTGCGCGCTGACTTTGGCTATCCGCCCCTGGTCACCCCCACCAGCCAGATTGTGGGCAGCCAGGCAGTGCTCAATGTGTTGCAAGGCCGCTATAAAACCTTCACCAAGGAGAGCAGGGCGGTGCTGCGTGGCGAATACGGGCGGCTGCCCGCCCCCATCAACCCGGAGGTCCAGCGCTTGGCCCTGGGCGAGGAGCCCATCATCACCGTGCGCCCGGCTGACTTAATCGAGCCTGAAATGGAGAAATTGCGGGAGCAATCCAGGGAGTTTGCCAGGAGCGAGGAGGATGTGCTCAGCTACGCGCTCTTCCCCCAGGTGGCGGAGAAATTCCTGCGCGAGCGCAATGCCCCGCCAATTAAGGCGCCACAAAGCCAAGGCCCCCGCGTGCTGTACGTGCAGGACAGGGCATAGGCAACAGCGGTTTTTTAGCAGCAATGAACCATACGGGAATGATAGAAAAAATTCGCTCTTCCCCCGTGCAAATCAAGGCATCGCCCGCAGATGCATCACCGTAAACATCAAGCTTTGCATCTGATACTTCAACAGGAAACAGGCATTGCTGTACTGAGGCGCGCGCGCTTGCAGGCGGTCAATCAGCGGCATCACCCAGATCTGCGTGTGCTGGATGTAGGTGATTATCCGCTCGCGGGTAAAGCCGCTGGACATGACGGACAGGTTATGGCAGCGATCCAGCAGCTTGACCAGCATGGCATGGCTGTTCTCGCCAATCCCGGCAAAATATACCTTGTCATAGCCTTCCTCATCGTCCTCATGACGCTTGTCCTTGCTGAGCAGGCGCACCGTTTCGCGCGCATTTTCCTCAAGCGGCAGATCTTCCGGCGAAACTCCACAGTCCTCCACCACATCATGCAGCAAAATAGCGGCCAACAGCTCGTCTTCATGAAGATCCATCGCCAAGGCATGGCAGCACATCGTCAAGGGATGGCTGATGTAGGGAATGCCCGCCTGGCCCTTGCGCAATTGGCCCAAGTGCTTTTCTCTGGCAAAGTGCAAGGCGCGCAAAGTTTGCTGTAGCCCCCTTGTGGTAGCCGCAGCCTTGATAAAGGTATACATCCTGTCCTCATGGAAGAGGCGGTCACTCCTGTCCCAGTCAACTGTGGCCGGCGTCTCCTCCAGAAGATAGGCAAGGTTGACCTGCAAAACCCTGGCCAAGCTTGCCAGCCGGCTGGTGTCCGGGGTGGTCAGATCCCGCTCCCAACTGCTGACAGCCTGGAAACTGACGCCCAGCAGCTCGCCCAAGCGTTCCTGGCTTAGGCCCTGTTTTTCCCGGCTGGACTTGATCCTCTCTCCTAAACTCATCTTGGCACCCCCTTTAGCTTTAGTGTAAGGGACAGCCGCAAAATGAACAAGCAACCCTAACTTGAATGGTCGCGGGATGGTTCAAGGCAGGCTTGAGGCCGAAAGTGGAGAATTCAGAACAAAAAAGGAGCGCTTCTAAACGAAGGCTCCTTTTTAGCGAATTGGCTCACCGATTCCGCCGGGTTTCTCCCAGCACCCTTGCATAATCGCCGGGGCGCTCCAGCACCCGGGCGCAGCCCAGCGCGATGCACTCCTGAGGGTGCTCGGCTACAAAGACCGGAATCTGCATCTCCCGCTCAATCACCTCGCGCAAGCCGCGCATCCGCGCGCCGCCGCCCGTTAAAAGGATGCCGTCGTCAAACACGTCATTGGCCAGTTCCGCGGGGATGCGCTCAATCACGCTGTGCAGGCCTTCTATCAGCGCGTGCAGCGGCTCTTCCGCCGCCTCCGCGCACTCAATGCTGGTGATGTCCGCCTGGCGGGGCAGGCCAGAGACCAGGTTGCGCCCGGCGGCCGGCAGGCTTAAGGCATTTTGCTCCAGGGTGTCCGCTGTGCCAATGGCGCTCTTTAAATCCTCCGCCGTGCGCCAGCCGATTAAGAGGTTGTGCTTCAAACGGATATAGCGGATGAGGGCATCAGTAAAGGCATCGCCCGCGGTGTTTAAGATGCTGCGCGCCATGATTTCCCCGGAGGAGATGACGGCGATGTCCGTGGTCGCGCCGCCGATGTCCACCACCATGCGGCCGTTGACCTCATTAATCAGGACGCCAGCGCCCAGGGCCGCGGCCAGGGGGCGCTCAATCATCTGGGTGCGCCTCGCACCCGCCTCCAGCATGCCCAAGATCAGCTGCCGCTTTTCAATCTCATTGGAGGTGGCGGAAACGCTCATCAGGGCGCGGGGGCGATTGAACAAATGCTTGCCCACAGCGCGCATGACAAAATAGTTGAGCATGATGGACAGCATGTCAAAATCCTGGATGGTGCCCTTTGAAAGCGGGCGTACCACCGTGATGCCATTGGGTTCCCGGCCGATCATCTGATAGGCTTCAAGGCCAATGCTGATGATGTTGCGCGTCTCATGGTTGACCGCCAGGACAGCGGGCTCATTGGTGATGACCCCTTTGCCGCGCTCGGCGATGATCACATTGGACGAACCCAGGTCAATACCGATATCCTCAACAGAAGCCATCGGAACTCTCCTCGCTTTGGTGAAATAGTGAAATCGAACGCTGTTTCGTTATAAATACGCATTCAATTTTCAACACTATATCACATATTGGTAATAAATGCCACATTTTCTTAAAATTGAACAGGAATATGGGAAGGCATCCCCACTTTTTTAGATTTATCGGCATAAATACGCCCTGGCTCAAGCGCTCATCCCCTAAATCTGGGGCGCGGCTGTCCACACGGAGCGGCGGCCCAGCACATCGATGATCAGGATGGCGACTGTTCCGCGCAGGAGCGGCACCTCCAGTGATTTGACCAATCCTGGCGTCTGCTTGGCCCTGAGGGAAGAAGCATAGGACACAAAGACCCCCTTGTTGATGAGGCCCGCATACCACTGATCCACCGTCTCCAGGCCCGATAAAGGCAAATCCTTGGGTGTGCGGGGGAAGGCTTCATACTCCTCCTCTGAGGTGGTATAGGCGTTCAGGCTGACCGTGTAATAGCCGATGCCCGGCACAAAGGAGGCATCCACCAGGGCATCTACGGTTTCAAAAGGCGCCTGGCAGACCAAGCGAAAGGCGGACAGGCGCTTTCGGCTGACAGCAAAGGCCAGGGGGCTGCTGTCCACGCCCAAAAAGCGGCGGTTGTTCAAGGCAGCGCCCAAAAGGGCTGTGCCCGAACCAAAGGACAGGTCGGCCACCAAATCCCCGGGCCTGGTGGTGGACAGCAGCATCCGGTCCAAAAGCGGCTGGGGTTTTTGGCCGGGGTAGCCGGTGCGCTGGGGGTCCTTTTGCTGCATGAGGCTGACGTCGCTCCATACATCGTCCGGATAAACTGGCTCATCATCATAATAGATGTATTCCTTGCCGCCGGAAAAAATGCTGCGGTAGCTGCGCCCCTGCTCGTCCACATGGCGCTTTAAGTGGTTGCTGCGCGTCTCCTTGCCGGTGACGGGCACGCTGGTGATATCAAAATAGTGCGCCTCGCTCTTGGCGTAGAACAAAATTACCTCATGCTTGCGGCTGAAGAACCGCTTGCTACGCCCACCGGTCTGGAAGCTCCACATCAGCTGGTTGCGGAAATTGTCCGCGCCAAAGATTTCATCCATCATCAGCCTGGCCCGGGCCAAGGCATCGACCTCCAGGTGCAGGAAAATGGAACCCTCGGGCTTTAGAAGCTGGTGGGCCAGGGTCAGCATGGAGCGCAGGTAGCGCAGATACTCCGGGTCATCCGGGCGGGAATAGTCGGTATATACCGGCAGGCGGATCGACTGGCGGCTTAAAATCCATCCCGCCTCGCCCACGCGCTGCTTTAAAAACTTGGTGTCCCCGGAAACGCCCGGCGGGTCCAGGTAAACGGCCTGCACCTGGCCATAAAAGGCGCTCAGGTCCGCCTTGCGGGCGTCCTCACAAATCAGGAGGCCCCCCTCCTGCTGGGCATCATTGATTTCGCGGAAACAGGCCGCGCGGTGCCAGATCATGACCCCTCCCCCGTGTCCCACAAGGGCTTTGTCAGGCTTTTTACAAAAGCTGCCTGGTTGGCGATAAACTGCCTGTGCACAGCATCCTTTGATAAAATCAGCGCGGCTTCCTTCGCGCTGCCAATAAAGTCCTGCGACAAACCATCCATGCCGGAGGGCATCAGGGGGCAAACCGGCCAGGCGCGCGGGTCCAGCGCCACCGTCCACTCCCCGTTTTCTTCAATGATCAAAAGGGGAAAGAGCCGACAAGCCAGGGGCCTGTCCTCCCGCTTGCAATAGCCTTCACAGGTGAGCAAACTGGCGCCCTTCACATCCACATCCGCGGAAATCACAAAGCCCTCCGGCAGGGTGGCGTAAAAGGCCTCCTCCCCCGGAAACAGCAGCATGCCACCCAGGCCATCCTCATCCGCTCGGCAGCAGGCGCTGCCGCACAGCTTGCCGCAGTCCCGCAAAAGCGGGGTGACCTCTTCCAGTTTTTTCCGTGCTGCCAATAGGCTTTTCAAGGCTTTCCCCCATCATTCATTCATGGAATTGTAGCACTTAGCGCCTTCATTGACAAGCAAATACGCCCCTTCTACAATGTGAGCCGGGGAATAGAGAGCAAAAACGGAGGGAACGTGCGCATTCACTTGCCAGATTATGTTATCAAGGCCATCGCCCAACTGGAAAAAAAGGGGCATGAGGCCTTTGTCGTGGGCGGCTGCGTCAGGGACAGCCTGTTAAACAAGCCTGCCTATGATTATGACCTGGCCACCAGCGCCCTGCCGGAAGAGACCAGGGCCGCGTTTTTGGGCTACAGCACCATCGACACCGGCCTCACGCACGGCACGCTGACCGTCATGATGGACCGCCATCCCCTGGAAATCACCACCTACCGCACGGACGGCACCTATTCAGACGCCCGGCACCCCGACCAGGTGACCTTTGTGCGCTCCATCAAGGAGGACCTGGCCCGGCGGGATTTTACTGTCAACGCCCTGGCCTACCACCCAAAGACTGGACTATATGACCCTTTTGGGGGTAAAAAAGACCTGCATCTTGGCTTGTTGCGCGCGGTGGGCGAGCCGCAAAAGCGGTTTACAGAGGACGCGCTGCGCATCCTGCGCGGGCTGCGCTTTGCCTGCCAATTGGGTTTTGCGTTGGAGGAAAAAACATACAGCGCCATGATGGCTGAAAAAGACAGGCTGGAGATGGTAGCGGAGGAAAGAATCGCCCAGGAGATCAACCTATCCCTGTTGGGTCCATTCGCTTCCACCGCCCTCTCGCGCTACCCCGGGCTCTTGACCCATGTCTTGCCGGAGCTTGGGGAGGAAAAAAGCCCCGAAACGATATCCGGGACCTTCCTATATCCCTTTTTGGAGGAAGATTTGCCCCTGCGGTGGGCTGCCCTGTTTTTAGGAGCCGGGGCGAAACCTGCGGAACTGGCTCTAAGGCGGCTTAAGCAGCCCAGGGCCCTGATTGAAAACACAGCTTTGCTGCTGACTCATTTCAATACAAAGTTAACCAAAGAGGGCCTGCGCCCGCTGATTTCATCCCTGGGCTATGAGAGCACTGGCAGACTGCTGAGCCTGCGCGCGGCCCAACACTCTTTGGCGGGAGAGGAAGAGGCCGCCCAAATAATCCAGGAACTCCTGCGGGAGAAAAACGCCCTGCAAGCTGCCGGCCTTGATTTGACCCTGGGCGGGCTGGCCATCACCGGGCATGACCTGATGGCCCTGGGCTTTCCTGAAGGCCAGGTCATCGGGCAAATCCTCAAAGCGCTGCTGATGAAAACACTCACCGGACAAATACCCAATGAGAAAGAAGCCTTAGAAAAGCAGGCCATCAACTGGAAAGAAGAGGGCCGGTTTTAGGCATGCCAAAAAGCCAGACCGCTATGCAGTCTGGCTAAAAAGTCCAATGAACTTATGCTTCGGGGATTAACAGGCCCAGGTCGCCATCTTTCCTCAGGTAGAGGACATGGGTCTGGTCGCTGTCCACGTCAATGTATACAAAGAAGCTGTGACCCAGCAGTTCCATCTGGAGCACCGCGTCCTCCTGGCTCATGGGGCGCACGGTATAGGTCTTGCTGCGCACCACTTCGCGGCTTTGCTGCTCAGCTTCTGACAAATCTTCAATAAATTCAGGGGTCACGTCATGGGGCAATTCATCCCGAAGGCGCTTGTCTAATTTGGTGCGGTGGCGCAGAATCTGCTTTTCCAGCTTGGCCAGGGCCCTGTCAATGGACATGAAGAGGTTGTCCTCGCTGCTGGCTTCCGCGCGCAGCATCACGCCGTTGATGGGCACAGTGATTTCCACAATGCGCTGGTTTTTCTCCTTGCGCATGCGTACAAACATTTCCGTGTCCTGGTGCAGGTACTTGCCCATGGTCTGTGTCTTTTTGAGGACGCGTCCCTCAATGGCCGGGGTGATGTTCATTCCCTTGGATGTCATGGTCGTCTTCATAAGCGCCTCCTTAGCAATATCTTTCCGCGGGCCTTCTGCCGCGGGTGGGGCCGGTTATTCCGTGTAGATGTCATTAAACTCTGGTTCCAAAAGCACCTTTTTGGCGTAGGAGCAGGTGGCCTTGACCAAAAACCCTTCCTCCCGGGCAAACCGCGCCAGGCGCTCCACCAGCTTGCGGGCGATGCCCTGCCCGCGCAACGCGGGGTCAGTATAGGTGTGGTCAGCAACCAAGAGCTTCTCCCCAATGCGCTCAAAGCTGATTTCAGCAATGGTTTTCTTTTCTTCGTCCTCCAGGTAGAAACGGTCGCCATCAAAGAGGAAGTTCATTGGCGCCCCCTCCTTCCAAATTATTACTTGTACTTATTGTATACCCCTTGTAAAGTCCCCTCAGACTTGAAAACGATACCGGAATCTGCTATGATTGCGCCGAAGCTGTGGCTTCAGAAGGAGAACGACATGGACAAGAACACTGTGTTTTCACACATCGACCATACATTACTAAAGCCCGAGGCGACCTGGAAAGATGTCGAAAAGGTCTGCCGGGAAGCGGTGGACAACGGCATGGCCTCCGCCTGCATCCCGCCGCGCTTTGTAAAGTTGGCCAAGGACGCCTTTGGTAACCGCCTCAACCTATGCACTGTGATTGGTTTCCCCCTGGGCTACTCCACCACCAGGGTCAAGGTCTTTGAAGCCCAGGAAGCCATCAAGGAAGGCGCTGATGAGATCGACATGGTCATCCACGTGGGGGATGCCAAGGCCGGGGATTTTGACCGCATCACCGAAGAAATCCGCGCGGTCAAGGCTGCCTGCGCCGGCAGAATCCTCAAGGTCATTGTGGAGACCTGCTACTTAAACGAAGAAGAAAAGATTGCCCTGTGCAAGTGCGTCACCGATGGCGGCGCGGACTTCATCAAAACCTCCACCGGCTTTGGCCCAAAGGGCGCGACACCGGAGGACATTGAGCTGTTCAAGGAGCACATTGGCGAGGGCGTCCGCATGAAGGCTTCCGGCGGCATCCGCACGCGCGAAGCCATTGAGGGCTATATCAAGCAGGGTTGCGCCCGCATCGGCGCCTCCTCCGCGCTGAAAGCCTATGAGGATCAGCCTGAGCCGCAGGGCGCTGCGTCGGGTTACTAATAATCTCTTAAGCACAAGCGGCATATGCCGCTTTTTTAGTGGATCAAATACCGCAGCCCCGCGCCCACAACACCTGAGAGGAACATGACCAGGATGGGGCTTAGCTTGAACTTGCGCAGGACAAAGAGGGCGGCAGCGAAGCTTAGAATCGCGATCCAGTCCAGGTGGGCAGGATCAATGGCCTTGTCCGGGCCAAAGAAGGTGAGGATGGCGATAGAAAGCCCCGCTGAGGCAATCAGCGCGACCGCGGCCGGGCGCAAGCCGTTGAGCACGCCGATAAAGGCGGGCTTGTCCTTCCACTTGCGGTAAAGCCTGGCCAAAGCCAGGACAATGATCAAGCTGGGGCTGATGCAGCCCAGGGTGGCGACAACAGCGCCCGGGATTCCGCCCACCCGGGTACCTACAAAGGTGGCAGCGTTTAAGGCGATGGGGCCAGGGGTCATTTCAGCAATGGTGACCAGGTCCGTAAAGGTGGCCATGTCCAGCCAGCCGTGCAGGACCACCACTTGCTCTCGAATCAAGGGCAGAGCCGCCAGCCCGCCGCCAAAGGCGAAGAGGCCGACCTGGAAAAAGGCCCAGTATAAGGTCAGTATCATGAGGCCTTCCTTTCCGCAAATACCATCGCGTCCAAAAAGCCAATCAGGCCGCAGGCCAACAGCACAAGGATGATGTTGATTTTAAATACAGCGACCGCCAGAAAAGCCAGCAACATCAGCGCAATGGGCAGGCGCTTTTTCTTTTTGAAAATGGTGGCTGTCATGGTGATGACCACGTCCGCGATCACCGCCGTGACGCCCGCGCGCATGCCCAGCATCAGGGCTGCCACCACCTGGTTGCTTTTAAAAGACTCATAAAAGCCAGAGATAATTGTCAGCACAAAAAGCGGCGGCAAGGAGGTACCCAGGGCCGCCAACAGCGCGCCAGGGATAGAAAACAAATGGTAGCCCAACATGATGGATGAATTGACCGCGATGGGTCCGGGGGCCGATTGCGCAATGGCAATCATGTTGAGCATTTCCTCATCCGTCACCCATTTGAGCTCCTCCGCAAAGCGCTTGCGCATCAAGGGCACAATGACATAGCCCCCACCAAAGGTGAAGGCGCTGATTTTGAGGACTGATAGAAATAAAACCCGCAGGCTGGGCTTGTGTTCCTTCATTCGACGACCTCCTTGTATCCTAATAAGCTTAGGGGGAGAAGGCCCGCCCGTCAAGCGGCAACCACAAAAAATACAAGCCGGCAAACCTCTGCTTGCGCCATTCGTCCACTGTGATATACTGGAAAAAACAAAACGCGTCGGAGGCAAGATGCACACATTTTACAGCGCCCTGATGGCCGGGGTGATGACCGGGCTGGGCGGGGCCGCCTTTTTGGGCGCGGAGCACCGGGAGGTGGGCGCGCTGCTCTTCTCCATCGGCATGTTCGCAGCCCTGGCCCTGGGGATGCCCCTTTACATTGGCCGCTTTGCGCCCACCGTCTGCCAGAAACCCAGAAAATTAAAGGGCTTGGCCGTCATTTTACTGGGAAACCTCATCGGCGCCATCCTTTGCGGCCTGGTATATGGGCAGGCTCTGGTTTCAGGGGCCCCCGGCCTGCAGGCCGCAAGGCTTGAGCAGACCTTTTTCTCCACGCTTGTCCGCGGTGTTTTCTGCGGGATGATCATCTATGTCGGCGCGGTTTCATGGCAGCGCATGGACAGCGCCAAGCCCCTTGGCACCCTGCTGGCTGTGACCGCCTTTGTGGTGTCCAGTTTTGAAAACAGCATTGCGGACGCCTTCTATTTTGCCGCCGCTTTCAGCCAGACCGGCGTGTTTGAGCCCCGGGTGCTCACCTTCCTCTTAGCTGCCATCCTGGGCAATTCCATCGGGCCGGTGCTATTGTATTACGCGCAGAGCAAGCCGAATTAAAGTGAGATACAATGACAAAAGCCGGCTGAAATCGCATCCGGCCTTTGTTTTCTTGTCTAAATAAACTTCAATTCAATTTTGATATCCGCCACCTTGCTGATGGTCTGGTGCACGGAGCAATATTTGCCGGCCAATCGCGCCGCGCGCTCAAAGCCTTTTTGCTCCTTTGCGCCTTTGATTTCAAAGACCATGTCCACTGTTTTTAAGGTGGTGGGCACCTCCTCGCGCTTCACGCCATGGATCTGAAGATCTGCGCCCTCATATTCCAAGCGCATCTTGTCCGCGATGTCCACAAAGGTGTGATAAAAACAGCTGCCCAAAGCGCCCAGCATCAGGTCGTAGGGCTTTAAGCTGCTCTCCCATCCTTTGCCAATTTTGACCTCGCCTTTTTCGGCTTTCAATACACCAGAAAACTCTCTTTGAAAGGACAGGCTCACACGGGTCTCACTCATGGTTTTCTCCTTTTCCGGGCTTCTTGGCCCAGGTCGCATAGAAGCAGGGGACGCCGTAGTCCGCCAGCGGCCCTGTGCTGTTGGTGTCCTCAAACACATCCAACAATTGGAAACCCGCTTTGAGTTGCCCGCCAAGCTGCACCTCAATGGGGTGGGAGAACTGGAGGCTCTCCCCCGCCTTTTCCTCCCAATCCTCTGCCGCCAGCGCGTCATAGGGCAGCTTGTGCCGGATTTCCAGGCTGTCCTCATCAAATAAAAAATTGATGCCATTGTCCAGGCCGGACAAGAGGGAGCCGCCCTTTTTCAGAACCCGGTAGCATTCCGCCCACACCGGCAATACTTCCCTGATGTAGCAATTGGACACCGGGTGGAAAATCAGGTCAAAGCTTTCATCCGGGAAGGGCAGCGGCAAGGTCATATCGCCCTTTATGATATTGATTGCATAGCCCTCCCGAGCTGCCACCAGGCGCTCGCTATTTAGCTGGCTGTCAGACAAATCAAAGACTGTGCAAGCCGCCCCATGCGCCGCGAACACCGGCATCTGCTGGCCACCGCCGCTGGCCAGGCCCAGAACTCGCTTGCCCTTCAAATCACCCAGCCACTCCCGGGGAACAAAGATGTTGGGCGTGAGGAGCACCTTCAGCTCCCCCGCCTTGGCCCTTTGATAGGCCTCAGTTGAAATGGGGATACCCCATTCCCAGCCGTCCTTGACCCAGCTGTCAATGGCCTCCGCGTTGTATGCTGTGTAGCTTTTCTTGTCTGTCATAAAGCTTTCTCCTCAAAGGGAGTTTACCACGCGGCTCGCTCCCACAGGCAGAGCATCCCCGTTTCCCGGCTCGTTTTCAGGTCAATCAACCTTTGGTTGCGGCTGCCCCGAAAGTCCAAGTCCAGGGAGCGCTGGGTCAACACAAAGGGCCCGTCCACCAACACATCGCAGGTGTTCAGCAATCCTTGCACAGCCGTGTCCTCCTGCCGCTTTAGCGCTTCATAGGTAAATCCCGAATAAATCCACACGTTTAGGCCCATGGCCTTGGCGTCCCGCGCCATCAAAAGGCAGGCCTCCGCTTGCTCAAAGGGCTCACCGCCGGACAAGGTCAAGCCGTCCAGCAGCGGGTTTTTCCGCAGCATTTCAGACACATCCCCTGTGTCCATCACCTTCCCGCCCGCTTTCTCATGCGTTTCCGGGTTATGGCAGCCCAGGCACCCATGGCTGCAGCCCTGGACAAATACAGCCAGGCGCAGGCCGGGCCCGTCCACGATGCTGTCATTCATGATGCCATTGACACGAAAAATCATAGGGGCTCCTTTCATGGGGCACTGGGGGAAGCGCTGTGGGGCTTCTTAAAAGAAAGCCCAAAGCCCCCCAAAGAACTTTATAACTGGTTAAAGAAGTTTCGATTAAAGTTTTCTGGAGGGGGTTTGGGGGAACCGCTTTCTCAAAAGCGATTCCCCCAAGAAAAATCAATTTTATTAGTCCGTCACGCTGTGCTTGACGCGCTGGTGCTCCTCAGCCTGCTTGGCATTGTTGAAGCGATCCGTGGTGCCCACCAGGTAGCCGGTGATGCGGCGGATGCGCTCAAACTTGTGCTCCTCCTCATCGCGGCCGCACTGGGGGCAGCTGTCGCCGATGATACCGTTGAAGCCGCAAACCGGGTCGCGGTCCACCGGGTGGTTGATGGAGCCGTAGCCCACGCCGGTATCGTGCATGTGGCGCACAATTTTCTCAAACGCGTCCAGGTTCTTTAAGGGGTCACCGTCCATCTCCACATAGGTGATGTGCCCGGCGTTGGTGAGCGCGTGGTAGGGGGCTTCCAGGGTGATTTTCTGGAAGGCATTGATGGGGAAGTGCACAGGGATATGGAAGGAATTGGTGTAATAATCCCGGTCGGTGACGCCGGGCAGGCTGCCAAACTTTTCCCGGTCCAGGCGCACAAAGCGGCCGGAGAGGCCCTCAGCGGGCGTGGCGATCAAGGTATAGTTGAGCTGATGCTCCTTGGACTTGCGATCCAGGTAGG
>CAYOOZ010000027.1:0-3602 GCA_964405705.1 uncultured Christensenella sp.
GGTGCTCCGCCGCGTTTTTAATCAGGGTGAAGTGGCCGGCAAAGGGCTCCTTCACATGGGGGCCTTCCTTGAAAACCCGTGGGATGACATCCGTCTGATAGCGGCCCATGACCGTATAAAACTTCAAATCCGGCAGGGTCAGCCCGGCCTTGGTGCCGGCGATGGACAGGTTAAACTGCGGCGGCAGGTTCAAGGCCCAGGAGGTTTTGAAGTTGACATTGATGCCGCCTTCAAAGTGCAGGGTGCCAGCGGCAAACTCCTCCACCTCAAACTCCTCCGGGCGGTATGAAAGGGCGCGGGTTACTCCGGCTGGCGCGCCGGACTCCACGATGCTGGTGATGACATTGCTCTCATGCTGGGCAATGTGGGCGGCGGTATAGCCGCTCACCGCGGTGAAGGCCGGGGAGCCCATGAGCCAGACCAGGGCGTCAATCAGGTGCACCCCCAAATCGCACAGCGCGCCGCCGCCGTTGGCCTCCTTGCGGTGAAAGACGCCCCATTTGGGGATGCCCCGCCGCCTGATGGCAGCGAACTCGGCAAAATAGATGTCCCCCAGCATCCCCGTGTCCGCCATTTCCTTGGCGGCCAAGTATTCCTCCCCGCAGCGCAGCGTCTGGCAGGCCATGAGCAGCCGGCCCTTGCTTTTTGCCAGGTCATACAGGGCTTGGGTTTCCTTCCAGGTCATGGCCAGGGGCTTTTCGCACAGCACATTGCACCCGTTCTCCAGCGCCAGGCGCACAAAGGCGGCATGGGACACATTGGGCGTGCAGACGCTGACCAAGTCGGGCTTGATCTCACGAATCATCCGCTCCGCGTCCGTGTACCAAAAGGGGATGTCATGGGCCTTGGCTGTCAGATTGGCGGCAGCCTGGGACACATCAAAGACCGCCTCCATGCTCACCTGCTCAAAAAGGCTTTTGTAGGCCGGGATATGGGCTTTGTTTGCAATCATGCCCGCGCCGATGACGGCGGTGACCAGCTTGCTGTCCTCCATAGATCCTCCCTTTCTTACCAGACTTCTTCAATGGGTTGGCCGTTTTTCAAATCCTCCGCCGCCTGGATTAAGCGGCTTGTAAAGCTGTCCCTGATGATCAGCTCCGTGACACCGTTGATGGAAACGGCCATGCGCCGGGCCGCCAGGGGATAAAACCGGAGGACGTCCTCCGCCTTTTCCTCATTCCGGTAGCGGTAGGTGATTTGAAGCGCTGGTTCACCCACAGGCTCTTCACCCGTAAAAAGGCTGCCGTCTGAGGCTGCTGAGGTCAACAGCCGGTAGAAGGCCAAAAAGCGCTCGATGGGCACGGTTTCCCCGTTGAGCGTGGCCTCCCCCTGTGTGCCGGTGGGCCTTTGGTAGGTGAGGTCATAGGAGTTTTCCGGGGTTTTGACCCCAAGGCCCTTTATGTCCATCAGCATGGGGTTTAACAGATAGCGCAGGACCAGGCTTTCGGGCTGGATGGCCAAAAAGGCCGGCTTTTCAATCAGGTAAACGGCGTCCCGGCCCGAAACCTGCGCGTAAAAAGTCTCTTCCTGCGCCTGCTGAAGCAGGAGCTCCACGGTTTCCCCGGAGCCGGCCAGGACAAAGGAGACCCGCGCGTCCGGCGTGTCCAAACCAAATTGGGCCAGGTCCGTTTCTGACAACCCATATTTTTCAACGCGCAAGGCCTTGATGTTGAGCAACGAGCCCAAAAGGCGGATCCCCCCCTCCTGGTCCAAGGCATGGGTGCCCTTTAGGGTGATCAGGTGGGTGGCTGTGCCAAAGGAGAGGGCTTTGAGCCGGGTTTCCTCCAAAGCGCCGGAGACAGCCTTGATTTCAAGGGGTGTTTGATAGGCGGGGCCAGAAAAACGGGCATCCCTGATGGCGGAGAGCGGGCTTGATACAGAAAGCGGCGGGGTCACCTGGAGGGAGAGGAAGGTCTCCTGCCCAGAAAGCAAGGTTTCCGCCAGGTCTTTGTTCAGGGTGAACAGCCCCTCACGATTGGAGAAAGTGAAATAATAATCCCCGGACAGGGGCTCCCTGGCGCCCAGGAGAAGGGTGCCTGTGTCCCCGTCCATCATCTTCAATTGGATTTCAGCCGCCGGTTCTATAAGGCCATAGGCCGCCTTGTCCTCCACCTGCTCCGCGACCTTGCTGGCGGCGCTTAGATTGGACAGGGAGACCATAAAGCCCACAAAGCGGTCCAAATCCACCAAATCAGTGGGCAGGCTGCCCACCACATAGCCGCCGTTTTCCCCGTCATAATAAACGCGATAGCTGCCCTTGGCGTTTTTGAGGCGCACTTCATCCAGGTCCGTTGGCGCGCGCCCCAAAAGCACCAGGCTCTCGATCCTTGGGGGCTTTTTTTGCCCGGCATCCACCAACATGTTGGCGCCGCCCAGGAGGAGGGCTAAGGCCAGGAATACCAGGGTCAGCCTTGTAAGACGCCTGTTCATTGGTACCTCCGGTACAAGAAGACCGCCACACCGGCCAACAAGAGCCCGCCTGGGATGAGGGCGACAAAGAGCAGGCCCAGGAGGGAGGCTGTCTGTGAGTTCAAGGGCAGGGCAGCCGCGGCCAGGCTGACCGGGCGGATGACCACGCTGTCCTTTTGTAAAAGGGTATGATCCAAGGCCTTGAGGAGATAGTCCCCGTTGTTGAGCTGGGGGTTTTGCAGCCACTGGGCATCCATGAGGACGGTGGAAGCGCTGATGATCAGGTGGGAGGCCAGGCTTTGCCCACTTTCCTGGTCGCGCACCACGCGGGAGGCCAGGGTCATGGCGGGCAGAGGTCCCTTGATGCTGGCCATGTCCGGCCGAAAATCGCTGCCGGCCTGGCCCGGGCGCACGCCGGAGGACTCCGAAAAGCCCAGGAGGGCCTGGGTCTGCTGGCGGTCCCTGGCGGAAAAGAGAACGGCATAGGGCTTGCTTCTGGGCATGAGGACGGGGCTGTCCATCTCGCGCAGGCGGCCTTTGATGTTGTCTTCCTGGTACTGCGCAAGCGGGTAGTAGGGCTGCAGGCTGTAGGTCATCTGCTCCCTTGTTTCAAACACCGCGCCATCCAAGGGCTTGATGCCCCACTCGGCCAAAAAGGCCTCCAGGGTGGGCAAGCTGGGCTGGGACGCGTCCATGGTGTACAAGAGCACCTTTCCATAGCGGCCCTGGTTGTATAAGAAATCCTCCAATTTTTTGAGGCTGTCCTCGGACAAGTCGATGGTGGGGGCAAGAAGCAGGCAGACATCCTGTTCACTCAGGTTGTCGCCCACAATGTTCTTTTGCTCAATAAGGTAATTATTGTCCTTTAGGAAGGCCAGGAAGGCCTCCGCGTTCTGGGCGCCCGCGCCGGTAATCAGGGCGGCGTGTTTCTTAACCCCGCTTGTGACCTGCAGGATGGCAGAGGAGATGGCCTCCTGAGCGCGGGAGGAGGAGACGGCTGTGCCGCTGCGGCTGGCAGCGGAATAGCTGTAGTTGAACAATTCATTTAAGGTCAAAAGTCGCTTTTCATCCCCGGAGGTGATGAGGATATTGCCCGGGGCCAGGTTCAAATCCGGGTGCGCGGCCGCAAAGGAAGGGTTCTTTTGATAATCAATGAAGTTGAGGCTGATGAGGGGGGAGGCGGCTGGGTAGCG
>CAYOOZ010000027.1:3612-16630 GCA_964405705.1 uncultured Christensenella sp.
TTGCCTTCAAAGCTGTCCTCCCGGGAGAGAACATCGATAAAAACGGGGGAGGTGAGGGAGGCCAACAGGCGCTCGCTTTCCTCATCCAATTGATAGGCCTTGGTGCTGGTCAGGTCAAAAAAGAGGCTGTGGCGGTTGGTCAACAAAAGGGCAGCCCTGTTGAACAAAAACAGGGATAGCAGGCCAAGGAGAATCAGGAGGGCAAAGAGGGCCTGGTTTTGGAATTTGGCTTTGTTTTTCATGTCATCCCCCTTAGCTCCACTGGCGCTTTTCCAGCGTCAGGGTGGATAAAAAGAGGAAGAAGGCCGCGATGCTGACAAAAAACAGGCAGTTGGCCAAATCCAGAATGCCATAGGTGAAGGGTTGATAACGCCTCAAAAAGGAGAGGTAGTAAAATAAATTTTGTAGCATTGGCGGACTCACCATCTCAGACAGCGCGTCCAAGAGGAACAAAAAGAGGGAGACCGTAAAGCCCAAGAGGGCCGCGATGACCTGGCTTTCTGTCAGGGAGGAGAGGAACATGCATACCGCGATCAAGGCCGCGCCCAGGAAGGTCAAGCCGATGAAATGCCCGATGAACAGCGGCCAATCCACCTGCGCCAATACCTCGCTCAAAAGGGCCAAGACCAGGGTGGACAGAATGCCTGATAAAAACACGCACAGCGCGGCGAAGTACTTGCCAAGCACAATCCCAAGTGGGGTGACAGGGGAGGTCAGGAGCACCTGTTCGGTCCTTGATTGCTTGTCCTCGCTCATCAAGCGCATGGTCAGGATGGGCACCATGAAGAGCACCACGGAGAACAAAAGGGAAAAGAGGGTTGAAAAATCCGTGGTGGCGTTTTTGATGTTGTAGGTTAAAAAATAATACCCGGAGAAGAAATACAGCACCGCGCAGAACACATAGCCCAAAGCGGAATGAAAATAGGCGCTGATTTCACGCTTAAAGACTGCGCTCATCCTGCCCCCTTACCAGCGACAAAAAGATGTCCTCCAGGCTGGCCTCAGCACCATAGGTGTGCAAAAGCGGCAGCCCGGCATCAGAAAGCGCATGAAAGACCAGTTCCCTGGCATCCTGTCCCAAGGGGGCCTGTGCCAGGACATCCCTTGTCTTTGGCTCGCTCTCGCCCAGCAGCTCAATATGGATAAGCCCGCTGCCCGCCCCCAGGGCGGATACAATTTGCTCCTGCTCTCCCTTGACCCGGATTTTGACCTGCTCCTTCCTCCTTGTGAGGGCGGCCAGGTTATCAGGCGTGTCATCCGCGATGACCCGCCCCTCTTTTAACACGATGACCCGCTGGCACATCTCCCTGATTTCGCTCAAAATATGGGAGGAGATGAGCACCGTGGCCGTCTTGCCGATGTCCTTGATGAGGGCGCGGATTTCGGCCACCTGGGAGGGGTCCAGCCCCACGGTGGGCTCATCTAAGATCAAGACCCGTGGCCTCCCCACCAGGGCCTGGGCAAAGCTCACCCTTTGCTTGTAGCCCTTGGACAGGTTGCGGATGAGCCGGCGCTTGACCGCTTGAAGGCCCACCTGTATAAACAGCTGATCAAGGTGGTCCTTGCGCTCCTTCTTGTCCGGCAGGATTTTCTTGAGGTCACAGATGAAGTTTAAATACTCATTCACGCGCATCCCGCTGTAAAAGGCCGGCTGCTCCGGCAGGTAGCCGATCTGCCGCTTGGCCTTTTGCGGCTTTTGGCTCAGATCAATGCCCTCGATCATAACGCTGCCGCCGCTGGGTGCAAGATAGCCGGTTAAAATGTTCATGGTGGTGGATTTGCCGGCCCCGTTTAAGCCCAAAAGCCCCACCACCTCCCCGGTCTTGATGGTGAAGCTGACGTCAAAAAGGGCGGTTTTCTCCCCATAGGCTTTGCTCAGGTTCGCGACTTGTATCAATGCATGCTCCTGCTTAGAAGGGGAAGGCGCTTTGCAGCTCTTCCTGGGTTAATTCCCGCCCATAGCTGCAGATTTCCAGCGCTTCCGCGTGGTTGTTTTGGCTGGGCGGCGCGCCGTATTTTTGCTCCCAGGCGGCCTTGAAGCGCTGGGCATAAAACTGCCCGCGGGTAAAAAAGGCGGTGGTGCGCAGCCAGGACAGCCGCCCCTCCTCATCCTTGGGGATTTGGGAGAGGTCCATCCCGCCCACATAGGGCAGCCATTCATACATCTGGGAGGTGTGGAAATGGTACATTAAAAGCTTGGTGTCCGCCTCCTTTGTGATATCAAACACCAAATCCGGGGTAAAGGGATACGGGCGCAGGAAGGCATCCTGCATATAAAAGATGGCGGGCATCCTGCTCATGGCTGGGGTCAAGGGGCAGATGGCCGGCACCTGCAGCAAATAGGCGCAGTCCTGCACCAATTGCGAGGTATTCCTGTGGTCGGGGTGGTAGTCAAGCGGCCGGTGGGTGATGATGATATCCGGGTCAAACAGGCGGATTTCCTTGAGCAGGCCTTCCCGCTCTGGCAGGCTGACCCCCAGGCGGCCATCCTCATTGTCCAAAATCTGATAGCTTAAGGAGAACACGCGGGCCACCATCTGCGCCTCCATCTCCCGTCTTTTGACCAGGGCCGCGCCAGGGGTCTCATGATGGCCGCCAGAGCCATTGGTCACTGATAAAAAGCGCACTTCAACGCCCCTGTCCAAAAGCTTGCTCACCAAGCCGCCCACACCCTCGCAGTCATCCGGGTGCGCGCCAATGACCATCAACCTGTTTAGTTCAAAACTTGCCATCCGCTCTCCTTATTTCTTCCACAGGTCCCAGGGCTTGGTCACTACCTGATGGAAGGGTAGCTCCACCTTCTGCCCGGACTTGGCCGAGGCATAGGCCGCGTAGAGGATTTCAAGCACGCGCCGCCCGTCCTCGCCCGTCACCTTGGGGGTCTTCCCGGTGCGCACGCAGTCAATAAAATGCCGCAATTCCGCCGGGTAGCCCTGGTTGTAGGCCTCTTCAAAGATGGGGAAGGTCCAGCCCGTTGTGCCGCCGGCCTTCTCACTGGCGTAGTCATAGCCGTCCAAACTGTACACGGTGGAGGAGTTTCCCTTAAACAAATCGCCATAGGCCACGCCCCGGGTGCCCAGGATTTCCATGTGGTCGTCCATCCCGCCCTGCTTGCACCAGCTGTTTTGCGCCAGGCCGATGACCTTGCCGTGGTCGGTTTCAAATTCGACCAGGACCAGGGAATGGTCCTCCGCGTCCGTGTCGTGCAGGATGGTGGACAAGTCCGCGTATACGCTTTTGACCTTGGCGTTTTTGTCTTTCAGCATCCAGGCAAACCAGGCAAAGGCATGGCAGCCCATATCCATCAAGACACCGCCGCCCGCCTTTTGCGCCTCATAAAACCAGCGGCTGTGCGGTCCGGAGTGCTGCTCGGCCTGCTTGAGCATAAAGATGTCGCCAATGGCGCCACTATTGACAATTTCGCGCACGCGCTCGTACTTAGGCGCAAAGCACAATTCCTCCGCGTACATCAGGAACTTGCCGTTTTCCTTGCAGGCGGCAATCATCTCATCCGCCTCTTCCAGGGTGAAGCACAGCGGTTTTTCAATGATGATATGCTTTTTGGCCATCGCTGCCTTCATTGCGGCCTCGTGGTGCTTGAAGTTGGGCAGGCAGATGTCCACCACGTCGACCTCGACCTCGTTTAGCAGCGCGCCCATGTCGTCATAGGAGGCGGGGATGCCATGCTTCTTGGCAAAGGCCGCTGCCTTTTCCGCGTTTCTGGAATAAACGGCCACCACCTGGGCGTCAGGAACAAAACGGGTGTAGCTCTCCATATGGATTTCCGCGATAAAGCCGGTGCCAAACAACGCTACCTTGGTTTTACTCATGCTCGTCCTCTCAAAATTAATGCCCTGGAGGGGATATGTTGAATTGTCGTCAGATGGGTGCATTATAGACCAGGCCCCGGCCTTTGGCAAGCCGTGAAAGGCCCAAACCCGGTGTACAAGTTTGGTTTTTGCCGCCTCCTTGTGCCCTTGCTGTGATAGAATATGCCGCAGGAACACACCAGGAGGACAGACGGATGAAACAAGCGGGTTTTGAAACCCTTCAGCTGCGCGGCGGCTATACCCCAGACCCCGTGACCGGGGCCAGCAGCGTGCCGCTCTACCAGAGCACGGCCTATGTCTACCCCACAGCGGAGCACGCGGCCTCCGTCTTTTTGCGGCAGACCCCGGGCTATGTCTACACCCGGATTGACAACCCCACCGTGGACACCCTGGAAAAGCGCATCACCCTGCTTGAAAACGGGGTGGCCACCGTGGCCTTTGCCTCCGGCATGGCGGCGCTTGCCGCCGTGGTCAACGCGCTGTGCGTGCCCGGGGATGAAATCATTTCCGCCGCCTCCATTTATGGCGGCACCTACACCCTCTTTTCCGCGCGCCTGCCCCAGTGCGCCGGCATCACCTGCCGCTTTATAGACCAGGAGGATCTATTCGCCCTGGAAAGCGCCATCACGGAAAAGACCCGCTTCATCTTCATTGAAACCCTGGGCAACCCCGGCATGAACATCCCGGATTTCACCGCCATCTCTGCCCTGGCCCGCAAGCATGGCCTGCCCCTGGTCTGTGACAACACCTTTTCAACGCCCTATCTTTGTCAGGTCAAGGGCCTGGGCATCGACATTGTGGTCACCAGCCTCACCAAGTATTTAAACGGCAACGGCACCGCGGTGGGCGGCGCTGTTGTTGACCTGGGCACCTTTGACTGGAACAATCCCCGCTTCCCCCGCTTCACAAACGGGGACCCGTCCAACCACGGCCTGGTCTACACCAGCTTGCAAGCGCCCCTGGCCGGGCTTATCCGCGCGCAGATTTTGCGCGACATGGGCGCCTGCCTCTCACCCTTTAATGCCCTCCTCATCCTCCAGGGCATAGAAACCCTCAGCCTGCGCATGGAGCGGCACACCCAGAACGCCCTGGCGGTTGCCCAGTTCTTAGAGCGTCATGAAAAAGTGGCCTTTGTGAACTACCCGTCGCTCCCATCCAGCCCCTACCACGCGCGCCAGCAGGCCTTCCTCAAAAAAGGCGCCGGCGGCATCCTCTCCTTTGGCGTCAAGGGCGGGCTTGAGGCCGGCCGCCGCTTCATCAACGCGCTCCAGTTCTTCCTCCTCCTGGCCAATGTCGCGGACTCCAAGTCCTGCGTCATCCACCCCGCCACCACCACCCATGGACAGCTCAATGAGGAGGAGCTCAAAAAAGCTGGCATTGCGCCCGAGCTCATCCGCTTATCAGTCGGCCTTGAGAGCATCGAGGATATTCTGGCAGACCTCACGCAAGCGCTGGGCAAGGTTTAAGGGATGAAAGGACGATAAAAGGCCGCTTTTTGAAAAAAGCGGCGCAAAACAATTAGTTTGGAGTTTTTATCTAAATAATGAAGTTCTTAGGGGGTTTGGGGGCATTCTTTCAAGAATGCCCCCAACGTTCTTTTTATTCATTCTTTTAGTGTGTCCAACAGCGACCTGTCCGTCAAAAGCCCCTCCTCGTTCAAAAGCGCGTCCATCAGCCCCTTCTCAATCTCATCCTTCAAAAAGAGGGCCTTTTTCCCAATGACGACCATGGGGACGTACTGGCGGTCGGGGTGGACAAAGAGCTTGTCATAATAGCGCTGTACCACGGCCATCTCCCGGGGCAATTGTTTTTCCAGGCTGACAAAGCGCACGCGGCTGGTGGTGCCGTCTTTTAAGGTGATGGTTTCCGGCAGGCTGTCAAACAGGGGTGTTAATTCCTTGCAATAGGGGCAGTAATCCTTGTAGAAATAGACAATGAGGCTGTCTGAGGGCAGGATGTCGTTTGGGTCATCGCTCCTGGGGGCCAAGAGGGTCTGGCCTTCCAGGGTATCCCGCCGCCAGGCGGCGTCCTCAGGCATGCTGTCACGGACATCTTTGATGAGGGCGGGGAGCTGGCCCTCGTTTTCCTCGCCGGAGAGGGTTTTGCCCCAGCCGGGCTCCCCGATTAAATAAAGGGGCGGGTCCCTAAGGACATCGGGGGGCAGGTTAAAGCCCTTTAAGTAGGCCTCGTATTCCTTGTACACGGTGGCAAACATGAGGTTGCGCACCTTGATGACCAGGTCGCCCTGCTCATACATGCCGCGGTTTTGTTGGATTAGCCGGTCCAAGATCTGGGTGATGACGGCGCAGTCCCGGCAGCCGGCATCCGCGGACGCGCAGCCGCCGCAGGGGTCATACAGGTAGACGCGCAGGGTCAGGGGCTCCTTTTTGGGTGTCTTTTCCATCAAGGCCAGGCCCGGCAACAGCAGGCAGAGCATGAGAAAGATGATCAGGCATCGTTTCATGGCGCGACCACCGTCTCATTCACCAGGGGGTAGTGGCACAGCGCCTTGCGCTCTTTCCCCACCTCGTCCATGGGCGGGGGCACGGTGCGGCAGCGCTCTGTGGCATAGGTGCAGCGGGTAACAAACTTGCAAAACTCCTGGCTGTACTCCTTGTCCTCCATGTCCGGCAGGGCCACATCCTGCCTCCACTTGTCGCCCACCCTGGGGATGGCGTTCATCAATAGCTCGGTATAGGGGTGGGCAGGGGCGTCCATGATGGCCTTGGCCGGGCCGTACTCAATTAAAACCCCGCGGTAGAGGGTGGCGATGTAGTCGGAGATGTAGTAGGCGGTGGACAGGTCATGGGTGATGTAGATGAAGGAGACCTTGTATTTCTCCTTGAGCTCCTTAAAGAGGTTGACGATGTTCATCTTCATGGACGCGTCAATGGCGGCCACCGGCTCATCGGCGATGATGAGCTTGGGCTTGGTGAGAAGGGCGCGGGCGATGGACACCCTTTGCAATTCCCCGCCGGAGAACTGGGCGGAAAATTTGCCCTTGACCGCTTCAAGGGAGAGGCCAACATCCCGCAAGGTCCGGTCAATCAATTCATCGGCTTCGGCTTTGGTTTTGGCAATCTTCAGCCGCAGGGCGGTGTTGTACAAATAGCTGTCCACCGGCTTTCTGGGGGAGAAGGACTCATAGGGGTTTTGGAAGATGGGCTGGACATCCAGGCGGAAATTGACGGACTTGTAGTGCTTCTTGTCCGCGAAATCCTGGCCGTTTAAGAGAATCTTGCCCTCATCGGCGGTGTGCACGCGCAAAATCATCTTGGCCAGGGTGGTTTTCCCGCAGCCGGACTCGCCCACAACGGACAGGATGACCGGCTTATCCGCCGCGATGTCCAGGGATACGCCGGAGACCGCGCGGATTTTCTTGCCCAGGAGCATCCCGCCAATGCGGAAAACCTTGGACACTTCCTTTAATTCAAGCAGTTTTTCAGCCATTCACGCGTCCTCCGTTCTCCAATAGGTGGCAGGCCGCAAAGCGCCCGGGCATGACCTCCAAAAACGCGGGCACCTCCTTGGCGCAGCGCTCAAAGGCATGGGGACAGCGGGGTGCGAAGCGGCAGCCCGGCGGTGGGTTTTTCAGGTCCGGCGGCCGGCCCGGGATGCCGGTTTTCTGCGTTCTGTCGCCGATGCGGGGCAGGGCGCCAATGAGCATGATGGTGTAGGGGTGGACCGGGTCATTGAAAATGTCCTCCGTCTTGCCCAACTCCACAAAGCTGCCCGAGTACATGATGCCGATGCGGTCGGTGATCTGGTAGTGCACGCCCATGTCATGGCTGACAATTACCAGGGTGTTTTTGTTCTGCCGCTGCAGCCTGGTGAGCATCATGAGGATGCCCCGCTGCACCACGACGTCCAGCGCGGTGGTGGGCTCATCCGCCAAAATGACGTTGGGGGACATGAAGGTGGCCAGGGCGATGATGGCACGCTGGCGCATGCCGCCGGAGAGCTGGAAGGGGAAGGCGTTTAGGACATCCGGGGAGAGGTTGAGTTCCACCAGGTAGTCCTCTACCCGCTTTAAGGTCTTGGCCTTGTCCTCCTTGCCGCTGTTTTGCGGGCTGAGGGAGTCCAAAAACTGGTTTTTGAGCCTTGTGATGGGGTTTAAGACGCTCTGCGCGGCCTGGGGGATGTAGGAAATGTTGTTCCACCAGGTCTTTTTGATGTTGCCGGTTTCATAGTGGAAGGGCTGGCCGTCCTTTTCGCCTGTTAAGACCACCTTGCCGCCCTTGATGATAAGGGGGTAGGCAACGATGTCGTACAGGGCCTTTAGCAGGGTTGTTTTCCCGCAGCCGGACTCGCCCGCGATGCCAAAAATCTCGTTTTCATGGATGTCAAAGGTGACATTCTTGACCACGTCCACATCCCCATAGAGGGTCTGGTAGGAGGCGGATAAATTCTCTAATTTTAACACTTTATCTCCCCCTCTTGCGCGTTTGGTAGTCGTTGTAGCCAGTTATCAACAGGAAAAGGCCCACGAACAGCAGGATGGTGATGATGACCGGCGGGCCAATCCAGTTCCATTGCTTTAAAAGGATGGCGTTGCGCTCGCGCGACCATTGGATCATGTTGCCCAGGGTGGGCAGGTTGGCGGGGGAGAGGCCCAGGACGGCCAGGGAGCTTTCCGCCGCGATGGCAACCAGGGTCGCGTTCATAAAGTTGGACAGGGCCCAGGTCCAGACAAAGGGCAAGATCTCTGTGAAAATGGTTTGCACCGCGCTCTCACCGGAGAACCAGGCTGTCTGGATAAAGTCCCGCTCCTTTAAGGTCAGCGCCATGGAGCGCACCTGGCGGGAGGGCCAGGCCCAGGCAAAGAGCCCCAGGGTGAGGGCCAGCATGAGGATGCCGGCCTGCCCCTTCATCAGGGAGGTCATCAGGATTAAGATGGGCAGGGAGGGGATGACCACAAAGGTGTCGGTCAAGACCATCAGCGCCCGGTCCCAAAAGCCGCCCAAAAAGCCGGATAATAAGCCCACAAAGGTGCCCACCAGGGTGCCGATGGTGGCCACGATGAGGCCAATGATAATGGAGTTGCGCAGCGACTCAATCAAGAGCCAGAAGATGTCCTGCCCCAGGGCCGTGGTGCCCAGCCAGTTGGTGGCATTGGGCTTTAGGTTTTTTAAATAGGTGTTGTAGGTGATGGGGTTGGTGTGCGGGAACAAAGGAAGAATAAACCCGACAATCAGGAAAAACAGCAGGGCAAAGATGCCGATTTTGAGCCTTAAGGAGGCGTTTGACCAGAATACTTTCATTTTCCCTTCCCCCTTTCTTAGCTGTAGCGGATGCGCGGGTCAATGAAGGGATAAATGAGGTCCGCGATGAGGGTGGCAGTGGCAATGGCGATGATGGAGATGGTGATGGTGCCCAAAATCATGTTGTAGTCCGATGAGAGAATGGCCTGCTGGATCAGCTTGCCCACGCCCGGGTAGTTAAACACGATCTCTGTGATCAGGGAGCCGTTGAACACCCCGCCCAAGGACAGGGCCAGGGCGGTGACCTGGGAGATGATGGAGTTGCGCAACACATAGGACGCGCCAATGCGCCGCTCCGTCAGCCCGCGGTAGCGCGCGTATTGTACAAAATCCTCCTCCGCAATGGAGCTGGACAATGATTTCATAGAGATAATCCACCACCCGGTGCCCACCAGCAAAAGGGAGAGGGCCGGGAGGATGGAGTTGCGCAGCAGGGAGGCCAAAAAGACGCCTGTGTCCTTGGTGGTGGTTAAAATATTGGTGGTCATGGGGAACCAGCCCAGGAGAAAACCAAAGACAATTTGCAAGACCAGCGCCAGGATAAAGTAGGGGATGGGGTAGATGGCGATGGCGATGCCCTCCAAAATTTTGGAGCTGCGCTTGTTTTTGCGGAAGCCTGCCAGAAGGCCGATGAGGTTGCCCACCGTCCAGGCGATGATGACCGAGGTAACCGATAAAAACAGCGTATAGGGCAGGTATCTGGCGATGATTTCGCCAACCGGCGTGGGGTAATTCATCAGGGAGGGCCCAAAGTTAAAGCCAAAGAGCCCGTTTTTGATGTAGGTGGTGTACTGCTCCCACAGCGTGCCATCCAGGCCAAACTGCACGCGCAACTGCCGCCTTAAGGCTTCCACCTGGGTGGCGTCCATGGTGCCGGACATGGAGGTCATGCGGGAGATCATGTTTTCAACCGGGTTGGAGGGGAAAACCCTGGGGATGATGAACACAAAGGTCACCCCAATCCAGATGACCAGTGCCCAGGTTAAAAGCCTTAGTCCGATGTATTTCCAAGCTTTCATGTATTGGCCCTACTTCCTTACAGTTCCTTGAATTGGAAGGCAGCCCCTGCCGGGGTGCGGCAGGAGCTGCCTTTTTGTCTAAAGCTTACTGCGCGGGCTCAATGTGGGGCAGGATGTACTTAAACGCGCTCCACCACCACCAGGGGCCGTTGTAGGGGTTCTCGCTGGTGGGGTAGTTGGTCCAGTAGGTGTTGTTGGTGGGAACAAACTTGGTGCCGGAGTGGAAGCCGATGAAGGGCATTTCCTGCACGAAGATCTTCAGGATGTCGGTGGACAGCTCATAGCTGCGCTCATCCTGGGAGGAGACGGTGGCCAGCTCGTGGATCTTGGCGGTCAATTCCGGGCTGTTGAGGCGCTCGCCGTTGCCGCCGGAGGACAGTTCGCCAATGGGCTTGATGAGGTCGCCGTCCCAGCCGTTGATCTGCCGATAGAGGTTGCGGATGATGGCGCAGGAGGGCCAATAGGCGCCCACGTCAAACTCGCCCAGGGATTCAGCGTTGGTGAAGTTCGTGTGGGTCATCTTCACCGGGGTGACATCCAAGCCAAACTTGATCCACTGGTCCACAGCGGCCTCGCCGCCGCGGCCGGCCTGGGCTTCGGTGTCAGCTAAGATGTTGCAGGTGAAGGAGAAGGGTTGGCCTTCGTAGAACCACTTGCCATCCTTGAGCTCAAGCCCGGCCTTCTGGAAGAGCTTGGTGGCCTGCTCGGGGTCATGCTTCCAGGAGCCGATGCCAAACATGTCGTCCAGCAGCTTGTCGTCATCCGGCATCGCGATGCCCTGAGCGCCTAAGATTTCGGCCATCTCGCGGGCGTAATTGGTGTTGAAGGGCTTGTAGCCGTCTTCTAATTCAAAGTTCTCCAGCCATTCTTCCATGGGCTTGTAGTAGAGCTCCTGCATGGAGGCAGTGGCGGGAATCTGAAGGACGCTGGCGCGGCCGGCGCCGTTGAAGATGTTCATGGACACTTCCTTAAAGTCCATGGCGAGGGCTAGGCCCCAGCGGAAGTTGGGGTCAGAGAAGGGCGCCTTGGCGCAGTTGATGGCAATGCCCTTGGAGCAGGGGTCATCAAACAGCGCGTAGGGGTATTCCGGATACCACATGGCAGCCTTGGGATTGGTCTGCATGACCTCCCAGTTTTCCGGGCTGACTTCCACCATGATGTCCACGTTGTTGGACAGCATGGTCATGGTGCGGGTGGCGTCATCGCCAAAGGTCTGGAAGAGGACGTGCTTGGCCTTGGGCACGGTGCCGGTGACCACGCCCACGTCGGAGAACTGAACGTCCTCGCGCAGCGCGTAATAAATCCAGTTGCCCAATTCGTCAAACTGCTTGACGGTGTAGGGGCCGGTGACAACCGGGTTGCTGTCCTTAAAGGTCAAGGGGTTGTCCAGCTTGGAATAGATGTGCTCGGGCACAACGCGCAGGTCATTGCCCCAGATGAGAACGCCGATGGACTCGGCCAGGAGGGGGAAGCTCATCTTGGTGACCAGCTTTAAGGTGTAATCATCCACCAATTCAATGGAGGAGAAAATCTGCTGATAATAGCCATTGGAGCGGGCATCCGGGTTGGTGAGCATCAGGTTCATGGTGTAGTGAACGTCCTTGGCGGAGAAATCCACGCCGTCAGACCACTTGATGCCCTTGCGGATTTTGATGATGTGCTCGGTGAAGTCCTCATTGGACTCCGGGAAGGCTTCCGCCAGGGAGGGGAACTGTTCGCCCTTGACGGTGTCAATCTCATACAGGTTGCCCCAGAGCAGCTGCTGAATGCCAGTGCCCATATTGGTGCCCTGCATCATGGGGTTAAACTGCCCCGCGGTCTGGGTCGGGTTTTGCATTTCGACAATCAGGGTTTCATTGCGGGGCGTGCCCACAACAGTCGTTTCACCGGCAAAGGCCATGCCAAGCGGCAGTAGCATGCAGGCGGTCAGGAGGAGAGCCAGAAGTTTTCTCATGCGCGAAGTACCTCCACATATATTTTCATGGCCATTCGTCTGTGCCATGATTTTCGAGGAAAAAATATATCCTGCCAGGGGCTTGCCCTGGATCTTGTGATCGATGTTGTTCTGCTACCTCAAGATAACATAGCCGGCGGGTTTATACAAGACGGAAAAACACCGCACAAAAACACCATGTATTGTAAAGTCTCTGTGTGTTTTGTCCAATTTTTATCCAATTGCTTGACTAAAAAGGCGCATCCCCCTAAAATCAAGGTGGAAATCCGAATACAGAAAGGAAGCACAAGATGAAAAAACTATTTGTTTACCTGCTTTCCCTCACCCTTCTCCTGGGCTTGTTCCTGCCCGTGTCCGCTGAGAGTGACGCCTACATGGAGGAATTGATCAAAGCGGCCAAGGCCGAGGGCGAATTGGTGATCTATGGCTCCTCTGAGGAAGCGCATGTGGCGGCGGTCGCCAAGAACTTTGAGAGCATCTATGGCATCAAGGTGTACTACACCCGCCTGTCCACAGGCGAGGTCCAGGCCAAGATCACTGAGGAAAAGGGCAACCCCTCCGCTGATGTCTGGTTTGGCGGCACCACCGACCCCTACAACGAGACCGCGGCCGCCGGCTGGCTTTTGCCCTATGAGGCCAAGAACGCTGTCAACCTGATCAACGATTCCTACCGCGACAAGGATGGCCAGTGGTATGGCATTTATAAGGGCATCCTGGGCTTCATGGTCAACACCGAGGAATTGGAGCGCCTGGGCCTGCCCGTGCCCGAGGGCTGGGATGACCTCTTAAAGCCCGAGTACAAGGGCTTGATCTGGATGTCCAACCCCAATACCGCCGGCACGGCCAAGCTCATCATCAACACCATGGTGCAGATGAAGGGCCACGATGAGGCGATGAAGTACTTTGTGGAACTGGACAAGAACATCGCCCAGTACACCAAGTCCGGCTCCGGCC
>CAYOOZ010000028.1:0-2589 GCA_964405705.1 uncultured Christensenella sp.
TCCATCACCCGGCTGCCGGTGCGGCTGGAGATGTTGGGGGTCAGCCAGTTCTCCATGGATTTTTCGATGCCGTCCTTGCCGATGATGTCGTTTAAGGCATAGCCCATGGGCTTTAATTCGGTCTGATAATTATCAGACTCAGAAATTGGCCCCACATATCCAATGACCTGGGAGGCCACGGTGCTCCTGGGGTAAACGCGCTTCTCCCCCACCTCAATGCCCATGCCGGGCAGGCTCATGGAAAGTCCGGAAATCTCCTGAACAGCCTCAAAGGGAATGTTGTTAGCGATGACCACGGGCAGGGAGTTAAAGATGTTCATGCGCATCTCGGAATACACCGCCATCACCTGGCGAATGGTATCCTCATCCAAATCCGGATCAATCAAGTAAATTTTTAATAAATGGTTATAACAGTCCTCCGCCGTTGGAAAGCGGGAGACACTCAAATAATGGTTGGCGCGCCATTGGCTTTCCCGGATGGCCAGGGCCTTTTCAGAGACGCCCGAGCCAAAGTTAAACTCAAGGAGCGTGGTCTCCGGGTTGCGCTGAATAACGAACTCGTTTTTCAGCTTGCTGCCGTATGATTCCACGATTTGCTTGGAGGATGGAGGGCGTGAACTGCTTGTAGTAGGACTCCTTTAACTGGGTGTTGGACAAGAGGAAGGTCAGGTTGTAGATGTCCTCGCTCATCGCTAAAACCACGCTCTCCGCGTCTGTAATCATGCCGCGCTTGCCGGTGAGGCGGATGGTTTTATAGCTGCCTGTTTCTGCGGACTGCTGGTATTGGTCCGCGTTGACCACCTGTAGGTCATAGAGCTTGAATAAAAGCGCAGAGAATAACAGGATAACGACCAGACCAAAAATCATAAAACGCCTGACGGTGGATTTTTCGATTTTCATTCGATGGGCACCTCCCCTTCGGGGTCACTTGACGCAGCCTCCGGCTGCATCGGGGTTTGGGAAGCAGGCGGCGCTTCCTTGGGTTTTTTCTTTAAGAACTGGAAAACTGGTTTTTTGGGCGCGGGCACCTCATCGGGCACCAAGGCCAATTGCCGCAAAAGCTCGCGGTCCGTTCCCAATTCCTGGTTTTCAATCAGCTGGCTGGCCTTCCTGCGGCGTTTATAAAGACCCAGGAAGGAACGCACCGGGAACATCAGGATACAGCAGGCTGCCGTGTACAGCAGGGTGTTAAAAATGCGCAGGAAGTGGATAAAGCCAATGCTGATACCGGATAAGGCGATATAGACCAGCATCACGCCCTCATACAGGGCCACCAGCATCAGGGCATTGAGGAGGATGCGCAGATGCGCGTTTAAGTCGTGTGGGGAATCACGCCTGATGCGCAAGCGCAGCTTTTTTTTGAGGAAGGGGGCTTTGATTTCGGCGGCGGCTTCGCTTTGGCGTTGGGCCTCGCGGATTCTGCGCATTTCGCGCTTGATGTCTGACATATCAGCAAACACCTGGGCGCACAGGAGGGCCAAAACCGGATAGATGATCAGGTAGAACAAGGGGATGGAAAAGCTCATCGCCTCTAAAATCACACCGATCAAGGCGCCCGCAATGAAAGCATACAGCTTTCCATAGCTGACTGTCAAAATGGCGATGATGACCATCAACAGGTTTGGCATGATGCCGCTGATTTTCAGATGCGGCATCACCGTGGTCTGCAAAAGGAAGAAGAGCAGAATCATCAAGAGCACTTTTAGAAACTTGATGGCAGCGCGGGTGACATGCCCCCCCTTGCGTAACAAGCCCTGCATGACTAATCTTCCTCGACAGTCAAGGCATCAGGGCCCATGGTGGGCGAAGGGCTGGGCGTGATGGGCTCGGCCGAGGGCGCGATGGTGGGCGTGGTGTCAATGATGATGGGCGCGTTATAAACGCCAGTGTCATCCTGAACTTCCTCAACCTCATCCCCAGCAGGAGGTGTCAGGCTGGGCGCCAGACTTGGGCTTGGGCTGGGGCTTGGTGAGGGGGTGATTTCAGGCGAAGGGCTGGCATTGGGGTCCGCTTCTGGCGGCGCCTGCCCAATCAAGGTGGGCACAGGGCGGATGGAGGAAAGCGGAACAAAGGTGGGCTGTTCGGGCATGATTCTCTCCGCCTGGCTGGCCTGCCTGGTATAGCGGTAGACGATGACATACTCAATGTGGTCAAAGTCTGTGATGGGCTCCAGGACAATATACTGTTTGGAATCCTCCATCCCGCGGGTGGATTCACGCACCCGACCAATCGGAATGCCCTTGGGCAAGCCGGTGTTCATGCCAGAGGTAACCACCATATCGCCCGGGCGGGGCAGGGTGGTGTAGGTCAAGTAGTACATCCGGCAAAAAGGCTCACCATCTATGGCCAAGGTACCAGAAACCGTCCCGGGGTCACGGTTTGATTCAATCAAAGCTTCCACATAGCAGTCAGAGTCGATGATGCCGCGCACCTTGGTGGAGTTTGGCAGGGTGTCAAAGGTGATGCCCACCAGGGAGCCTGGAACCACCACCGCCATGTTGTTGGAAACACCATGGTTGCTGCCCACATCCAGGGTGATGACATAGGAATAATTGCTGGTGTCCCGGCCGATGATGTTGGCCTTGATGC
>CAYOOZ010000028.1:2599-16523 GCA_964405705.1 uncultured Christensenella sp.
TCTTCATAAGCTTGCAATTGCTGCTGCAGGGCATTGGCCAGCATGGCCTGGTCGGTCAGCTCGTCCACCTGGTCACGCAGGAGGTTGTACTCATGCTCCCAGTTGCTGCGCAGCTTTAAGGAGCGAAGGTAGTCCACAACAAAGTCTGTGCCGCCGGCAAAAGCCCGCTGGATGGGCGTGATGATGCGCGCAACCACCTGCCTGGGCGCCTGGAGGATGGGCGTATCAAACAGCTGGGAGAGAACCATAATCGCAATGATCACAATCAGCAATACCGCCACTACCAGGCCCAAAAGGCGGCTTAAGCCGCGCTGGCGCTCCTGGCTGGTTTGTTGGGCATTTGCCGGCCGCTTTTCCGCGGCTTCCTTTTTACCTTTAAAGAATTTAGGCATTGTCATCCCGCAAGAAGTTCGACCTGGTCAGTTTGTGCAAAATCTCCGTGTGCTCCGCCATGGTGCCAACGCCCGTCACAGCCGTCAGCATGGGGTCACGGGCCAAGGTCACCGGCAAGCTGAGTTCAGACGCCAAAAAGCGATCCAGACCGTACAGTTGGGAGCCTCCACCCACCAGGTGGATGCCCTTTCGCAAAATATCGCTGCACAATTCGGGCGGCGTCTTATCCAGAATCTCCCGAATGGTATCCAAGATTTTAAGGCAGGGGCCATGCAGCGCTGCATGGAATCGGCTGGAGGCGATCTCTGCTGTTTGCGGCAATCCGGTAATCAAATCACGCCCGCGCACCACCACCTTGCGCTCATCAGAAGAGGGCAGGGCGCTGCCCCAGTCAATCTTGATGTCCTCAGCCATCCGGTCACCAATTAACATGTTGTGCTCGTGCTTGATAAACTCCACAATCACATTGTCCATCTTGATCCCCCCTTGGGGAATGGAGCGGGAGAGGACAATGCCGCCCAGCGCGATTACCGCGACCTCGGTTGTTCCACCGCCAATATCCACCACCATGCTGCCCTCTGGCGCAAAGACCGGGAGCCCGGAACCAAAGGCGGAAGCAAAGGGCTTATCAATTAGATGAATAGCGTTCTTCCGGGCGCCTGCGCTGGCCGCTGCCTCCCGGATAACGCGCTTTTCCACCGGGGAGATGCGGCTGGGAACAGTGATATAGACCCGGGGTTTAACCAGGTGGGAAACGCCAATGGCCTTCCTGATAAAATAGCGCAGGATGATTTCAGTCAGGTCAAAATCCTTCACGGTGCCGTCCTGAAGCGGCCGCACAGCCACATCGCCTGCGGAGGTTCTTCCAACCAGGGCCAGGGCGTCCTGCCCGATGGCCTTGATGGTCCGTTTTTCATTGCCTGTCACAACCAGCAGGGTGGGCTCGTTAATCTGAATCCCCCGTTTGCGGACATGAACTAGCGTGTTGGATGTCCCTAAATCTATGCCGATATCAGGCGCAATGATTGCCATGTAATGCGTTCCGTCCCTTATAGTCAGTCAATTTTTTGTAGCATCATGCGTACCATTGAGGTGGGCAGGCCGACAACATTGGTGTAGCTGCCCCTGATTTCCTCAATGTACATGGAAGCCCGGCCCTGGATGGCATAAGCCCCGGCCTTGCCAAATGGCTCCCCGCTCTTAATGTACTCATCCATCTCTTCTTCATTAAGAGGAGCAAAGAAAACCTGCGTTAAGGCCATTTCAACCAAGGTTTTTGCTTTGGTGATCAAGCAGACGCCCGTGTACACCTCATGCCAGGAACCGGATAAAAGCCGAAGCATCCGCTTGGCGTCGCTTTCATCCGTGGGCTTGCCCAGGGAGACCCCATTGACACACACCAGGGTGTCAGCCGCCAGTACAAGGTCATTGGGGTAGGTTTGCGCTGCCGCCTTGGCCTTGCGCTCTGCCAGGGCCCTTACCACCTTTTCCGGGGGGCCTGACAGATTTTCATCCACATCCGGGGAGAATACCTGATAATCCAGCCCCATCTGGCTGAGTAGTTCCTGCCGCCTGGGCGAGGAGGAGGCTAAAATCAGTCTTCGCGTCACAAAAGCCAGCCTTTCCCGGATGGTTGCAATAGTATATCACAAAATGGGGCAGGTTGTTCTTGAATCTTTAACATAATTAACATGAATGTCATATTTGACCAAGCCTTGGTCAATGGATTTGGATATTCAACAGGTCACAGGCATTCTGAAAGGTGAGTTGGGCCATTTCTGCTTCACTCACCCCACGCAGGTCAGCCAGGAAGCGGCAAACCTCCTTTACCTTGGATGGGTCATTGCGCTTGCCTCTGAAGGGAACTGGCGCTAAATAGGGGCTGTCCGTTTCAATGAGCAGGCGCTCCGGGCTGACAGCCAGGGCTGCCTCGCTCAGGTTGTGCGCGTTTTTAAAGGTGAGGGAACCGGCAAAGGAGATATGAAAACCCAGGCGCTCATACTCCCTGGCGCTTTCCGCGCTCCCAGAAAAGCAGTGCAGCACCCCTTTGGGCAATTGTCCCTTGCGCTCATTTAAAATCTGTATCATGCGCCCATGCGCTTCCCTGACATGGAGCACCACGGGAAGGACCAATTCATAGGCCAGGTCCAGTTGCCTATTAAGCAGTTCTTCCTGAATGGACCGGGGCGAAAACTCATAATAAAAATCCAGCCCAATTTCCCCCAGGGCGACCACCTTCTCATGCGCGAGCAACTCTCGGATGGCATTGAAGTCATCAGCGCCTTCCTTGCTGGCCTCATGGGGGTGAATGCCAGCAGCGGCATAGATCATTTCATTGGACTTTGCCAGGTTAACGCAGGCTCTGGAGGAAGCAAGGTCGCTGCCGCAGGTTAAACAGGCAAAAACACCAAGACCAGGCAGGGAGTTGATGAGTTCCTCCCTGTCCGTATCAAACTGCGCATCATCCAAATGGCAGTGGGAATCAAACAAGCGCACCTGAGCCATCAGGAGATGTCCATGCCGTCCCCGATGCCCTCATCCACGGTAAGCAGCTTTAGCACGCTGTCATCTTCCGTGGACGCGCAAAGGAGCATGCCTTGGGACATGATACCGCGGATTTTGCGCGGGGCCAGGTTGGACAGCAGCACCAGGGTTCTGCCCACCAAATCCTCTGGCTTGTAGTGATTAGCGATGCCGGAGAGCACGGTGCGCTCCTCCTCCCCCACCTTCAAGCGGAATTGGAGCAGCTTATCGCTCTTTTCCACCTTTTCACAGGACAGGACCAGTGCCGTCTTCAAGCGGATTTTCTGAAAATCTGCAATGTCAATAAGGGGGTCTTCTTCCTTCTTTTGTTCAGCAGCAGGGGCTTCCTCTACCTTTTCTGTTTGCCCAAGCTCAAGCGCATTGTCCGCTTCCAGGAGGGGGAGCTCTGCCTTGATGTCGATGCGCGGGAAGACGGCCTCCCCCTTCCTGACCATTTGGCCTGCCGGTGTCCCACCAAAGGCGGAGAGGGAATCCCAGGTTTTAAGATTTTCATCCAAAAGGCCCAGCTGGGTAAATATCTTGTCCGGCGTTTCAGGCATCACAGGGCTGATGAGGATCGCCACAAAGCGCAGGCTTTCCGCCAGCACGTACAGCACGGTTTGCAACCTAGCTTTCCCGGATTCATCCCGTCCTAAGACCCAGGGCTGGGTCGCGTCAATGTAGCGGTTGCAGGCGGAAATGACCTTCCAGATTTCAGATAGGGCCTGCGGGAATTGCAGGGCATCCATCTCATTCTCAACGCGCTTTGGCAAAAGCTCAACCTGCTCAATCAAGGCCTTGTCCACTTCCTCATAGGCGTTGGGGCTTTGGACGCTGCCGCCAAAGTATTTTTCAATCATGGCGACCGTGCGGCTTAGGAGGTTGCCAAGGTCATTGGCCAAGTCGGAGTTGACCCTGGTCATCATGGCCTCATTGGTGTAGTTACCATCAGACCCAAAGGGCATCTCACGCATGAGGTAATACCGCAGCGCGTCCGCGCCAAAGCGCTTGACTACCGGGCGGGGGTACACCACGTTGCCTTTGGATTTGCTCATCTTGTCGTCATTAAACAACAGCCACCCATGGCCAAAGACCTGCTTGGGAAGAGGCAAGCCCAGGGCGTGGAGCATGATGGGCCAGTAGATGGTATGGAAGCGCACGATTTCCTTGCCCACCAATTGAACATTGGCCGGCCAGAAGGTTTTCATCAGGCTGTCATCCTGCGACTCATAGCCAAGCGCGGTGATGTAGTTGCTCAGCGCGTCAATCCAGACATAGATGACATGGCCCGGATCAAAGTCCACAGGGACACCCCATTTGAAGGTGGTGCGGCTGACGGACAAATCTTGAAGCCCGGGCAGGAGGAAGTTTTGCAACATCTCCTTGGCCCTGGAGGGTGGCTGGATGAAATTGGGATTTTCTTTGATGTAGTTGATCAGCCAGTCCTGGTATTTGCTCATGCGGAAAAAATAGCTTTCCTCCCGCACCAGCTCGGTCTCCCGCCCGCAGTCCGGGCAAAATTTTCCATCCTTTAACTGGGAGGCAGTCCAAAAGGCCTCACAAGGGGTGCAATACTGGCCTTCATAGGCGGACTTATAAATGTCCCCCTGGTCATAGAGCTTGCGAAAGATTTTCTGAACGGCCTTCATGTGCCGCTCATCCGTGGTGCGGATGAAATCATCATATTCAATGTTCATCAACTTCCAGAGCTTTTTGGTGTCCGCCACGATGTTGTCCACAAAGGCCTGCGGGTTAACCCCTGCCTCTTGGGCGCGGCGCTCAATCTTCTGCCCATGTTCATCCGTGCCGGTGAGGAAATAGGTTTTATGACCAGTCAGCTTCTTAAAGCGCGTGATGGTATCAGCGGCGACAGTGGTATAGGTATGCCCGATGTGCATGTGCCCGCTGGGATAATAAATGGGTGTTGTGATATAAAAAGTCTGCTGATTTTGCATGCCTGGTCCTCCCCCTGTACTTCTGCTGCATTATAGTTTGTTTGTATTGTCTGGTCAAGGCAAACGCGGGTTCATCACAAAAAGAAGCGCCGTTTTCACGACGCTTCCCTGTGGGTTCAGGTTTAGGTAATGACCGGGTCCGGTGCGGGCTTGGCTGCCGCTTCCACGGTTGCTTTTTCCAGGGTGAAATCCAGTTTATCGCCGGAAGCGAACATGGTCACCTTGTCGCCTTCCTGAAGCTCACCCGAGACCACCTGGCTGCTCATCGCGTCCTCCACCATCCTCTGGATGGCGCGGCGCAGGGGTCTGGCGCCGTACTGCGGGTCAAAGCCTGCCTTGGCCAGGAGCGCCACGGCGTCATCCTTAAACACAAGTTCGATTCCACGCTCCTTCAAGCGGTTGATGATGACCTTGAGCATGAGGCCGGCGATGGTCGCGATCTGGCTGTCGTTGAGCGAATGGAACACAATCACTTCATCCAGGCGGTTTAGGAACTCCGGCCTGAAGACGCGCTTGATTTCATCCATCACGCGGGTTTTCATCTCCTCGTGATCCATGCCGCTCTTCTCATTGCTTCCGCCAAAGCCCAGGGAGCGCCCAGTGGCCAATTGGGTGGCGCCGGCGTTTGAGGTCATGACGATGATGGTGTTCTTAAAGCTCGTGACCCGCCCGGTGTTGTCGGTGAGCCGGCCATCCTCCAAAATCTGCAGGAGCATGTTAAACACATCCGGGTGCGCCTTTTCAATCTCATCAAACAGCACCACAGAGTAAGGCTTGCGGCGGACTTGCTCAGTCAATTGGCCGCCTTCCTCATAGCCCACATAACCAGGCGGGGAACCGACCATACGTGAAACGGTGTGCTTTTCCATGTATTCGCTCATGTCCAGGCGGATTAAGGCATCCTCATCCCCAAACATGGCTTCGCCCAAGGCGCGGCACAATTCTGTCTTACCAACGCCGGTTGGGCCTAAGAAGATAAAGGAGCCAATGGGGCGTTTGGGGTCTTGAAGGCCTGCGCGTGCGCGGCGGATGGCCTTTGAAACAGCGCTGACCGCCTCATCCTGACCGATGACCCTTTTGTGCAGGGTCTCTTCCAATTGCATGAGCCGGGCGGATTCCACCATGTTCATCCTTTGAACCGGGATACCGGTCCAATTGGCGACCACGTCAGCGATATCGTCCCCCGTCACCTCGGGCTTTAAGCTGTCCTTGCGGGTGACCCAGTTGTTGCGCTCTTCCTCGATTTTATCGCGCATCAGGCGCTCGCTGTCCCTCAGGTCTGCTGCCTTTTCATAGTCCTGGCCGGTAATGGCGCTGCGCTTTTGAATGATGATTTGCTCCAAGCGACGCTCCAGCTCCTTGATGTCCTTGGGTGGCGCAAAAGCCTTTAAGCGCACGCGGGAGGCTGCCTCGTCCATCACGTCCACTGCTTTGTCCGGCAGGAAACGGTCCGCGATATAGCGGGAGGAGAGCTCTACGGCAGAGGTCAGGGCTTCGTCGTTGATCACCACTTTGTGGTGGGTCTCATAGTGCGGGCGAAGGCCCCTTAAAATCTCAAGCGTTCTGTCCGCGTCTGGCTCATCCACATTCACCGGCTGAAAGCGCCGGGAGAGGGCTGCGTCTTTTTCAATGTGCTTGCGGTAATCATCCAAGGTGGTTGCGCCAATGCACTGGATTTCGCCGCGCGCCAGGGCAGGCTTTAAGATCCCTGCCGCGTCGATGGAGCCCTCCGCCTTGCCAGCCCCCATGATGTTTTGAAGCTCGTCAATGAAGAGAATGATGCTGGGGTCCTCCCGCAATTCGGTCACCACGTCCTTCATGCGCTCCTCAAACTCGCCCCGGTATTTGGTTCCGGCGATGAGGCTGCCGATGTCCAGGGATAAGAGGCGCTTGCCCAAAAGGGTGTCTGGCACCTCCTCATCAATGATGCGCTGGGCTAAGCCTTCAGCCACGGCGCTCTTGCCAACGCCGGGCGCGCCGATGAGCACAGGGTTATTCTTGGTGCGGCGGGAGAGAATCTGCGCCATGCGCTCAATCTCTTTTTCACGTCCGATGACCGGGTCCAGCTTTTTTTGCCGGGCCAGCTCGGTCAAATCCCGGCTGTTCTTTTCCAGGGTGGATTTGTTGCTCTCCTGCTGGTCCTCCGGTGTCGCGCGAAGGTAATCAGAAGCCTCGTTTTTCAAGGCCTCAATATCGCAGCCAAAGACGCTGAGAATCCGCACGCCTACGGCATCCTGCTCAGACAGCAGGCAATACCACAGCATGGCCGGCGTGACCAGGGGCTGCTGCTGCTTTTGGGTGCGGCTTAAGGAGGTGTCCAGGATGTTTTTCATCCGCGGGGTCAGCTCCAGCACCTTGGGGGGCAATTGGCTGGGCGAGGACAATTGGCGTACCGCGTCCTCCACCGCTGTTAAGGTTAAGTGGTCGGGCAGGCTATGCAATACGTCCCTGGCCTTGCTCATCAAGCCGATGAGCAGGTGCTCTGTCCCCCAGAAACGATGGCGCAAGGAAATCGCCGCCTGTTGGGACGTTTCCAGGATTTGTTTTGATTTAGGGTCAAATCTTCCGAAAATGGGCATCTTATCCTCCTGATAAAGCTTGGCGGACCGCATCCGCGCGCTGAAAAATGTAGGTGCTGGGCAAGGCGCCTTCGTTTTTGAAAGGCTGGTCATTGCCATAGATGAGTAAGCTGTCAGCCTGGTTCAAATCAATCGGCAGGATGCCGCTTGAAGCGCCTAAGCGCAGCCCGCTCCAGTGGGTTAAAAAGTCATTGGCGGAAAGCCGCCTGGCGTACTTCAAAATACCGTAGGATCGCCAGACCTGGTCCAAAACCATGGAATGGGCAGAACCGTTCATGGCCTTTTGACGCATCTCTCCTTCTTTTTGGGAAAGGTTTGAAGCGCATTGCACCACCAAACCCTTGATTTCTTCCTCGGATTTGTTCAGACTGGATACATTGGACAGGAGGAAGAGCCTGGCCGGGTTTCGCGCGTCCGGCGCAAAGACTGGCCTTAGAAACAGCCCTTCTTCCTTCAAGGCCTGGGTGAGCGGACGAATCTGCTTTAAATAGTGGAGCAAGGGCAGGTGCATCAACAAGGTGAGGTAGAGCCCGCTGCCCGCCAAAAAGGGTCGGTAGGACAGGTAGCCGTATTGAGCGTCAAAGGCATAGGGAAAATCTCTGTCAGCCATGCTTTTTTCAAGCTGGTTTATGTGGCTGATAAGATCAGGTATCTCCTGGTGGTTACCCCTGGCTTTTAAAACCAAGTGCTCATCTAAATTGATAGCAGCGCTGTCCTTATGCCCTTGATTAAAGACCAGGTAGGCGTCATCGAGCTTGCCCAGTTCATGGGGCAGCATCAACTGCTCCATAAAGGAGAGGCCGGTAGAAGCCTGGCCACGCATGGGAATCAGCCGAAAGCCAGGGAACATATCCCGCAGCTTTCCAAGGCTGTGGCTGGCACTTTTGCCCAGGTCCTCCCTGTTGTTCTGAGGACAAAATTGTAAAGCGTCATAATTGCGGCGCAAGCTGCTCTCCGCAAGCAAAACATTCTGGTTCATCTCTTCAGGCTTATCCCTGTTCCTGCCGGGCAATCTGGTCCCGAAGCTGGGCTGCTTCCTCATAGCGCTCTGCAATCACTGCTTCCATTAAGTGGTAGCGAAGCTCTTTTAGGACATCAACAGGCTCAGTGATGATTTCTTCTGTAGAAGGCTCATCCAAAGACTGGGTCTTTATCACTGCCTCACCGGCATAGGTTTTTAGATCCTCGCGCATGGCGTCATAGCAGGTTTTACAGCCGGCCATGGTCTGCTCATCTAGTTTTTCATAGGGCCTGCCACAGGAGGTGCAGATAAAGCGAGGCATGACCGCCTTTGGTTCAGGCGCTATGGCCTGCTCCTCCACCTGTTCTTTTTTAAAGCCCAACGCCATGAAGATCTTGACCATGTCCTGTTGCATTTCATGAGCGCAGGACAGACACATGGCCTTGGTGGCGACCTGATTCCCGGTCACAGTTTTAAATACAATATCCGCGTTATTCTGGCGGCATACTTCACAAATCATCTTGTCCTCCTTTACTCACTTTGCTGCGCAATTTGCAAAAGCATATGGCGCAAAGTCTTGGCGCGAATGGCGTTCTTCAAAGTCTCGGGGATGGGCACGCAGAGGGCCTGGGGGCTGACCGCCGCATACATGACCTCCGCCATGTTCTTTGGTATCCTACCCTGGTTAGCCAGCTGCAAACACAGGAGCCTGGCCTCCTGGGCGCTGATGGACTCCCCCACCCTTTCATTGACCAGGTAGTTTAAATGGATGCTGTCATCCTCCTTTAAACGGATAATCCGGATAAAGCCGCCGCCCCCGCGGAAGCTTTCAACAGCATAGCCATGGTCCGGGGAAAAGCGGGTGGACAGGACGTAGTTGATTTGGCTAGGCGCGCACTGGAAATGCTCCGCCAGCTCGTTGCGCTTCAACTCCACCTGGGTATCATCGCTCTCCCATAGCTCTTTAATAAATTCTTCAATCATGTCGCTCAGGCGCATACAAACCTCCTGGCAAAGATTCTGACTATCTTTGACTATTAGAGTATAGCACAGGTGTCAAGACCTTTCAAGCGCTGAACAATCCCTAAACATCCCGTGAGATCGCAAGTGTTTGGCAAGTGTTTGAGCGAGCCTTTTACATCCTCTGAGCTTTACATTTGCGCCTGATATCTGTATGATTTATGGGTAGAATACGCAATGATGAAGACCTCTTTTAGATGGACGGAAAGGATGTGAGAAGGTGAGCAACCTGACCTACAAGTGCCCTTCCTGTGCAGCGCCGCTGGTGTTTGATGGCCGTGAGGAGCTGATGACCTGCGGCAACTGCGGCAACTCCTTTGAACCGCAGACCGTGATTGCGGTCAATGAAATCGAAAGAGAAACCCAAAAGCCCGATGAGATGAACTGGGACATGCATGAGCAGCCAGTGACCAGGGAAGATATCTCACAGACACAAAGCTATCAGTGCTCCTCCTGCGGAGCTCAACTATACATGGAAGACACCACGGTTGCCACAGCCTGCGCCTTTTGCGGCAGCCCCTCTGTCCTGCCCACCCAGTTCACGGAAGAAACCGTGCCCAGCCGCATCATCCCCTTTAAAATAGAAAAAGACCAGGCTGAGACCATGTTCCGGGATTATTTTAAGGGCCGCAAGCTGATGCCCAACCTGTTCTTAAGGTCAGCCAATCAAATTGAAGAGATCAGAAAGCTATATGTCCCCTACTGGGTCTTCTCCGGCACTGCGGACGCCAAGATGAGCTACAAGGCCACATTGGTGGACACCCATCGCTCTGGCAATTACCGGATCACCACCACCAGGCATTTCCTGGTGCATCGGGCGGGTACGCTGGAGTTTAACGGGCTGCCGGTGGACGCTTCCAGCAAACTGGACAACAAGATCACCGAATCCCTTGAGCCATTTAACCCGGGACAGGCCATCACCTATGAGCCACACACCCTCTCTGGCGCCCAGGCTAACCGCGCGGATGTGAGCAAGACGGAAAGCCAGTCCCGCGCCAATGAGCGAGTCAATGTCAGCACAGACGCTGCCTTTAGAAGCACAGTGCGGGGCTACGCCAGTGTCATCCCCCAGGACAAAAACATCAATGTCAAAGACGGCGTGAGCGAGTCTGTCCTCTACCCCATTTGGCTCATCACCACCAAAAAGGGAGAAAAAACCTACGCCTTTGCCATCAACGGGCAGACAGGCGACATCACCAGCGATATCCCCTGGTCAGTGGCCAAGTTCTTTGGCCGGATGCTGAGCATGGGCCTGGGCGTGGCCGCGCTGGGCTTTGCGGCCCTCTATCTCCTCACCTCCATGGGGGTGATCAAATGAAAAAGTTCTATGCCGTTCTTCTACTCCTCCTGGTTATCTCCACAAATGCCCTGGCATCTGGGATGGTTCATGTCACGGATGATGCCCGTGTGCTTACGACCAGCGAGCGGGCGAGCCTTACAGAGATGGCCAGCAAGCTGTATCAGGACACCGGCTTTGACGTTATCCTGCATACTACCAACAACTCCCAGGGCAAAACACCGTTTAACTACTCCATGGATTATTACCACGCCTTCAGGGACGCGAAGAAATACCCCAATGGCGCGCTGTTTTCCATCCTGTTTGACACAAGGGATTTTTATGAGGCTGCCAGGGGTACTGGCATCAGCCTGCTTTCACAGCAGGGCGAAAATAACTTGGGCAGCATTGTGCAAAGCAAATTAAGCGATGGGGACTATTATGGCGCGATGGCCAACTACCTGCGCTATGTCAGGAGGACCTTAATCCCACCAACGCCAATGGAGCGCGCGATTGAGCTCTCCCCCTTTCTTTTGGGCGGTGGCCTGCTCCTTGGCTTGATCTATGCGCTGGTCTTAAAAAGCCAGATGAAAACACCCAAGTTCAAATATGACGCCCAAAGCTATATGGTGCCCAATTCCTTGAACTTAAGTGATTCCAGGGAAATCTTCCTGTACCAAACGGTCACAAGGACCAAGATTGAAAGCAGCTCCGGCAGCGGCCGCTCCGGTGGCGGCTTCTCCTCCGGCAGCCGGGGGGGCACCTCCTATGGCGGGCGGGGCGGGAAGTTCTAAGCGGACTATTCCTGGTTCTCAATTTGTATTAATCGCATTCTATCATCAGCCAGTTCAATGAACTGGGATAGATTGATTTGACCATCCAGCAAGCCCTTGATCAAGGAATCAACCTCTTTCCCCAGCAAGCCTTGATAGTAGGTACTCAAATCAATATAGTTATTTTCTGTCAGCGCCCGGTAGAGGCTGATGGCTTCTTTTGAAACCCTTTGCTGAAAAACACCGGAATACGTCCTTTCAAGCTCCAGCATCATGGCATATTCGCGCTCAAGCTGCGCTTTTTTCAAACCATCTGCACTCTTTATGGCCTCTGTCAGCAAAGCCAGGTCTACTTTAATCTGCGCAAGCTCCTGTGAATCATTGGGATTGGATATCGCTTCATCAAGGTTTGGATTGAGCATCACATTCATTTCAGGAGTCATTCTGATCATATTTTGGAGATATTTTTCAATGTATGAAATGGCCTGCTCTTTGTTGGCTGATTTGGCGTTCACAAACATCAAGGTGATGGTTGTTGAAGTACTGGGCGCATCCATATCAGAGATGCTAAGCGGCAAGGGCAACCAGTATTCCATCTCGCTGATTGTGGATGAGAGCGCATTAGATCTCCCTGCCTCATCCATCGCTTTCTTCTTCACATGAAGCTCTAAATTATCCAAATCAAACCAAGCATTTGTTTGAAACAAGGCCTTCTTTGCGTTCTCCTGATTAAACCATAAGGGGTTGTTATTGGATGATGCTGGTACCGTCAACGCGGCTTCCAGCATGTCCATTAATAAGGGTGAATGAAAGTTAGACTCCTCTCCCCTAATGGCCATGGCATCTTTGTACATGAAAAGCGCCAGTTTCACCATTTTCTCCCTTATATTTTCAGATTCAAAGGGCACAATAGCTGGATACTGCTCGCCAAAATCAGAGTCCCAACGAATGATTAAATCCACCAATTCAGGATATGTTGTTGGTAACACAAGACCGTCTATGAGCTTTGCTATTTCGGGATTGTAGCTGACCGCGCTTTTGCTGTCCGTGCGAACTGGCACCATGTACAGATCGCCATCCTTGAAAGCAACTTTCTGCATATTGATATACAAATGATTTGCAAACTCTGTTAAGGCGGTTGAATTGTTCAAATTGGTAGCGTACCCTTTTTTGATAATGTTGAAAAAATCAATATAGTTGCTTCTGATGATGATTAAATCTATCTGCTCATCCCCTGCAACAAGGGCCTGGGCCAACTCCATGGCTGATTGATAAAGCCTTTGGCTGAGGAAAACAACAGGGATATCCCGCAGGTCATTAACGGTTTGGCGATGAATCCTATCTCTTTCATCTCCGCCCAAAATGTAGAGTATCTTATTTGGAGAACTTTCCTGGCTCAACTGCAAAGAAACAAGTCCGTCTTCATTTACATATGTCAGCGTTTCATCCTGGAGAAAATAGAACGATTCCTCGCGTGATTCAGCAGGTAAATCACCGTTTTTGATGCTTGCTAATTGGGCGTTTCCTGGAGAATTGTAATAATAGGTGATTCGGTTTAATCTGATATAGATTTGCTCACTGTCCGCATTATAGTAGACCCAAGGGGATTCTGCATTAAAAACAACCCCAGAATCCGAAAAATCTTTCATGGAATCCGTTTTTACATCATAGGTCATCAGGTTAAAATTATTAATTTTATTGCTAAACTTATCCCACCTCTCCTGATAATTCATCACCAAAGCCAACAACTTGTCTTCTTTGTAGGGACACAAGGCCCATACATCATGGGCATTGTGTAAAACTCCTTTCCCGCCTTTATTTACATCATAACTGATCAGATTCGAGATATAATTATCGTCTTGCATGGTCTGAAAGAGCAAATAAAGACGACCCCCAAAACCAAAAATCTGTTTAGGTTTTATCGGATAGCCATCCTCATGAATAAATGGATCTGAATCAATTTGTTTTCCATCATTGACGATAAAATTATTTTCATGATCAATGGTAATCGGATAAATCGCAGTTTCTTCACCTATCTTAAGAGCAAAAAGTGATGCATCGGACGAAAACAAACTAAATCCTTCAAGTAGGTTTATAGGCTCTGTATTGTTGCGGGAATCTTTCCTCATATCGATTATTGAGAATTCATTGAAAACTTGATTGCCTCTTTCATAATAGAAGGGGCTTCCATCTATCACCAGAACAATTCGTCCAGCGAATAAACAAGAAGTAGTAATTTGTGCAGAATCATCAACTACAATTTGAATCCCATTTTCGACCTCGACTGCAAAGACTTTCGCTATACAAAATAAACTATTTAGAACTAAAAGTAGACACAAAACCCTTTTCATCATATTATCCCTTTGCTGTCACATCAAGTAATTCGCTTATAAATAGGGCCTGCTGAAAAAAGTGATTCGCGCTATGGTCGTTCCTTCAAACAG
>CAYOOZ010000029.1:0-11080 GCA_964405705.1 uncultured Christensenella sp.
TTATCACATTGCACGTTTTTACGGACGGTCATATGGGGGAAGATGGCATAGTTTTGAAACACCATGCCGATGTTGCGCCTGGAGGGGGACAGGTCATTGATCAGTTTGTCATTGAAGTAAAACTGACCCCCGTCGATGGTGTTAAAGCCCGCAATCATCCTCAGCAGGGTGGTTTTGCCACAGCCGGAGGGGCCTAAGAGGGTAAAAAACTCGCCCGGTTTCACCTTCAAATCCAAGTTTTTGATGATGACCTGCTGGCCATAGCTTTTGACCGCGTCACGGATGGTGATGTTGACGCTCATTTTTACCTCCTTTTTACAATGAAAATCAAAACCCCGATCATGCCTGGCTTGGAGCGAACACGAAAAAGCTTGATTTTATAATAGAAATCGCCCAAATATTTTAATCTGCCTTCAACCATGATCGGGTTTAGTATAATTTGGAACGGATGAAGTGTCAACGAAAACTTTACTTATAATTTACAAAAGGGTTGTGAAATTGAAAGGGTGATACAATTTAGAAATACAAATGGGACAATCAGGATGAATATTGTCAAAAAAAGGAAAACGAAGGGACAATGCCAACTTTTTATGCTTGGCCCCTTGAACCCGCCAGTTTTTAGGAAGATTAAACTTTTAGAACAAATAAGAAACGATTAATATCAATGCTACCCCTTTCTGGGAAAAGATGGTATCATTCAGATTGTCCAGCAATGTTTTAATGACAGACAAATTGGAGAATGAATGCGGATTAAACCATACATTCCCAGAAAATTGATGGAAAACTTGACCAGGGCTACTGAAAATAAGGCGGCCATCCTTGTGGCGCCCACAGGGTATGGCAAATCCACCGCTGTAAAGGTGTTTGAAAGCGCGCTTGGGCAGCGCTTTTTTTACGCCGCTTCCCATTGGGACAACCTGGAGGCGGATTTTGAGGAAATATGCCAGCTGGTGGCCCTGTTTGACACGGTGTCTGCAAAAAAGCTACAGGAGGAGATTTTGGACCCCTTCTCCCAGCACAGCCACCTGGCCAGCATCATCAAGGAAGCCAAAACAAAAAGCGAGGAAGCCGTCTATGTGGTGCTGGACGACATCCACCTCCTGCGTCAGGACACCCACCCCTCCCTTTTGGACGCTTTTTTGACCCATACAGACAAGAACCTGCATTATATCCTGTTGGGCCAGCCCTTTGTGATGCCTTCCCTGCGCTTTGACCCTTACTCCGTTTACTGGGTGGGGGCCTCCAGCCTGGCCCTTGAGCAAGAGGACATCAAGGCCCTGTTTGACCTGAACGCCTGCCCCCTGGGCAAGGATGAGGCCCAGGAAATCTACAAGGCTACCCAGGGCTGGCCAGCGGCGGTATCAGCCAGCCTGGCCCGGAAACTGGAGCAGAAAGAGACGGATTATGTTCTGGTCACCCAGCGGCTTGTAAGCCAGGTCTGCCTGGAGCGGCTGGATAAACCTGTGCAAAACCTCTTAATGGGCCTGGCTTTGATGGACCACCCCAGCCAGAAGGATGCTGCCGCCCTTGACCCGGGCTTTGAAGAGAACCTGGCGCTTCGCAACGCGCTCATCAAGGTGCCGCTTTTGCTGGCGGACTCGGTGTCCCTGACTTATGAGTTGCACGATACCCTGCGTTCCTTGCTGCAAAGGCGGCTGATCAACAGCGATGAGAAAACCAGGAATTGCGTCTACACCGCCCTGGGCCGCCACCTGGCTTATTTGGATCAACTGACGCAGGCCATCCATTGTTTCTATCTGTTGAAGGATTACGAGGCCATCCTCGGATTGAACTTAAGGCTCCTCTCCTTTTCCCTCATTGGGTCAACGCCTTTTGAAGAGGTGGCCGCCGAGATTGCGGAGCACTGCAAGCAGGAAGCCGTACAAAAGCACCCCATCGGCTTTTTGCGACTGGGCTATTTTCTGTTTGCCGCCGGGGATCTGGTGGGCTATCATCGGGTTTTATCCCGGGCAGAACCCGTTTGTGACAAGGAAACCAAGCCGGATTTGTACGGAGAATGGCTGATTATCTCCATGCTCCAGCACCTGCCGGACATCCCCAAAATGCACGAGGTGGTCCGTGAGGCGGCAAAATATCTAAAGGGCCCGGCCCGCGCCATCTCATCAGAGGAGCCCTTCCTCTTTGGCGCGCCCTCCATGCTGTATGTGTTTTATCGCGCCCCCGGGCAGGGGGATCAGGTCGCCTTGCAGATGGAAAGCTGGCTGATTGACTATGACCGGCTCTTTTCCCGCCGCGGCTGCGGCGCTGTGATGCTCTATAAGGGGGAACTGGCCAGCATGCGCTGCCAGTTTGAGCTGTCCAACACCTGCCTCAACAGCGCCTTAAGCCAAGGAGAGGACGCGCTACAGCCCACGGTGGTCTATGGCTGCGCCCTCTTGATGGCCAGGAATGCCATCGCCAACAAGGATGAGGAAGGGGTGGACAAGGCCCTGTCCACCCTTTTGGCCTCCAGCGCGCTGTTTACCAAGCTGGCTGAAACGGCCCTGTACAAGGCCATTTATCAGACGGTTCTGGTGATGATCCTCAGCATGCTGCGGGAAGTGGGCATGAAAAAGGATGCTTACGCAAAGGGGCTTTCCGTCCCGCGCAATGACTCCATCCTCATGCAGATTACCGTGCATGTGCGTGTATTGGAAATGCTGTATCAGGGGGAGGAGGAGCGCGCCCTGGGCCTGATGCAGTCTGTGCTGCAAAGGAGCAGCCGCCTGCACAACACGATCACGGAGTATGTCGTCAGTTTGGCTTTGGCCATTTATTTCTGGCACACAGGCCAAAAGGAGCGCGCCTTGGACCTGGCCCACAGGAGCCTGACCATCGCCCGGGAGGATGAGCTATATTCCCTCTATGTCAACCATTGGGATTTGATCAGCCCCATCCTAAAGGACGAGCATCTTTCAGCCTTTGCCCATTTTACTAAAAAGGTAGAGGGCATCCAAAAATGCCTGCAAAAGCAGGATGCCCAAAAGCAGACCCGCGAAATGGATCAATTGCCCGACACCTTAACTGAAAGGGAGCGGGAGGTGGCCATCCTGGCCGCCCAGGGCTTCACCAACCCGGAGATTGCCAAGGAGCTTTTTGTAACGGAGAGCACGGTCAAAAAGCACATGCTGATTATCTTCCGTAAAATGAGCATCAAAAGGCGCGCCAAGCTCATCAGCCTCTTAAACTCAGAGCCATAAAGCGATACAAAAATACGGGAAGCGAAAATGGCTTCCCGTTTACTTTGAAGTGTCAGATCAGATGGCGCCGACCACCTTGTGGGGAATATAGAGTTCCTCCAAGAAGGCCACGTCCTCCTCGCTTAAATTAACCTTCAGCGCACCCACCGCGTCGTCAAAATAACGGGCCTTGGTCGCGCCAATGATGGGGGAGGTCACGCCCTTTTTAAACTGCCAGGCCAGGGCAATCTGAGACATGGTGGCCTCGTGCTTTTTGGACAGGGTGTGCACGCGTTCTACAATTTCGGCGTCCTGTTCCTGCGCGGAGTCATACTTGGAGATGGCCACCTTGTCCGTCTGGCTGCGCTTGGTATCAGCCTGCCAGTTCAAGCGCGAGAGCCTGCCCGCGGCCAGGGGGCTATAAGGGGTTAGGGACACGTTCATCTGCTTGCAGATGGGGATTAACTCCCGCTCATCCTCCCGGTAGAGGAGGTTGTAGTGGTTTTGCATGGATACAAAGCGGGTGAAGCCGTGTTTGTCCGCTGTGATTTGCAGGTTGTGGAACTGGTAGCCATACATCGCCGACGCGCCCAGGGCCCGCACCTTGCCGGCAGTCACCAGGCTGTGCAGGGCCTCCATGGTTTCCTCCATGGGGGTGTCCTGGTCAAAGCGGTGAATGATGTACAAATCCAGATAATCAGTCTCAAGTCTTTTTAAGGTGCCCTCAATTTCCCGGTGAATGGCTTCCTTTTTCAGCTTGCCCTCATTGAAGTAAACCTTGGAGGCCAGGACGACCTTGTCCCTTTGGGTGTGCTTCTTCAGCGCTCGGGCCAGGTATTCTTCGCTGGTGCCGCCGGAGTAGACATTGGCTGTGTCAAAGAAGTTGATATCAAGGTCCAGCGCGTGCTTGACCAGGGCCTCGGTCTCCTCGGGGTTCAAAGTCCAGGCGTGCATCTGGCTTTGCGGGTCGCCAAAGCTCATGCAGCCCACGCAGAAGGGGGAAACCATCAGGTCGGATTGGCCCAGGCGTACATAGTCCATACGTTCCTCCTTTTGAGCAAGAGATGTATTTTGATGGAACAAGTATAAACTTAAAAGACAGAAGCGACAAGTTTTGCTATACTGGCAACAAAGGCCCCAAAATAAAATTTCAAAGGAGAACGTGAGATGAGGTATTTAAGCCCAGCGCCAGGCCTTCAGATTTCTGAGATTGTGGCAGGGTGCATGCGCATTTCCACCATGGAGCAAAAGGAGCTGGTCCATTTCCTGGAGGCGGCCCGTGAGTGCGGCATCAATTTCTATGACCATGCCGACATCTATGGCAAGGGCGAGTCCGAAAAGGCCTTCGCCGCCGCCTTTCAAAACAGCAGCTTAAAGCGGGAGGAGGTCTACCTGCAGTCCAAATGCGGCATCATCAACACCGACGGGCCCACCCGCTTTGATTTCTCCAAGGAGCATATTTTAGAAAGCGTGGACGGCATCCTGCAGCGCCTTCAGACTGATTACATCGACGTTTTGCTGCTGCACCGCCCCGACGCCCTGGTGGAACCAGAGGAGGTCGCGGAGGCCTTTGACCAATTGGAGCAAAGCGGCAAGGTGCGCCACTTTGGCGTCAGCAACCACAACCCCATGCAGGTGGAGCTGCTTAAAAAATTTGTCAAACAGCCCCTCTTGTTTAACCAGCTGCAATTAAGCGTCATGTTCACCGGGATGATTGACGCGGGGCTGAATGTGAACATGAAAATCCCGCCCTCTGTGGACCATGACAACAGCGTGCTTGACTATTGCCGGCTCAATGACATGACCCTGCAGGCCTGGTCGCCCTACCAGTACAACTATTTTGAGGGCGTGTTTGTGGACAACCCGAAGTTCCCGGAATTAAACAGGGCTCTTCATGAACTGGGCGAGAAATACGGCATCAGCCCAACAGCCATGGCCAGCGCCTTCCTGCTGCGTCACCCGGTTCGTATGCAGGTGGTCCTGGGCACCACCAAGGGTGAGAGGCTCAAGGACATCGCGACAGCCACGGACATCACCCTCTCCCGCAAGGACTGGTACGCCATCTACCACGCGGCGGGCAACGAGCTGCCATAACAAAAAGGCCCCGCCTGCGCGGGGCTTTTGCTCATTATTCGGCTTCTTTTTGAATGGGATCAAGGGGCAGCCAGTCCAACACCTTTTTGATGTGGGTGTCCCAGTAGTCCCAGTCATGCGCCCCGGGGCTTTCCTGATACTTGTGAGCGATGCCTTCCTTGTTGAGCATCCGGTGGAAGGCGCGGTTTTGCGTGATTAAGCCGTCCTCCCTCCCGCAGCACAGATAGAGTTCAGGCAGGCTGACCTTCTTGCGCGCTAAGGATTTGACCAGAAACTCCGGGTTTTTTTCGCTCTTTGCCAAACTGTCCAGGTTGCCAAACACCGCCTCATAATAATCCCGCCTGAACACGGGCAGGGCAGCCTCATTGGTGGACAGGGCCACACGGTCCAAGACCAGGGCGGAGGAGAGGCCGGCCACATAACCAAAGGTCTTATGGTGGGTCAGGCCGTTGATGATGGCGCCATAGCCCCCCATAGATAGCCCGGCGATGAAGGTGTCCTCCCGCTTTTTGGACAGGGGGAAGAGGCGGCGGGTGACCTCCACCAATTCCTTGCCGATGTAGTCGCTGAAGGCTTCCCCGGTCTTGGGCATGTTCAGGTAAAACTTGTTTTCGCCCGAGGGCAGGATGACGGCCAGGTTCCTTTCCATGGCCCAAAGCTTGATGCGGGTGTTGTTGACCCAGTCATTCCTGTCGCCAAAAAGGCCGTGCAGGAGGTAGAGGGTCTTGTAGGGCTTGGCTTTTGCGCCTTTTTGCTCAAAAGGCGCGCCAATGGGCAGGATGGCCGTAAAATCCACCTCGCGCAGGAGGGACTGCGAGAAAAAATTGACCTGAATGAGGGACATAGGGCACCTCGCTTTTTCTTGATTTTTCTTGCCCTATCCTATCACGCCAGGGTTTGGCCTTCAAGGGCACCGCACCCCTCAAACGGGTAAAATCCCAGGGGCTATGAAGACAACAAGGAGGGAATGATATGAAACTGCGCAGTGAGTTGACCGTCAAATCCTGGGAGGAGGCGCCGGATGACGGCAGGGCAGGCTTAAACCGCGTGTCCGCGATCTTTGAGCTAAAAGGCCCTCTTCATGGGCAACTTCAGGTGGACTACCTGATGTACTATCAAAAAATGGGGGAGGAGGACCAGCACAATAGCCAGGCTACATATACAGGGTTCCTGGTGTTCACTGGCCGCCTTTCAAATAAAGAGGGCAGCTTTGTCCTATCCGACAATGGGGTTTATTCGCCAAAAGGCCCGCAGAGCAGCCTGACCATCCTCCCGGACTCCGCCACCCTGGATCTGGCTGGTCTTAAAGGCCAGGGCCGTTATTTTTCGGAGGGGGAAACCATGGTGCTGGAGTTGGAAGCCCATCTTTAAAGCCAGGCATATCTATTGTAAAATTTATGTAAAAAGCGTATCATCAGGCTGAAGCACAGGAGGGATATCGCATGCATCTTTATGGTTTAATGGATACCGCGCCTTTTGGCTTGGTGGAAGTGATGATGCGGGTGGGCATCGCGCTTTTAGCGGGCGGCATCATTGGTTTGGAGCGGGAGTACAAAAACCGCCCAGCCGGTATGCGCACCCATGTCTTAGTCTGCCTGGGTGCCTGCTCGATTGCCCTGTTGGAAACCCTGCTGTGGAACTCCAACCAGCTGCGGGTGCAGTTTGGTGGCAGCATCAGCTTCACCATCGGCCGCCTTTCCGCCCAGGTCATCAGCGGCATCGGCTTTTTGGGCGCGGGCACCATCTTCATGGCACAAAAAAAGATTGCCGGCCTCACCACGGCGGCCAGCCTGTGGAATGTGGCCTGCCTGGGCATTGTAATCGGCTTTGGCTACTACTGGCTGGGCCTTTTGGTGGGCGTGCTCATCACGGTTGTCCTGCTCTTTTTGGGCCGGGTCATCCGCATCAACGCGGTCAAGCACGTGGAAATCAAGTACATCAACCGCCAGGAAACCCTGCCCTTCATCAACCAGTATTTTGACTCGGTGGGCATAGAGGTGATCGACATCGACTTCCACATTGAAAACCCACGGATAGACCAGATGGAGGACAGCCTCTACACCAATGTCTACACCCTGCACATCCCAAGGAAGATTGAGTACCTGGACCTGGTCACCTACCTGTCTGAATACAGCAACATCCAGACCGTCAGAACCAGAAATGCCTGAAAACATTCAGTAAAGCTTCTGTAAAAGAACGCGGAGCAAGCCCGCTAACACTGCCCTTTGGGGTACACTGCCTATGGCTTGTAAAAGGCAAGACCGGGATGAACGGCTTTTGACGCTTAGGGGCGCAAATTGGATTGGACAACATCTGCCCCAAAGCGTATAATAAAACCGATAAAATCCATTAATTTAAAGGAGAAAACCCATGAAAAAATTCCTGGCCATCCTTCTCTCCGTCCTCATGCTGACCTCCCTGTTTGTGACCGCGCTGGCGGAAGACAAAGTGATTGAGCAGCTCAGCGTCGTGTTTGTGCCCTCAGCGGGCGTGGACGAGATGCTCAAGGCTTCTGAGCCCCTGAAAGCCATGCTGCAGGAAGAGCTCAAAAAGGCCGGCTATGACGTCAAATCCGTCAAGATTGATGTGGGCACGGACTACGCGGTCGTCGGCGAAGGCATGATCTCCGGCACCGTGGACGTGGGCTTCCTGCCCGCTGGCACCTACGCGCTGTACTCCAAGGACGGCGTGGACGTCATCCTGACCTCCACCCGCGCGGGCCACAACGTGGACAGCGGCAATTTCGCCGACTGGAACACCGTGGTCGTTGCTGACCCCAGCATCGTGGCCAACGGCTACCGCTCCCTCATCTATGTCAACGCCCTGACTGAAAAAGGCGCTGACCTCCTGGCCAAGGCCGAAGCCGGTACCCTGGCTTGGGACGATGTCAACTCCGCCAAGTGGGCCCTGGGCAACGTGGGCTCCGGCGCCTCCTACACCTACCCCTCCATCTGGCTGAACAAGAACTTTGGCGAGGGCGTGGGCGCTGAGAAGAAGACCGTTGAAAACCTGGCCAACGCCACCTTTGGCGGCGGCTATCCGGACAACCAGGAAACCGTGCTCTTGGGCCAGGCGGACATCTATGCCGGCTTTGCCGATACCCGCATCAACGATTATGCCCAGCCCGCCTTTGAAGCCGCCTATCCAGAGGAAGCCAAGGCCGGCAAGACCGTGTTTGACGCGCTGAAGGTCATTGGCGCCACCGACATGATCATGAATGACACCATCTCTGTTGGCACCGCCGAATACATCACCCCTGAGTTCAAGGCCGCCCTGCAGCAGGCTTTCATCAACATCATTCAGACCGAAGAAGGCAAGGCCACTGTCAAGCCCTACAGCCACACCGGCTATGTTGTGGCCCAGGACAGCGATTTTGACGGCGCTCGCGCTGCCCTCACCATTTTCGACTGATTTTACAAACACCTTGAATTGACTGAAAAAGGGGCTGTCCGCTTGACCGCGGCGGCCCCTTTTTCTTATACTGGGACAGGACAAGAAATGGATTTTCAATACAAGCGCTTGGAGACTGATAATGATAGAATTCACAAAGGTGAGCAAGGTATACGGCAATGGCGTCAAGGGTTTGGATGAGGTCAGCCTGAAAATTGACCAGGGCGAGTTTGTCGCTATCATTGGCCTCTCTGGCGCCGGTAAATCCACCCTGATTCGGACCATCAACAAGATGATTGACATCACCGCCGGCCGCCTCACCGTCAACGGGGTGGATGTCAGCGCGCTCAAGGGGCGCGCGCTGCGCAAGTTCCGCCGCAAGATCGGCATGGTCTTCCAATCCTTTAACTTAATCAGCCGGGTGAGCGTCATCAACAACGTGTTGACCGCGCGCGTGGCCGACCTGTCCATTTTCCGGGCGCTTTTTGGCCTGTACAGCAAGCAGGACAAGATCTTGGCCCTGGAGTCCCTGGACAAGGTGGGCATCCTGGACAAGGCCTACATCCGCGCGGACCAGTTGTCCGGCGGCCAGCAGCAGCGCGTGGCCCTGGCCCGCACCCTGGCCCAAACGCCGGAAATTATCTTGGCGGACGAACCGGTGGCCGCGCTGGACCCGGTGATGGCGGAGGTGGTGATGGAGGACTTCAAGCGCATCAACTGTGACCTTGACATCACCGTCATCATCAACATTCACCATGTGGACCTGGCGCTTAATTACGCGGACCGCATCATTGGCATCAGGGCCGGGCAGATTGTCTATGATGGCCCCACCGCCTCCATCACTGAGGAGGTTTTAAAGTCCATCTATGGCCGCAGCCTGACGGAGGATGAGCTGATGAAGGAGAAAATCAATGTTTGAGGACATCCTTCATATTTTTTATCCCAGGACCTATACCCTGGGCAATGGCAAACAGGTCAAGGAAAAGTTCAATGCCCTGCCCTATGTGATCATTGTCTTTGTGGCCTTTGTGGTCTTTTGCGCGGTGTTCACCCGGGTGGATTTTATGCTGCTGGCGCAAAAGGGGCATAACTTTTTTGACATCCTCACCCGGATGATCCCGCCCAACTGGAACTACTGGGGCACCATGCAAAAGGCCATGCTGGACACCATCAACATGTCCCTTTTGGGCTCGGTCTTTGGCTGTGCCATCGCCCTGCCGGTCAGCTTTTATCTGTCCGCCAACTTCAAACTCAATAAGCCCTACCTGGTTTCTCACCGCTTTGTGTTAAGCCTTCTGCGCACCCTGCCCACCTTGGTTTTGGCCAATTTCCTGCGCATGGTGCTGGGCATTGGCGCGCTGGCCGGCACCCTGGCCATCTCGGTCTTCTCCTACACCATCTGTGTGAAGATGATGTATGAATACATCGAAACCATCGACATGGGCGCGTATGAGGCCCTGCAGTCCACCGGCGCCTCCCGCTTAAAGTGCATGATCAGCGCGGTCTGGCCGCAGGTGAAAGGCTATTTCTTCTCCACCTTTTTGTACTGCTTTGAGTCCAATGTGAAAAGCGCAGCCATCCTGGGCTATGTTGGCGCTGGCGGCATTGGGCTAAACATTTCAGGCCAGCTCACCCTGCGCAAGTATGACAACCTGGGCCTGGTGCTCCTGGCCATGATGATCACCATCATGATTTTGGAGGCGGCCGCGCGCTATGCCCGCAGAAAGCTGGTGACAGGATGAGCGTATATCCCAGCATTTCTGAGCAATATAAAAAATATCCCAAGGCCTGGGTGCAGTTTGTCATCTACGCGGTGGCGGCCTTCCTGGTGCTGGTGATCTGGAATGTAACGGTCGAGTTTCAGGGCTTTACTGAGCGCGGGTTTTCCATCATCGGCATCGCGCTGCGCGGGCTCATCACCCCCTCCTGGGCGGTCATCAGCGATTTGTCCAGCGGCGGCCTTTTGCACATGCTGTTTGAAACCTTTGCCATTGGCTTTCTGGGCACCATCCTGGGCACCATCATCGCCATCCCCCTGGCCTTCATCAGCAGCCGCAACATCGCGCCGCGCTTTGTTAACCTCCTGTGCCTGACGCTCATCACCATCATCCGCGCCTTTCCCTCCATCATGTATGGCATCATGTTTGTGAAAACAGTGGGCCCCGGCGCTTTCGCCGGTGTGCTGACCATGACCATCGGCTCTGTGGGCATGCTGGCCAAATTGCTGGTGGAATCGGTGGAGGACATCAACCCCGGCATTATTGAGGCCCTGGACGCCGCGGGCTGCAACGGCTTTCAAAAGGTGCGCTACGGCATCATGCCCCAGTTGTCCTCCGGCATCATCTCCAACGTCCTCTACCGCCTGGACATCAACGTGAAAAACGCCTCCGTCTTGGGCCTGGTGGGCGCGGGCGGCA
>CAYOOZ010000029.1:11090-16440 GCA_964405705.1 uncultured Christensenella sp.
GCGGCATTGGCGCGCAGCTGATTTTTGCCATCTCCGACCGCCGGTGGTCAGACGCGGGCGCCATGCTCTGGGGCCTGGTGATCCTGGTGCTTTTGATTGAAGTCATCTCCACCAAAATCCGCAACGCCCTGGCGACCAAGTCATAAGTTCAAAGCAAAAACCAGGCCCCTGCAAGATGCGCGGGGGCCTGGTTTTATTCTGGGGTGTTTTAGGGCGCGGGCTGCGCCTTCATCAGCTCTTCCACCTGTTTGATGCCCGGCATGGCGGCCTGTGCGCCCATGGCGGTGGTGGACAGCGCGCCCACGGCGTTGGCCAGGCGCAGGCCTTCCCGCAGCTCCATGCCCTGGCAAAGGGCAAAGGCCAGGCCAGCGTTAAAGCTATCCCCGGCCGCGGTGGTGTCAATGGCCTTGACCGTGAAACCGGGCGTAAAGATGGTCTGCTCACGGTCCACATACAGGTTGCCGCGGCGGCCCAATTTGGCCACCACGCGCTTGGCACCCCTGTCAATTAAAGACAAGGCAGCCGCCTTCACCTGCTCCTGCGTGTCGGTTTTCATCCCGGTCAGGATGAAAAGCTCGGTCTCATTGGGGGTGATGTAGTCCACCAGGCTCAAGAGCTCTTTTGGCAGGGGGACGGCGGGGGCCGGGTCCAAGATCACCAGGCTGCCGCTTTCTTTGGCGCACTGGGCGGCCTTGACGCTGCCCGCCATTGGGATTTCCAGCTGAAGCATCAGGACATGCCTGTCCTTGACCTTTGCATAGCTTTCAAGGATGGCGTCCGCTCCCATGGTTTCATTGGCGCCGCTGACCACGATGATGCGGTTTTCCCCGGCTGGGTTTACTTCGATAAGGGCAATGCCGGAGGGGTGTCTTTCCCTGCGCTGCACCATTTGCGTGTTAATGCCTTCTTTTTTCAAGCCGTTTTCATAAGCGTCCCCATAGGCATCCTGGCCCAAGGCGCCCACAAAGTTTACCTCGGCCTTCAATCGGGCGGCGGCCACCGCTTGGTTGCCGCCCTTGCCGCCCAAGTAGATTTGAAAGGAGGTGCCAGTGATGGTTTCGCCCGGCAGGTGAAACTTGGGCACGGTGACGGTCAGGTCGGTGTTGAGGCTGCCGACCACATAAATGGGAAGCATAAGGACCTCCGTGTTGAATGTATTGGACTTGTTCATTAGCCTTTGACGCCGCTGCTGGTGACCCCTTGGACAAAATACTTTTGCAAAGGAAGGAAGAGGGACAAAGGAATGATAGCAGATATAATAGCGCCAGCATACATGGCTGACCAGAGCGTCTGGCGTTCCATTTTGAATGTACCCATTGCAATCTGAATTGTTTGAATGTCCTTTGAGCGGGCAACCAATAAAGGCCAGAGGTATGCATTCCACTGATCCATGAAGATCATCAAACCTGCAGTGATGAAGACAGGTATTGAAGAAGGCATGATGATTCTGGTAAAGATTTGCATATAGTTCGCCCCATCAATTTTTCCTGCCTCAATGAGAGATACCGGAATATCCTTGAAGAACTGAGTGAAGAGAAATAGCACCAAACCATTTGCAATGGCTGGTAAAATCAAACCCGCGCGGGTGTCCACCATTCCCATGCCATTGACGATATTGTAAAGGGGCATTGCGATGGCTTCAAATGGGATCATAAAAGATACCAAAACGATGGCATAAATCAAGTTTTTTCCGGCAAAGTCAAACTTTGCGAAAGCAAAAGCCGCAATGCTGTTGATAAGGCTGCCAAGAGGAATTAAAAGTGCGATGAGGATAATGGTGTTCAAAATGGGCTTTAAGAAATTAAAATCTCTGAAAAGCGCAATATAGGATTCGATTGTGGGTTCGACTGGAATCAGGGTATTAATGGAAAAAGGGATGGTGTATTGGAAGAGTTCCTTATCTGTACGTAATGAGCCGGAAACTGCCCAAAAAAGCGGAAAGAGGGTGATTATTGAAATAATTACCAGTGCGGCATATAGCAATGCTTGATTGACTTTTGCTTTGCTCATCATCTTGCTTTCATACCCCTTTCTTCTTTTTCATGCAGAAGGATAAACTGAAAGATGCTGACAATGGCTATCATTAATAAGAGCACAGTCACAATCACAGCAGATCGCGGCCTGTCCGCAAAACGGAAGGCGGACTTATATGCCTCATACATTAATACATTGGTGCTACCTTGTGGCCCCCCCTCCGTTAGCATTTGGATGGGAACAAACAAAAGGATGTTTGCAGTGGTGTTTGCGACAAAAATGAACAAGGTTACTTTTTTAATCAGCGGAATGGTTATTTGAAATAAAGTTGTAAAAAAGCCCGCACCGTCCATTTTGGCAGATTCATAGATGGAGGCATCAATATTTTTTAAACCAGCCAGGAAGAACATCATCCAGTAGCCGCACCCTTTCCAGGAAGCAATGACTACGATGCACCAGAGCGCTTGATTTTTATCTACTAAAAAACGCTGGGAAGGAATGCCGAAAAAGCCGATCATGCTGTTGATTACGCCATTATTGGTATTAAACATCAATCCCCAAATTATGGAGGCAATGGTCAGGGATATAGTGAATGGAAGAAAAAAGACAGTCCTAAACCCGCCGATACCCCGAACTCTGGCATTTGACAGGAGTGCCAAACAAAAAGAAATTAAAACCTGGAGTGGGATCATCACAAGATTTAATTTAATGGTTATCCAAAGGGACTGCCAGAATTGCGCGCTACCCAATACACGGTTGTAAACTTTAAAAGTAAACTGTCCTTTCTCAAACAGGCTTTCAAGCAAAGTGCTTACAATGGGATACATTTTAAAGTAGAGGATGAGCAGGAAGGCTGGTAATATCATTAGGTATGGGATGGTTTTTTGCCGAAATGCGTTGGTGCCCATCAGCCATAAACCTCCTTTTTGAAGATACCGGGGGAGGACAGCTATCCTCCCCCGGTGGCCGCGCTGTTTACTTATATTTTTCCATGATGGTAGTTAGTTCGGCAACCGCATTATCAAGAGCATCCTTAACATCTGCGCCATTGCGAACATCTTCCCAGGTCGCGTTCATCACAGTCTGATACTCAGAGAATCCGGGGGTCAATGCGCGGGGATAAGAGGTGTTCGCCGCCTCATAAGCTCCGATCTTAAGATAAACGGGCTCGTTTTCATCGGAAATGACCTTGTCCAGCACAGCCTTGCGTGCAGGCACATCGCCATTGGCCAACAACCACAGATCACTGCCCTCGCCGATGGAGAAGAATTTGATGAAATCAGCGGCAGCGTCCTTGTTTTTGGAGGCTGCATTGATACCAAAGTGCCAGCTGCCAGTAGGTGTAGCGACTTTGTCTTCATAGCCCTCAAAAGCAGGCATATAGGCATAGCCATAGTTTGTGAAGCCCATGTTTTCAACAGTCCGTGGAGTCCAGGTGCCGCCAACCATGAAGACAAGTTTGCCAGAGGCAAAGTAGTTGGACATTTCATCGGCGTCGATGCCCTGGGAGGCAACCTTGGTATTGACCAAATTCTGGTACCAAGTCATGCCTTTGACCCAGGCTTCATCATTGAGAACACCTTCTACTGTCAATCCATCATCACCGATGTTTTTACCACCAAGGCTATTGGGTATGGAGTTCATCTGATAAACGCGGCTGATTTGCTGCCAATCAAGACCAAAAATGCCGTTGTTACGGTCAGGGTTGACCTTGTCCAGAACTTGGTTTGCAATATCAACGACCTGCTCCCAGGTTAGACGGTTTTCAGCGCTGCTCTCAGGCATGGTGACTCCTGCCTCTTCCAATAAATCCTTGTTGTACCAGAGAACCTGAGTGGAAGTATTCATTGGTGGCGCATAAAACTTGCCTTGCCAAGAACCTGCAGTCACAGCGGAATCAATGAAGAGTGCCTTTTCTTCTTCGGTAAAGTATTCATCCATGGGTGCGAGATATCCGCGGGTAACATAGGCAGCTACCATGGGTACGTCCACAGCGATGACGTCGTAGTCCTCGCTGCCTGAAGCTATTTTTACTTCAATCACGTCAAACAAGTCTTTAAAGGAATAAAATTCGCCGATGGCTTCAGTGCCCGTTAGTTCAGTGTAGCGCTGAAGAATGTGTCTGCTGATACCTTCCCAGGCGTTTTCACCGACCCCCTGGGCTAACCATACGATTTTTGCTGGTTTATCAGCCTCTGCAAGAACACCAACCAGGGAAAGGCTCATGAGTAGTACAATTGCGGCTAATAGCGACAAGGTCCGTTTCATTTTTCTCCTCCTTATTCTATCTATCGGCAGTTATCTGCCAATTTTACAGGGTTAGCTTCTTAAAAAGATCCAGCGCCAGGCGGTCACGTTCAATATGATAGACATATTTAATGAAGTGGCGGGTTTTATTGAAGGCATAATGATGGTCATACTCGGGTATGGGCGAAGGTTCCAGACGGTCGTTCATAAACTCAGGATCCAGCAGCCAGCCCACTGCGGTTACATCCCAAATGGCACGCGTCCAGGCATCATTTCCACCATATTCCAAAGCTTCTTTTTCTGTTACATCAATCAGGTAATCACAAAGCATATTTTTACCGCGCAAATGATACTCCATCTCTGGCCCTGAGAGCCGGAAGGCCGAAACGACACCCATGCAAGGCAATTGAACCAGCGGAACCCCGCAACCAAAAACAATTCGGGCACTGGCCACATCCTGGTGTAGGTTAAATTCCTTGTTGTGTGGCCAGTCCAAAGCATGGCCGCCCAACCAGATGAGGACGATTCGGTCGATTATATCCGGCGACATTAGGATGGCGGAAGCAACATTGGTGATTGCGCCAATGGCTATGACATACAAGGGGTTTTCCGTAGTATAGCTTTTAGATCGTTCAACAAGATCTTTTGCCGCAGGAGAAATGACTGGTGTTTTTTCGTCTGGGAGAAAGGATTCCGAGCCTTTGAAAACTAGCTTTTTAAGATCTTCTTCACCCATCAGATTCAATACATTAAATATTTCATTATAACTCTTTTCCATGCCAAGCTTAGGGTTGTCAGCTTTTGCGTTTTTAAAAGGTGCGGCATAAATGGCCTTCAACTTCAGTTTGTCTGCCGATTTAATGAGATAAGCCAATGCAAATTGGTCGTCTATCTCGTTGAAGGTATCAGTGTCGAGAACTACATCTACCGGTCCTTTCGGCCTTTGAAGACGTTTAATAAGTAAGGTATTATCAAAATTTGCCTCCCCTGAGGTCTTTTCGGGTCCTGTGAAAGCTGCCCAGTCAACATTTGGTGTAGGGTTCATGGAATTTCCTCACTTTCTTTAATCTTTAATCTTAGATAGTGTCTACACGAGTTACGCAAGGACTCCTGCCCAAATGGCGATACA
>CAYOOZ010000030.1:0-15775 GCA_964405705.1 uncultured Christensenella sp.
AGCAGGTTCATCAGCCCCAGGTTGATGGAAATGACCACCATCAAATAGAGATAGCCTTCCAATTTGGTGCGCTGAATCTCGTCCACAATCATTTTGGTAATGCCCACAACGCCAGCGACCTCGCCCGCGCCTTCGCCCCTGGTGAAAAGGTTGACCACAGCCTCTACCACCATGGCACCCGCCCGATAGGACAGCTCAAACGCGTTTTTTATGACTTGGCCGATTGATCCTGGCACCATTTTAACCGGCTGCACCACAGACATCATAATGCCGATAAGGCTTCGCTTCTCCACCGGCTCAAACACCGGGGTGATGGACAGGGTGTGCTCCTCCTCCACCCCATCTGTGACGCGCTTGATCTGGAAGACTCTTTCCGTGCCGGGGTTTGTTTCATTGAGCACCAGGGAGAGGTTATCGGTAATCATTTGGCCATCCACAAAGAGGATGATGTCATTGGCCTTCATGCCAGCTATTTCAGCGACCGAACCCTCATTGACAGAGTGAACCACCGTCATCTGGGGGCCATCGGCTACGGGCACGCCAGTTAAGGTATACAGTAAGATGGCGACCAGGATGGCAAGAACCGGGCCCATCAGAATGGTCAGCAGGCGTTTCCACACACTGAAGTTTGAAAAAGCCCGCGGGTCATCCTTAAACTCCCCGGTGGTGTCATCCTCCCCATAAAAGGCGCAGTAACCACCCAAGGGTATCAGGCGGAGGAAGAACTCCGTTTCGTGCTTTTTGCGCTTCCAGCTCAAGATCTTGGGGCCAAAGCCGATGGCAAACTCACGCACGGGGATTTTCATCAGCCGGGCGGCAAAGAAGTGACCGGCTTCATGGACGGTGATTAAGATGCCAAATAAAAAGATGGCTGCCAATACATAGAAAAAAGTCATGTTTCCTCCTTGGGGTCTGGCCTATTTTGCCAGGGAAAGCGCGGTCTGCCTGGCCGTCCTGTCTGCGAAATGGACAGCCTCCAGGCTATCGCCCCGCAAATGGCCGTCCTTTTGCAGGGTCTCAGATACAAGGCGGGAAATGCCCGCAAAGGGGATTTTCCCATTTAAAAACAAATCAACAGCGACCTCATTGGCGGCATTGAGGACGCTAGCCGCGGCACCGCCTGACAGCATGGCGTCCATAGACAGCTTAAGGGCTGGAAAACGGCTGATGTCGGGGGCCTCAAAGGTAAGTGTACCCGTTTTTGCCAGGTTAAGGGGGGCGCTGCCGGTTGTGATCCTATCTGGATAAGCCATTGCAAAAGCAATGGGCGCGCGCATATCCGGCACGCCCAACTGGGCCAGCTGCACGCCGTCTTCAAACTCTACCAGGGAGTGAATGATGCTCTGCGGATGAATCAAAACCTCTATCTGAGAAGGCTTAGCGTGAAAAAGCCATTTGGCCTCAATCATTTCCAGCGCTTTGTTAAATAAGCTGGTGGAATCAATGGTAATCTTCCGGCCCATCACCCAGTTTGGGTGCTTCAACGCGTCCTGCACAGTGGCATTCTCAATTTGTTCTTTGCTCCAAGTACGAAACGGCCCGCCGGAGGCAGTCAGGATCATCCTGCTCAGAGGATTACCTTTTTGCCCCATCAGGCATTGATAAATGGCGCTGTGCTCGCTGTCCACCGGGATCAAGGTGGGGTTGATTCCATCATCCGGGCAGGCATCCATGACCAGCTGGCCGCCGGCCACCAGAGCCTCCTTGTTGGCCAAAAGAACGCGTTTTCCGGACCACCTGGCAGCCAAGACGCTGTCCAACCCCGCTATGCCCACCACGCTCACCAAGATGTCATCGCTGGGCACGCTTTGGGCCAAGTCCTTTAAGGCATCCTTGCCAAAGAACCACTGCAGATGTTTTAAATCATTAGGAATTTGAGCAGTTTGCCCGGTTAAGGCGGCTGCCTTGGGGCGGAACCTGCGGATCTGTTCAAACAAAGCTTCCGCCTGGTTATGCGCGCTCAGCGCTGTTACCTCAAAACGCTCAGGATGGCGCGCGACCAGATCCAGCGCCTGTGTGCCGATGGAACCAGTGGAGCCCAGGATAATCAGAGAACGCTTTGTCATGCTACACCCATAACAGGGCCTGGTAGAGATAGACCAGGGTGCCGCAAAAGAGGACGCTGTCAATTCGGTCCATCATGCCGCCATGGCCTGGGAAAATCTGCCCATAATCCTTGATCTGGCAATGGCGCTTGACAAAGGAGGCAAACAAATCCCCTATCTGCCCGGCGATGCCACCCAAGAGGCCTAAGAGGATAAAGTGCAAAAAGATGGGCATGTTGAGTTTGAAGTACAAGCCAATTAAATAAACCAGGTTGGCAGCCAAGATGCTGCCCACCAGGCCGGCCAGGGCGCCTTCCACTGTCTTTTTGGGGCTAACCGCTTCCAAAAGCTTGGTCTTGCCATATTTTGAGCCGATGAAAAAGGCAGCGGAATCCCCAGCAACCGGGATAAAAAAGGCCAGGCTGATAAAAATCCGCTTTAAGCCGATGGTTTCTATCCTTGTTAAGCCAAGGAGGCTCATGGCCGGAATAACTATGGCAAACAGCGGGAGGACAGACATACACAAATCCTCCAAGGTGGAGTCCTTCCGAAACATCATCAGCGCGGACACGATGAACAAGGTGGTCGCCACCAAGAGCACCAAAAGCAACAGGCTGCCCAATTCGGTTAACAACAAAAAGCCGGGGATGGCCACTAAGAGCGCGCTCCAGGTGGGCCAGACCAACAGCTCATGCCCGGCATTTTTAAGCGCGCGGAACATCTCAAACAAGGCAATGCAGACACAGGCAATCCATAGGATAGCAAAGACCCAGCCGCTGAAATAAATGGCCAACAGCAACAAGGAGAGCAGCGTTACCCCGGTTAAAATTTTGGCTGTCATGTTGATCTTCCCCCAAAGCGACGCTCACGCCTTGCATAGTGGTTCAAGGCATCCTGATAGGCAGAGACAGTGAAATCCGGCCAGAGAACCTCCGGAAATACAAATTCCGCATAGGCGCACTGACACAGAAGAAAATTGCTCAACCGTTGCTCCCCGCTGGTCCGAATGAGCAGGTCCACATCCGGCTGGCCTTTTGTATACAAGTGGTTTGAAAAATCTTCCCAACTGAGGATGTCAGGCGAAATAAGGCCTTTTGTCATATCCAGATGAAGGAGATGGACCGCGCGCAGAATTTCATCCCTGGCGCCATAGTTTAAGGCGATGTTGAGTTGCAGGCCCGCATTCCCCTGGGTTTTGTCCATGGCTTGATAAACCGCCTCCCTGGCGGCGGGGGTTAAGCCATCAACCTCGCCCAGGATACGAATGTTGACCTGGTTTTGGTGCAGCTCGTCAACCTCTGATTTAAAGAACTCCACAATCAAGTTCATCAGCGCCGCAACCTCTGCCTTGGGCCTTGACCAATTCTCGGTGGAAAAGGCATAGAGGCTTAGCACAGCGATGCCGATATCGCTGCTGTAGCGGATGATCTCCCGCAGGGTCTCAACGCCCTTTCGGTGGCCCAGCATGACGCTTAAGGCGTGCTGTTTGGCCCAGCGCCCATTGCCGTCCATGATGATGGCCACATGCCGGGGCAATCGTTGTTCTGTCATATGCGTGTCTCCGCAAGGGAATCGAGAAAATTGGAACACAGCAAGACCTCGTCGGTTAAACGGATGACCCGGGCGGTTCTGTTTTGTTCCTCTTTAATCCGCTCAGGCATTGAGAAAACGACCTTAGGCTTGATGTTGTGCTCCTTGAGAATCAAAAGCGCCAAAGAAAGGGGCAGGCCGGTCACGTCCGGGATGGTGGTGTTCTCCCCCATTAGACGGCCATGATTTCCTTTTCTTTTTCCTTGCCGGCCTCATCAATGTCCTTGATGGCGGCATCAGTCACCTTTTGAAGCTCTGTTTCGGCGTTGCGCTGGTCATCCTCGGTGATTTCAGAATTTTTCTGCATCTTTTTGACCTGGTCAATCGCGTCCCGGCGGATGGAACGGATGGCAACCTTGGATTCCTCCGCTGTCTTCCAGACCAGCTTGGTCAGTTCCTTGCGGCGCTCCTCATTTAACTCCGGCACTACCAGGCGGATAACCTTGCCGTCGTTAGCCGGGTTCATGCCCAAGTCGCTCTTTTGGATGGCCTTTTCCACCAGCGGGATGGCTTTTTGGTCCCACACAGCAATGGTCAGCATCCGGGGTTCCGGCGACATGATATTGGCCATCTGGGTCAAGGGTGTCTGGACCCCGTAATAATCCACCATAATCCGGTCCAACAGCCGGGGATTGGCCCTGCCAGCGCGCAGGGACACCATTTCACGCTTAAAGACCTCCTTGGTCTTCTCCATTTTTTCTTTCGCGTTAGCAATCACTGCCTGATACATCAAGATGTCCTCCCTGTTTCAGTTTTCATTCATTGTACAGACAATTGCCTTTTTTTACAACCTAAATCAGGCTCAAGGCGCAGGGTGCATGAGCAAGAATTCACTCAGTGCCCTGATGTTCCGCTTGAGGTTGGGCACCAAAAATGCCGCCTTGTTTTTTATGACATTTTTATAAGAGCCCTTCACCGGGATGGTCAGCGCGTCAAACTGGATGTGGTCCAGGTCAAGAACCAGCTTCATCAGGTCCAGCACATCCTTTAAGGTGACATCGGTCTTGACCTCGTCCAAAAACTGGGTCAATAGGTCCAGCATTTGGTTAAACTCCAGCTCCATGATGGTATGAAAGATGGCTTGCAGGGTCTTTTGCTGGCGCTTGACGCGCTCAAAATCGCTGTCCATCTTCCGTATCCGGGCATAGGCCATGGCCTGGTGACCTGTCAAAAGCACATCCCCGTCCGTCAGCAGCCTGCCTTCTTCCTGAGGCCTGCCGTGCTGATAGTTATAGTAAGCCAGGATCGCGTTTAAGGACTCAAACTCATCCCTGTTTACTGACATTTGAACGCCCCCAATGCCATCAATGAGCCGGGCCATCAGCCCAAAATCTACCGCCAGGTAGCCATCCACCCTGATTTGAAACTCCTGGCTCAAAGTTTTGACCAGCAGATCTGGCCCGCCAAAGGCATAGGCGGCATTTAAGCGGTTATGCCCGCGGCCCGGAAGCTTAACATAAAGGTCCCTCATGAAAGAAACCAGCTTGATCGTTTTTTGCCTGGTGTTAAGAACGGCTAGCACCATGGTATCGCTGCGCCCGGTGATACCTTGGCCGTCCGTGTCAACCCCAACAAGGAGCAGGTGATAGCTGCCCTCAAGGCCGGTCACCGGCTCCTCATAATCTTCCGGCAGGACAATAAAGCTGCCGCCTTCATCATCCTCCCGGCTCATTTCATAGAGCAGGTCCGTCAATTCCTCATCGCTTAAAGTTTCCTCATCAGCCAGGGAATAAATCCCTGGCAGGAGCAGAAACACTAAAACCAGCGACAGCAGCCTTTTCATGTGTCCTCCTCCAGGCTATTGACAAAGTAGTTCCGGTCCAACTGGATGTGGCACTCGTGGCGTTTGTCCAAGGAGCGCGCATACTCATCGATTATCTTTATCAGCCCACTTTCATGGTAATCTAAGGGCACCACCACATCAAACACCAGTTTGATAACCCGTTTGCTAGGCACAATGCGGAAATCATGCAGGGTCAAGTCTGGGTGCAGGGTTTTTAAGTAGTCCTCAATCTGAGTTTTAACCTCATAGCCCGGCGCGCCTTCTGGCAGGGTGGGGTCTATGTGGATGGTGATGGGCATGTCAAAGCGGGTGATAATCTCCTGCTCCAATTGGTCAATGACCTCATGTATTTCAGTCAGGGTTTCATCAGCTGCCACCTCCGCATGCAGGGAGGCCATGGAGCGCCCGGGACCATAATCGTGTAGCATAAAATCATGCACACCGGTGATTTTGGGGTATTTCTTTACAATTTCCAGGATATCTTTGCCCAGTTTGACATTGGGTTTTCCGCCAATCAAGGAGTTGATGGTTTCCCGAAGGAGCATGAACCCGCCATAGAGGATAAAAAGGGACACCAGGATGCCCACCCAGCCATCCAAAAGGATATTGAGAAAATGCGAGACAAATAGGCCAAGCAGGACAGCGCTGGTGGTCACCACATCGTTTAAGCTGTCCTGCGCCGCGGCCATGAGGCTTGGAATTTCATACCTGCTCCCACGTTTTTTGTAAAAGCGCCAGAGGAATATTTTTGCCGGGATGCTCAAGGCCGTCAAGCCCGCAATCCACCAGGAAAATTGTGGAAATGAGCCGGCCTGGATGGCATGGACGCTGGATTTTAAAAGGTCAATGCCCGCGTACAGGATGACCAGGGCGATCACCAGGGTCCCGATATATTCTATCCGCGCGTGGCCAAAGGGATGCTCCTTGTCCTCCGGTTTTTGGGCCATTTTCAGGCTGAAAAAGGAAATCAAAACAGAGCCGGTGTCGGAGAGATTGTTGATGCCGTCTGCCAAGATGGCGACGGATCCCGCAAGGCTCCCAACAGTGATTTTAATGGCAGATAAAATGGCGTTTACTACTAAACCAACAAAAGACGCGCGCGAACCAGTCCGCGCGCGGTCTTCCATGCTATAGGTGGATTGTTCCATGACAGGCCTGATTAGGCCAATTGCTCAATGCACTTTGTGGGGCAAACCTTGACACATTCCCCGCACAGGGTGCACTTGATGGGGTCAATAAGCGCGATGTTATTGTTTACGTGGATGGCGTCAAACTCACAAGCCTTTTCGCAGCGGCGGCAGGCGATACAGGCCTTGTCGCAGGAGTCGCGCGCATCCCTGGGGGCGGCAGCGTTTTGGCAGCGGACTGTCACCCTGGCAGCCTTGGGCAATAGCTTGATGACAGCGCGCGGGCACTCCGCCACGCACATGCCACAGGCCGTGCATTTCTCTTCGTCAATGTGCACGATGCCGTTTTCGATTTTCATCGCGTCAAAGGCGCACACGCGCACGCAGTCGCCATAGCCCACGCAGCCCCATTGGCATTTGCTGGGCCCGCCCGCCAAGCCAACAGCGGTGTGACAGCTCTTGGGGCCCTCGTATTCATAGCGGGGCTTGACCACGCCGGTCTCCCCCTGGCAGAGCACGCGGGCGACGGTGGGCGCGGTTTTTTCTGCAGACTGGCCCATGATTTCAGCCAGGGCGTCCAGGGTTTTCTGCCCACCGGGGGTGCACAGGTTGATGCTGGTTTCACCGCTGACCACGGCTTGCGCATAGGCGTCACAGCCCGGGTATCCGCAGGCGCCGCAGTTGGCACCAGCGACAGCGTCCCGAACCAGGGTGAAGCGCTCATCCACAGGGACAGCGAACTTTTTATCCGCGAAAGTTAAGATCAGGCCAAAGAGGACACCCATACCGCCCAGGACAACGGCGGCCAATAAAATGGCATTGTTCATACTTCGTCCTCCTTACATGCCACCCAGGCCGGCAAAGCCCAGGAAGGCGACAGACATCAATCCGGCGATAACCAGGCTGATGGGGAAACCCTTGAAGGATTTGGGGATATTGGAGGACTCCAAGCGCTCACGCACGCCAGCCATCAGCACAATGGCCAACAGGAAGCCCAGAGCGCCAAAGACGCCGTTTAACACGGACCAGAGCATGTTGTACTGGTTGTCGATGTTGAGGATGGTGACGCCCAGCACCGCGCAGTTGGTGGTGATCAAAGGCAGGTAGATGCCTAGCGCGCTGTACAGGGCCGGCATTCCCTTTTTCATGAACATTTCAACAAACTGCACCAGGGCAGCGATGACCAGGATAAAGGAGATGGTCATCAAGTAATTTAGCCCCAGGGGCACCAGGATATAGGTGTAGACCACATAGGTAAACAGGGAGGCGATGCCCATGACGAAGGTTACCGCGATGCCCATGCCAGCCGCTGTTTCCACCTTGGAGGAGACGCCCAAAAAGGGGCAGCAACCCAGGTAGCGGGAGAAGATAAAGTTATTGGTCAAAATACAGTTGACCATGAACAGCAGGAAATTCGTTAAGGTAAATTCCATTACGCTTTCGCTCCTTTCCTTGCGGAGACGCGGTTGACAATCGCGTTGATGATACCCAGCACCAGGCCAAATACGATGAAGCCACCTGGCGCCATGATGGCCAGCAGCATGGGCTCAAAAGCCGGGCCAAAGACCGCGTTGCCAAAGATAGTGCCATTGCCCAGGATTTCGCGGATGGCGCCGATCAAGATCAGGGCTGCGGTGAAGCCCAAGCCCATACCAAGGCCGTCCATGGCCGAGGACATGACCGGGTTTTTGGCGGCAAAGGCCTCCGCGCGGGCCAAAATGATGCAGTTCACCACAATCAGGGGGATGAACAGGCCCAGTGCGTCATACAGCGCCGGCACAAAGGCCTGAATGAGCATCTGCACGATGGTGACGAAGGTGGAAATAACGACGATGAAGGCGGGGATGCGGACTTTGTCAGGGATGAGGTTGCGCAGCAGGCTGATAACAATATTGCTGCCCAGGAGGACAAAGGTCGCCGCCAGGCCCATGCCCAGGCCGTTGGTCGCGCTGGTCGTGGAGGCCAGGGTCGGTTAAAATGCCGTTAACAAAAACGCCGCGGAGTGTCTGCTTTTTCTCATGCATTGTTTTTCACCGTCCCATACACACGCCTGCTGGTCATGCGGTCAATCAGCGGGGTGAGAATATTCATCAAAAGGATGGCGTAGGTCACGCCCTCGGGATACGCTTTGGTCAAACGGATAACTGTCACCAGGACACCGCAGCCCACAGCGAAAATTACCTGTCCGACTTTGAGCATGGGGTTGGTCACATAGTCCGTCGCCATGAAGATGGCGCCAAAGAGCAAGCCGCCGGAAAGAACGGCCTTGAGAGGATCGCCGCCCAAAAGCCAGGTCATGACGGCAACCGTGCCCACAAAGATTACGGGGATGTGCCATTGCACCGTGCCCACAAAGAGCATATACAGGAAACCAATCAGAATGGCAATCTTGCAGACCTCGCCGATGGTCCCGGGGATGTTGCCCAAGAGGAGGTCATAAACTTCATAGCCCTGGGGGCGCAAAAGCGCCGTGGCTGAGGAAACCGCGTCAGGGCCTGCTGGCACGGCAGTGGTCATGCCCAGAACGCGCACCGGCATAAAATAGACACTCATCCTGGCCGGCCAGGAAGCCAGCAGCACGCCGCGGGCCAAAAGGGCCGGGTTTAAAAAGTTGTGGCCGATGCCGCCAAAGAGCTCTTTGACAATGATGATGGCAAAGGCGCTGCCAATCGCGGGCAGCCAGAGCGGCGCTTCCGCGGGCAGGTTTAAGCCCAGAATCAGCCCGGTGACAATGGCGGACAGGTCCATCACCCGCACGGGGCGCTTGGATAATTTCTGGAACACATACTCGCTGATGACCGCGGAAATGATCGCGACAGCCAGCACCCAGGCAGCCTTGGAGCCAAAGAGGTAGATACCCGCAGCAGTGGTCGGCACCAGCGCGATGATGACATCCAGCATCAATGACTGTGTGCTTTCCCTGTGCAGAAAATGTGGACCGGTAGAAAGTCGCAGGTTCATCCTGTTATACCCTCCTCGCCGAAATTTTTTCTTTTGCTTCTTTAAAACTGGCGCTTAATTCCAGCTTTGCGGGGCATACATAGGAACAGGAAGCGCAGGCAATGCAATCCATCACGTTGTTTTTCTTGGCGCCTTTTAAGTCAGAAGCGTCACAAAGCTCCTTGAGCTTCTGGGGGTTTAACATGATGGGACAAGCCTTGATGCAGCGGCCACAGCGGATGCAGTTGGAGGGCGATTTGACGACAGCGTCCTTTTTATTGAGGATGACGATGCCGTTGTTGGCCTTGGTGATGCAGACGCTGGTGTCAGGTGCAGCGATACCTGTCATGCTGCCGCCGGCAAAAATCTTGCCAGGATCCTCGGTGAAGCCACCCAGGAAATCAATCACATCCTGGAAGCTGGTGCCGATGCGGACCTTCAGGTTGGCAGGGTCTTTGATGATGCCTGTCACCGTGGTGATGCGGGAAATCAGGGGCATGCCCAACGTGACCGCGTCCGCGACTGCGGCAGCCGTGCCCACATTGAACACTGCGACGCCACAATCCGCCGGCAGGCCACCGGAGGGTACCTCGCGCTTGGTCACGGAGGAGATCAGCTGTTTTTCACCGCCCTGGGGGTATTTGGTTTTTAAGACCTCAACCCGCACGCCCGCGCGTCCCTTGGCGGCCTCACTCACCGCTTTGACAGCGTCCATCTTGTTGTCCTCAATGGCGATAACACCTACCTGCACGTTCATGGCGCGCATGATGGCGCGCAGGCCGTTGACGATGCGCTCCGGCTCCTCCAGCATCAGCTGGTGATCGGCAGTTAAGAAGGTTTCACACTCAGCGCCGTTGATGATGACGGTGTCCACCTTTTTATCAGCGGGCGGGGACATTTTGATGTGGGTGGGGAAGCAAGCGCCGCCCATGCCGGCAATGCCCGCGTCCTTGACCTGCTGGATGATCTTATCGCTGGGCGCTGTTTCAACATCGCCAAGGGGTGATAACTCAGCCCAGGTGTCCAGGCCGTCATTTTTGATTTCAATGGTTGTAGATGCCTTCTTATTGAGCATCTGGCGGGTTATGATGGCGGTGACCTCACCAGACACGCTGGCGTGTACCGGAATGCCAATCCCGCCCACCGGGGTGGCAATCACCTGGCCCATTTTGACCAGGTCGCCCTTTTTGACGCAGGGCTCACTGGGTGCGCCGATGTGCATGTCCATTTGGATGGCCACCTTTTCCGGAATAAACTCCCTGATGGCCTTGTGCATGCTCTTGGTTTTGCCCTCGTGAAGCTCCTTGAGCGGGTGAATACCGCCTTTGAAACTCAATCTCATGCTTGTTCTGCCTGCCTTTCTTTATTTCAAATACAGCTTCAGCCTGGGCTTACTGCTGGGGCTTGCTTGCTTCGTTCACAGCGTCCACAATGGCCTGCATTGTAATGGTCGCTGAGGTGTTGGTGTCCGGATTGACCAGGTTATCCACCAGGTTGTTATTGTCGCTCTCCTCCGCCTTTTGAATGGACAGCGGCGGAATCTTACCGATGAAGCGCTGCGCAAAACCATCTTCAAGCGCCAGCGCGCCATAGCCCGCGGTCTCCGCAAAGCCTTCAGGGGAAACCTTCAGCTCCTTGATGCTACCATCCTCATTAAAGGAAACGCTGACCGTGATTTCTCCCATGAAGCCCTTCTTGGTGATTTGGCTTGTGGACTGTTCAATCTGGGTGAAGGCCTGGTTGATCGCGTCAATGATGCCCTTGGTGGTGACGGTGGCAGAGGTAAAGGTGTCCGGGTCGGTGATCTTAGTGACCGTGCTCATGTCGGCGACTTCACCGCTTTCAAGCACGCGCAGGGGCGGCATTTTGCCAACAAACTGAGCCAAATAGCTTTCTTCCATCGCCAGGCTGCCATATCCCTTGGTCTCATAGAACTTTTCAGGAGAAATGCTGACCTTGGCGATGCTCTTGTCCTCTTTGAAAGACACGCTCACCACGATGTCACCCATGAAGCCAGTGCCAGTCACAGTGATGGCGCCGGACTCATCCATAAGGGCGGGTTCAACAGCCACTTCCGCTGGGAACTGCTGGGCATGGAGCTCATTGATGGCATCCAGCACGGCATTGGTGGTGACAGTGGCGCCAGAGATGGCGTCAATATTGTTTTCAGCCGCGGCTTCATCCGCCTTCTTGGCGTGCAGAGGCGGCAATTTGCCAATAAACTGGCCGGTGAACTCCGGCTCCAGGGCGGCCAGGCCAAAGCCCTTGGTCTCAGCGAAGTTTTCGTCCCCAATCTTGATAAAGGAGATGGCTCCCTTCTCATCAAAGGTTACAGCTACGGCGACAGGGCCGGCAAAACCTTCCTTGGAAAGGGTCAATGCGTTTTCAGGCACAGTGACAACCACGGGCTCAACGGTGGGTAAAGCAGCCGCCGGCTCCGCCTTGGTGTTCTCACCCACGACGTTGTTGGAGGAGACGGCGGTGTTGATCGCGTCCAAAACAGCCTTGGTGGTCATGGTGGCGCCGGAGATAGCGTCGATATCTTCCATATTGACCGGAACGGTTTTCCCGATAAACTGGGCGGCAAACTCCGGTAAAAGGGCGGCCGCGCCATAGCCATCGGTCTCAGCAAAGCGCTCATCGCCAATCTTAAGTGCTGAAATGGTGCCATCTTCCTTCACAGAAACCTGAACCGCGACAGCGGCGGCAAAACCATCCGCCTCGCCAGCGTAGGTCACGCCCTCAGGGAGGACGACGTTCTTGTTTTCAAAAGCCGCGTTGGCCGCTTCAATGATGGCCTTGGTGCTCATGGTGGCGCCTGAGATGCCGTCCACGCTGTCCAAAGTCAGAGGAAAGGTCTTGCCGACAAACTGCTTGCCAAAGTCGGCTTCCAGCGCCTGGGCGCCATAGCCATCGGTCTCGGCAAAGCGCTCATCCCCCACCTTCAGGCCGCTGATGGTCCCGTCATCCTTGACGGTGACCACCACATAAACGGGGCCGGCAAAGCCTTCCGCCTCGCCCGCGTAAGGGGTTCCCTCAGCAACCGTGGCGGTGCCATCATCAGTATTCAAATAGAGGTTGACCTCTTTGGCAACCGCGTTAACAGCAACCAGCACCGCATTGCTGGTCCTTGTGGCGGCTGTGATAGCGTCCACTTCATTGGATTTTTCAGCGTCACCCAAGCGCACCGGGCTGGTTTTACCGGCAAATTGTGCCGTAAAATCATCGTCCAGCGCTTTGGCGCCAAGGCCCGGGGTCTCGGCAAAGGTGGTGCCGCCGACATTGATGCCGGTGACCGTGCCATCGGCCTTCACACCAGTGATGACCTCAATGGGGCCGCCATAGCCCTTGCTTTCGGATTTTCCGACATAACCCAGCACTTCGCCAGCTTCGTTTTTGGCGATAAACAAGGTATTGCCATCTTCCAGGGTCAGCTCCTCAAATACGCTGGCACCAGGCATCACCTTTAATTTGGCCTTCTCCTCAGAGATTTTAGCCTGCTCTTTGATGGGATTCTTGGTCACCTCATTGGTGAAAGCCAGGCCCAATCCGGCGACGATGGTGATGACACCAAGGACAATCCAGGCGGAAATACGGTTCTTCATGCGGTCAAAACCTCCATTGTTGTTGGTTTAAAGGAATTGGGGTTAAAAGATGGGCATTGAGGACTCATCCATCGGCCTTCCCATCATCAGGGAGGCCAGGGCAAAATCCCCCTCCTGAATGGCAGTCCTGATGGCCGTGCTTGAAATTAGTTTGCCAGTTGGCGTTTTCACCGGGTCAATGACGGTCAGCTTAATGCCCTTTTCATCGCACAGCGCCTTGAGTTTGGTGACATCCGTGTCCCCTTTGTAGCCAAAGCGGTGATTAAAGCCTACGACGATGCTTTTGGCGTTGAGCTTGTCCACCAGGATGTCTTGAAAGAACTTAGCGCCGCTCTCCTGCTGCATGGTTTCTGTAAAACGGCTGACAGCCACCTGGTTTATGCCGTATTGTTCAAATAAGGAAAGGCGCTCTTCCAGATTGGTCAGCTCCCTCTGACATTCCTCCGGGTGCAGGACGCAGAAAGGCTCCGGGTCATAGGTATGGACCATGGCCTCAAGGCCATCCTCTTTTGCAAGCTGTAAAGCAGTTTTGATCAGGCTTTGATGTCCCAGGTGGACGCCGTCAAAGACGCCAAGACACACCACCATAGGCGTCTTGAGTCCAAGCGTCAAATCCTCAACCTGATAGACCTTCATGAAAAACCTACCTGTCTTTACAATTAAGAAGCATTTTAACGCATTGATACTATCATCAACCTACAAACTTGTCAATTGAACAGATGTTAATCGGGTATATTATTTGATTGAATCACTTCAAGCAGGAGCAATTATACGGAGGGACCATGGAACGATTACGGCAATTAAAGGGAAAGGCGTTGTACTTTGTTGTTTTAAGCCTGGCTTTTTTGCTGTTGACTGTTATTTTGCTTTCTGCACTCAAGATCAACCCCTTCACCCCCAGCCCTTATAACACCTACACAAGGCAAGCCATGGCCTGGCGGGAAGGCAGGGCTTACCTTAGTGAGGATGTGCCTCACCTTGAATTGGCCATCTACCAGGACCGCTATTATGTCAGCTTCCCCCCCGTGCCCAGCCTGCCCATTTTTCTATTGACCTTCGTGTTTGGCGACCAGGTGCCAGACGGTCTCTTGGTCTTGCTATATGCCTCTTTAACCCTCCTGATGGCCTTTCGCCTGCTAATCAACAAGGGCTTTTCCCCTGTTTCCTCAGCGCTGTACGCCTTTTTCTTTCTCTTTGCCTCCTCCTATTTGCCCCTGATGCTCCATGGCGCGGTTTGGTATCAGGCCCAGGTGCTGGCCATGGCTTTCACAGTGGCTGCCATCTATTTTCTGGACAAAGACAAACCCACACAGGCTTTGCTATTCTATGCGCTGGCGGTTGGCTGCCGGCCCTTCAACGCGCTGTATGGCCCGCTCCTAATTCTATTGTATCTTCTTAGGTTCAAGGAAACCGGCGCAATTACAAAGCAGCTAAAAAAGCTGATTCCAGGCATCCTCTTGGGCCTTCTTGTCGCAGCAGTCTATGCCTTTTACAACTGGATCCGCTTTGGCAATCCGCTGGAGTTTGGGCATAACCACCTGCCTGAGTTCTCCTTCCAGGGTGGTACCCAGTTTTCATTCAAACACGTGCTACAAAATATGAGGACATTTTTGTTCTCCCTTCCTTTTGAGCAAGGCGCTCAGGGATGGCAGATGAAAATTTTTGGTTTTTCCCTGCTGATTGCCAACCCTGCCCTTACCCTCATGCTCTCGTCCTTCCTTATTGACGGGATTAGAAGGCGCTTGACGATCAAGCGCGTAGCCATCATCGCTTTTTTCCTGCTACACCTGCTCCTCCTTTTGATGCACCGAACGTTTGGCGGCTTTCAGTATGGGGCGCGTTATGCGGTGGACCTCCTGCCCTATGCCCTCTTGTATTTGACAGCAGATAAGCCAAAGAGCATATCAAAAATAGAGGCTGCCGTCCTGCTCTTGGGCTTGGCCCTGGCAATCTACGGCAGCCTGAATATTCACTTATAATCGCTCTTAGCTCCCATGCTCCAAATAGCTTAAATACTGCTCCCTGGTCATCAGGGTGCGGCGGGGTTTTGTCCCCTCATTGCCGGAGATGATGCCCCTTCTGGTCATTTCGTCAATCAGTCGGCCGCTTCTGGCATAGCCCACGCGTAGGACGCGCTGGAGCATGCTGATGGACATCTGACCCGCTTCAACGGCCATTTCAATGGCTTGGGGAAGAAGCTCATCAAATTCCGCGTCCCCACCGTCCCCTTCAGCCAGGCTGCCATTTTCCCCCTGGTCCTCTTTTTCCATGTGCTCGGTTAAATCCAAATTGTACTCCGCCTTGTTGCGGCTGCGGATAAAGTCAACTGTCTGTTCCACGTCGTGGTCGGAGACAAAGCAGCCCTGGACACGGATGGGGTCACGCGTCATGGAGCGATACAGCATATCGCCATAGCCCAGCAGCTTTTCAGCGCCCTGGCTGTCCAGGATGGTCTTGCTGTCAAAGGGAGAGGACACCCGAAAGGCTATGCGCCCAGGGATGTTGGCCTTGATGACGCCGGTGATGATGTTCACAGAGGGCCTTTGGGTGGCCAGAATCAGGCAGATGCCAGCCGCGCGGGCTTTGGCCGTGATGCGCTTGATGTGGTCCTCAATCATCTTGCCGCTGGTGGTCATCAGGTCGGCCATTTCATCCACAATGACAATGATGCGGGGCAAGGGTTCC
>CAYOOZ010000031.1:0-15495 GCA_964405705.1 uncultured Christensenella sp.
AGCTGTTTGAAGGAACGACCATAGCGCGAATCACTTTTTTCAGCAGGCCCTAATTCTTCAGCAAAGTGCTGGCGAAACTCCGACCTCAAAAACCATTCTCCATTCGTCATTTTCCGTCCTCCTTAATTTCAAACCTGGCCGTACTGGCCTTTTCCAGTATTTTAACGAGTTTCTTGCACAGGGCCAAATCCCCCGCCTGAATTTTCCGGGGTGCCATGCCGGGAATAGTGTACCAAATTGAATAGGTTTTCATAGTGTCGCCCCCTCAAATCGTCATATAAGTTTTGGTAAACTGTCATACACATTATCGCCCTTGCGCATTTTCTTGGCAATGTCATAATAAACGCCATGAGTCACGCGGCCATATTTTACGTCCTTGCTTCTACGCATAACGGCCACCCTTTAATCCAGGAGAATTAAGGCTGTTTCATAGGCCTCGTCCTCAGACAAAAGTGTGCTGGTAATGACCAGGTTGCAGTCCGGGATCACCCCCCGCTTGCGCGGGGAACAGGCGGGTTGTCTTAAAACCCAGGGAGCAAGACGGGATCACCCCCCGCTTGCGCGGGGAATAGCGCATCCTCCTCCAAGCCCCAGGCCGCACACAGGGATCACCTCCGCTTGCGCGGGGAATAGGGGCGACCTCCAGCGGGTGCACACTATCACAGGCGATCACCTCCGCTTGCGCGGGGAATAGGGCTTTGCCCGGCGGTTGATTGTCAGCGGTTGCGGTTGCGGGATCACCCCCGCTTGCGCGGGGAATAGAAGGCTCAGGTAAAGTGGATGAGTTCAGTTTAAGGATCACCCCCGCTTGCGCGGAGAATAGTTGGCGAAGCTGCTAATCAACTGGCCTTCTCTAGGATCACCCCCGCTTGCGCGGGGAATAGACGCTGGATAGCCCGGTGAATCAGTTAAGGGTAGGATCACCCCCGCTTGCGCGGGGAATAGTATCAACAATTATGGCCGGGTGGTCAAGCGGCCGGATCACCCCCGCTTGCGCGGGGAATAGACCGCAAGGGCATCAACCTGTATGGCCGCATGGGGATCACCCCCGCTTGCGCGGGGAATAGTGGTCATGAACAACCACCCTGTGCCCGGCATGGGATCACCCCCGCTTGCGCGGGGAATAGTGTAGTGCGCCAGGTGGCTTGTGCCTTCCCTCAGGATCACCCCCGCTTGCGCGGGGAATAGGTCTTGCCATAATCCTTATAGTTTGTCATTTGAGGATCACCCCCGCTTGCGCGGGGAATAGCATCTCTTTGTTGTCTTTATCTTATCATAAGCAGGATCACCCCCGCTTGCGCGGGGAATAGGTGAGGATGAGTTTAAAAAGAAGGTTTTCCGGGGGATCACCCCCGCTTGCGCGGGGAATAGCGTGTTCACTTGATAAGCTGGCCATTGCCAACAGGATCACCCCCGCTTGCGCGGGGAATAGTTTAGCGGAATGGGAGATTATGCTTCAGCCGGAGGATCACCCCCGCTTGCGCGGGGAATAGTACGATTTTGCGCCCGGTCAGTCCGGCGTCGTCGGATCACCCCCGCTTGCGCGGGGAATAGTGGTGCACTCCTCCGCGTCCAAAGGCGGTGTGAGGATCACCCCCGCTTGCGCGGGGAATAGATGTCCACCACCCAGGTGGGAATGCAGGCCGACGGATCACCCCCGCTTGCGCGGGGAATAGGACTACACTCCGCCAACACAGTCACTTTTACGAGGATCACCCCCGCTTGCGCGGGGAATAGCCTTGCGCCAGCCACGGCCTGATTGGCCTGATGGGATCACCCCCGCTTGCGCGGGGAATAGAATAGCGCGCAAAGGTCGGCGCTCAAGTCCAGAGGATCACCCCCGCTTGCGCGGGGAATAGTCAGCATCAAAAGCGGCTTTGTGGGAAAGCGGAGGATCACCCCCGCTTGCGCGGGGAATAGCTGAGACCCAGTAACCCGCCGCGCTTGTGGATGGGATCACCCCCGCTTGCGCGGGGAATAGCGGGCAACATGATGCAATCTTTTATGCATTAGAGGATCACCCCCGCTTGCGCGGGGAATAGGTTTCCTCATAGCCGGATTCAGTCAATTTGCTAGGATCACCCCCGCTTGCGCGGGGAATAGATTCTTGATTGTCTCAGAAAATAAACAGCGCTGGGATCACCCCCGCTTGCGCGGGGAATAGCGATGGTGAGCTTTTGGCCCTTGAATCCGATGAGGATCACCCCCGCTTGCGCGGGGAATAGGTTCACATAGTTTGTTGGCCTCAGTTTTTCAAGGGATCACCCCCGCTTGCGCGGAGAATAGGTTCATTGATCGCTTTTTTTACTTGCGCGCGCGGGATCACCCCCGCTTGCGCGGGGAATAGGGCAATCAGAGGGACTTTGGCCACGCCGTCCAAGGATCACCCCCGCTTGCGCGGGGAATAGCACGGCGTACTTCATTGAGGTGCAGGCGGCTGAGGATCACCCCCGCTTGCGCGGGGAATAGGGCTGTCAACCTCGCCTTCAAGGTTCAAAACTCGGATCACCCCCGCTTGCGCGGGGAATAGCGGGCAATACAATGCAATCTTTTAGGCATTAGAGGATCACCCCCGCTTGCGCGGGGAATAGTGTCCGCGTCAACGCTTCCGACATACGCCTGGTGGATCACCCCCGCTTGCGCGGGGAATAGTCTGGACGGAGGCCTACACGCTTAACCGCTGGAGGATCACCCCCGCTTGCGCGGGGAATAGGCCGCCCACATTGAGCTTTGGCACCTTGCACTGGGATCACCCCCGCTTGCGCGGGGAATAGCCTGAGGCGGCGTTCTGGACGGAGGCCTACACGGGATCACCCCCGCTTGCGCGGGGAATAGCGGCGGCATTCAACAACAATCTGAAATTCAACCGGATCACCCCCGCTTGCGCGGGGAATAGAACATAAGTCAATACAGATTATGCTTGCAAAGAGGATCACCCCCGCTTGCGCGGGGAATAGAGAAATCGTGGAAGTGGCCGGGGCAACCCCGCCGGATCACCCCCGCTTGCGCGGGGAATAGCCAGCCGCCTGGTCAGCGGGGACTGGCCTGCGCGGATCACCCCCGCTTGCGCGGGGAATAGAAAGCGGCACAGGGCGTGGGTAAAATCGTGACCGGATCACCCCCGCTTGCGCGGGGAATAGGTGCCGTCTTGATTGCCGCAAGCCCGATTTGCAGGATCACCCCCGCTTGCGCGGGGAATAGAGCGCTGAAGAAATCGGCACCAGCATGGTCATGGGATCACCCCCGCTTGCGCGGGGAATAGATTCTATCCATTGGTTTGATAAAAATTCCCATAGGATCACCCCCGCTTGCGCGGGGAATAGATCAGCATCAAAAAAGTGGATGTTCTCAACTTGGGATCACCCCCGCTTGCGCGGGGAATAGTGGACGCCAAACTGGCCAAGCGCATCGAGGAGAGGATCACCCCCGCTTGCGCGGGGAATAGATCCACCGTCACACACTCACCCCCATCAGCACCGGATCACCCCCGCTTGCGCGGGGAATAGGTGCCGCCCGTGTAGATGCCGATGTGGGAGGCGGGATCACCCCCGCTTGCGCGGGGAATAGTGGGCGACCTGACCGCGGCATCGGTCACGGCGGGGATCACCCCCGCTTGCGCGGGGAATAGGTCGCCAGAGCCTCCCAGGTGCCGCCAAAGATGGGATCACCCCCGCTTGCGCGGGGAATAGACCTTCTACCAAAACGGCGAGGTTGCCCTTGAGGGATCACCCCCGCTTGCGCGGGGAATAGTTCTTTATCCGTCAGCAGCTGCCAGAAGCGGCGGGATCACCCCCGCTTGCGCGGGGAATAGGGCGATTGAGTATGACGTGGAGGTCGGCGAGGAGGATCACCCCCGCTTGCGCGGGGAATAGGGTGGTTGATGCGGTCAAGGCGAGAATTGGGTAGGATCACCCCCGCTTGCGCGGGGAATAGGTTGACACTTGCTCAAGCCTTTCTTTACTCTTGGGATCACCCCCGCTTGCGCGGGGAATAGCGCCGTCTCCCCGCAATCGCACCGACACCGCCAGGATCACCCCCGCTTGCGCGGGGAATAGAGGTGCTGAAAAAAGAGCCTGAGTGGTGGCAGAGGATCACCCCCGCTTGCGCGGGGAATAGGTGGACGGCAACCGCGTCATCATCCAGTACGATGGATCACCCCCGCTTGCGCGGGGAATAGTGACCAGCACCTACCGGGCGATGAAAATGGACCGGATCACCCCCGCTTGCGCGGGGAATAGCTACGCCGACCAGGCGCGCACCCAGCAGATCGGGGATCACCCCCGCTTGCGCGGGGAATAGCCACGGACGAATTATACGCACGAATCGCAACGAGGATCACCCCCGCTTGCGCGGGGAATAGTACCCCCACAGCTGAGGTGGTCGCGGTGTCAGGGGATCACCCCCGCTTGCGCGGGGAATAGTAATCATTGAACCTGTCCCTCGCCCCTGTGATAGGATCACCCCCGCTTGCGCGGGGAATAGACGACCTTATCAATGGCGTGATGTTCGACAACAGGATCACCCCCGCTTGCGCGGGGAATAGGGCGAACTGCTGGTGCGCGGCGCGGACGGGCGGGGATCACCCCCGCTTGCGCGGGGAATAGGGCATCACCTACGCCCAGGAGGACTGCCAAGCGGGATCACCCCCGCTTGCGCGGGGAATAGTCCCACCAATCGTTATATGTCCCACCCCAATAAGGATCACCCCCGCTTGCGCGGGGAATAGAACGTACTGACCGCATCCACAGGCAACATTGAGGGATCACCCCCGCTTGCGCGGGGAATAGAAGACTACAATCGGCGCGACAGTTTCCTTTGAAGGATCACCCCCGCTTGCGCGGGGAATAGGTTGACACCTGCTCAAGCCGCTCCTTTGATTTAGGATCACCCCCGCTTGCGCGGGGAATAGCCACCTGCGATAAACTCTCCTTGCTCTTGTTTGGGATCACCCCCGCTTGCGCGGGGAATAGCGCGATGTAACCGTGAGTTATCTGCCCGTGCCCGGATCACCCCCGCTTGCGCGGGGAATAGGTCGCCGGTCTTTTGTTGAAATAGACGGCCGCGGGATCACCCCCGCTTGCGCGGGGAATAGTTTCAGGATGCGACACAAGGGGGTGCGCGATGAGGATCACCCCCGCTTGCGCGGGGAATAGTCGGCTCCACGCTCAAAAACGGCTGGACTCATGGGATCACCCCCGCTTGCGCGGGGAATAGTGGGTAGCGCCTGTTAAAGACTTTTGGTGGCTGGGATCACCCCCGCTTGCGCGGGGAATAGACTTAAAAAAGCACGATCCTCATTGACATTTTATCTTGAAGCATCCCTGATTTCAATCAGTTTGCAAAGAAGATGGAAGGTCGCCTGACAGTCGCTCAGGCTACGGTGCGGGCTCTCATGCGGGAGGCTAAAATGCCGGGTCAGGGTCACCAGCTTGTGATCCACAGCCTCCCTGGCAAATCTTCTTGCCATCTGCAGGGTGTCCATGCGCCGGTTGGCGGGGAGGGGCAAGCCCAAAAGGGCACAGGCAACAGACAAAAATTCCATATCAAAGGCGATATTATGGGACACCAGCAAATCCTGAGCTATAAAGGACAAAAACTCCGGCAGCGCTTCTTCAAGCGGCTTTCCCTCAGCCAAGAGCTTGTCATCTGTCAGCCCGGTGAGCTCGCAAATCGCGTGGGGAAGTGGGGAAGGTTGCCTAATCAAAGCCTGAAAACGGGCAACCTCTTCGCCCTCTTGATAGCGCAAGGCACCTAATTCAAGGAGGTGGTGGCTGTCCGGCTTAAGCCCTGTCGTTTCCAGGTCAATCACCACAAAGGACGGCGGCAGACCGATGAGCTTGGGCCTGCTGGCCTGCTTGGCCCGCCGCATTTTGGAAGCCAAGCTGTATCCAGACTTCATGGGCTCATGGCCAGCCTGCTTTTCATGCAGGCGATGATCACTGGGGCGCAGCATTAGCTTTAAGCCATCAAAATCTATGGGTTCCCAGGAGGCGTTATGCACCCGGAAATCCATTTTTTGTTCATTCCCGGCGTTAAAAACAAGGACAGCCCGTCCTGTTTTCAAATGGGCCGTGACCCGCTCCCAAAGCGCCTCCCGCACGCGGGCAGAGACCTGGCCGACATAAACCCCCGTATCAATTTCCATCAGCCACCGGCTCAGGTCCCCGCGTAGGGCGCTTGGACAATCTGTCAGGCTGAGCACCAGCATGCTATCCCTCCATCATACGCCCATAGCCGATTTGGAGCGCTTCCTCGTCCTGCTCATCCGGCGCATAGGACACGCCGCCTAAAACCTGGCCCTTGCGTTCATCCCAGATATAGAGCACAGAAGCCTCCACCACCCCTGCCTCCTCCTCTCCCAATAAAAGCCGCCTGATGTCCCTTACCACCCGCTCCAGCAGACGATTTTGGTAAAAGAGATCCCGAAGACGCCGCCTTACCTCACCTGCCAGGTCATTGGGCTGCTCGGAGACAACTGTAAAAGACAGCGGAATGGTGATTTCCGCCTTGTACAGGTCCGCAATGTCATAAACAAAGGAGCGCTCATGCCCGGTATGGACAAAACCCAGCCCCGGGGCACACCCAAGGGCTGTGATCACGCTGTGGCATAGGCCGTACAGGCAGGCATGGGCGGCGGAAAGCGCCTTGTTGATGTCGCTGCCACCCTCAAAATCCTCCGGGTCATACTGACGGCCATTCCAGGGCACGCCGCTTTGTTTGGATGCCTCGCGATAGGCTGTGCGCACCCGCGCGCCCTCCCGCCCGCGAAGCTGTTGCATGGTGAGGCCGCCCACATCCTCACCCGGGAAGCGCATCTGATACATTTGCCTGGCAACCTGAAGGCGGGAACGCGTATTGGACACCAATTCCGCCTGGCGGATCAACAGGCGTGCGGAATGTGTCAGGGGGCTGCCATGGGCATAATAGCGAACACCGCTCTCTCCAACCCAGAGAATGCTGGCCCCCGCGTCCCCTAAAAGTTCCATGGCCCGGTGGGAGACACTGGTGCCCGGCCCCAGCAAAAGCACGCTGATGTTGCCGCCCGGCACCATCACGGTTCCCCTGATATCTGTTACGGTGACAGCGCTGTCCTTGCGGTTGATTTTGCAATGCTCCAGGTACAAAAAGGACAGGCGCTCCTTCATCTGTGGCAGGGCTTGCAGATCTGGTTTCTTGATTCCTGGCAGTTTGGTCATAAGTCAGTCCGCCCTGGCCAGGGTTAAAAGGCCGCAGCCATAGGCCTTCGCCCTTCCAATCCCCTGGGTTAACGCTGTCTTCAACAGCTCTGTATTGCTGATGGTCAAAAAGCCCTCAAAGGTGGCTGTCCGCAAGGTGACCTGGTGCCCGCGCCCCTTGTCAAAGCGGTGCCACTGGGTGTGCACCACATCAAAGGCATCCTCAGAAAGGTGAAAGCCACAAGCCTCAGCCCGGCTTTGAAGCCACTGCTTTTGCTGGGCGCTGGTCACATGGGCCCTGACCTTGCCCCGTCCCCCATCTTCCTCCCGCACGCTCTTCACCGGGTTGGCCCTTAAGCGGAAGCGCCAGGTTTGCCCATCCTTTAGCATATTCAAGAGGGGTTCATAGGCCTTTGTTTCCCAGGCCATGTTTTCAAGCTTGCCGTACTGCTCAAGAAGCCTGGTAAAATCCGGCTTATCCGGGCTTAACACCAAAAGGCAAAGCTGCCCCATGAGGCTGTCCAAGCGCCACAATCGCCGCTCCCCAGTTGCTTCAAAGGCTTGTTCCACAGCGCCATGAACAAACTCAAGGGAGGAAAGGAGGCGCAGGGTCTCCCGTTTTTGGTCATCCAGTATTACGCGGGATAAATGCACGATTAATCCCCCCAATCCTTCATTGCGTCATGCGCTGTCACATCTGTGCCGGCCCTTATCGCCTGATTTTCTTGGTCAGACAACAAAATGTCTTTCACCAGGAGGCTGCGAAATCCATGCTTGCGGTGCGCCTGGGAAAAGGATTCCGGCACATCCCGCAAAAAGAAGGCGCCCGGCGTCTGCGGATCTACCTCAAGCAGCGCTTGCAGCCTGGGCACGCCTTTTTGTTGGCTTTGGTACCAGGGGCTGGCTTGCCAGGGCTCTTCCTTCAAGGCATCCAACAGCCCTTTTCCATCCCTGATGCCCAGGAGAACCCTGCCCTGGGGAGGGCAGGAGCGTCGGCCCAAAAAGAGAGGAAAGGCGGGCTGGCGCAACGCATGCTCCAGGGATAAGAGGAGGCTGTCCTCCCCTTCCAAGCCCACCAAAAAGATGGCGTCCGCCAGGTAATAGCGCTGGGTGACATATGGTTGTGTTTGTGTTCTGGCCGTATGATAGTCCCGCAAAAGCTCACCCGCCTGGTCAGACCGAACGCCCATGCGCAAGCTTGCCAGGTCTGAAAGGTCGTCCTCCCGCCTGCGCCCCAGGGCGGCCGCAAGCAAGCCAATCACCCCACTTTTGCTCGGCTGGCGCTGGGTCTCCCGCCGGTCAAACTTGGCCTGCACTCCCCAGGATTGCAGGGGGGCGGCCAGGCGCAGCAACAAGGTGCTCACGCCTGCACCTCCTCATTCTCCAGAAAATCCTCCACCGCTGCCTCCAGCTTGACAAGCAGCGCCTTAAAGGGGATTGCCACTCCAAGGCCGTCCAGTCCCTTGCCAGTTACAAGGGTCAGGGCCGGGGCCTCCGCAAAATCCGCGTAGACCTGTTGCGCGTGTTCGACCAGGCGTTTGACGGAAGGGGCCGCGTAACCACCCTCGCCCGCCTTCACCGGGCTCTCAAAAGCGCCTACCAGGTTGATGGGCTGGTCCTCCCGCAGGCAGAGGACCACTGCTGTGGGCAGGGTGCGGTTGGCAAAGGGGTTTTGCCTGCCGGTTGGCATAGAGCGGACAAAGGCATCCACAAAAGCCTGCACGGCCTTCCCGGTTCCCTGTGCCAAATTGGCCTTGAGCTCATGCACAGCCAGGGTGGCGTATCGGTAGAGGGTGGAAGAATTGAACTCCACCGTATTGATGTGACCAGCGCCAGCGCTGTCCTCTCGCGACAAATCATCCACTGCCGTAAAATAATCATACTCATTGGTCACCTTGTGCGTGGACAGGCTGTGGGCCACCTGCGCGGAGGCGTCCACATTCAGATTTTTATCGTCAGCAGCCATACGGCCAAAGAGGGCGACGTCCACCCCCGGGGCATCTTTCAACGCCTTTTGGGCCTGGGCTTTGGTCGGCTTCTCCTGAGAGGTAATCAGCTGCGCCAAGGCTTGTGCCTGAGCCTGGGTCATGAAAAACAAGGCGCCGGTGCCTTCTTTTGTTGTAGATCCATCTTTGAGTTTTTTTGTCCTGATAGTCAAATTAGCCTTCTCCAGCGCTTGAATAGCCAATTCGCGGGCGTTTTCCTCGCCATTAATGTCCTTGATATGGGCGGCCACCATGTCCACGATTTTCAGCGTGCGCACGCCCAGGGAAGCCTCGGGCAAGGTCTCTTTGAACATCAGCCGCATCGCCCGTTTCCAGCTTTGGGAGGAAACCCGGGCGCGGGTGACCCCGCCGTACACAGCGGTCTTGGGGCTACCGGTGTCATCCCGGTTGACGCAGCTGGGCGGTACGGTCTGCAGCACATGGATGTCCAGATATAAGCGTTTATTCTTCATTCTCGGGTTCTCCTTCCAATTCTTCCTCTTCGGTTTCATTTTCATTTTTATTTTCTATGGTTGATTTATTGTCCTCATCCTTGACACCGAAATAAAAATCCCGTCCCCAGCGCAGGCGCACGCTGTCCCGCTCCCCCTCAATTTGATAGAGATAAAGGTCGCGGGTCAGGGCCGCGTAATCCAGCGGGATCTCCCCCGCGCGCAAGAGCGAAATCAGCCCCCGCAGGTGATGAGCCAGCTCCTCCTGGCTGTCCGCTGTGGCCACCTGGTCAAACCGGCGTTTCACCCGCGCCTCATCCTCCGGGCTTGTGACCAGTTTGCGCACAGCCCGGCCCAGGGTCTCCCCATCCTTATGCATACTCTTTTCCTTTGGATCCCTGCTTTGCTGATGAAAAGCAAAGAGGGTGATGGCCAGGTGGCTGGCCCATTCAGCATAATTGGGCTTGTTGTATTCCCCTTGCAGGGATTCTGGCAGCCGTCCAATGGTATCCTCCCAGATGTCTGGTTGGCTGCCAGGGGCCTTGCCAATACCGCGGCGCAATTTGGCCAGACTGGCCTTGACCTGGCTTTCATTGCCGCTTTGTTGCAGGTGAAGAATCCGCTGCTTGACATAGGCTGCGGTGAGCGATGGTTTTCCGATTGGTTTGGGCTTTTCTTTTTGCATCCCTGTCCCTCCTATTCCTTGTTGAGTTTGTGAATCATGGCCATGTATTTATTGAAAGCAGATGGCGCGGTGTACACGCGGTCTGAAACCTCCCGCCCGATGAGCGCCTTGGCCCCCGCCCTTTTAACCAATTCCTCGCCAAAGCCCGCCAACACCTGAAATTGGGTCTTGCGCCAAAGCGTGAAGGCCTCATCCATGCTGTCCTCCTCATGGATGCCCGACAGCCAATCCCGAAACGGCGCGTCCAGCAGGAAGTAGGCCTGTTCCATGGCCTTGGCCCTTACTGATTTCTGGGTGCTCTCCCCGCTGCCTCCGCCGGCCATCACCAATTCCTGCGCCAGGTATCCTGCCTTCTGAACCATCTTGTCTGTCAAAGCCAGCTCAGAGCCGATGCGGGGGACCCAGCCATCCTCTAAGTTGTTGAGCAGCGCCGCGTTAAAGCGCAGGGAATCCTGCACAGTGTCATCCACGGAGGTCATTTGGCTGGACAGGACCAGGCCGCCAATGGACAGGCGCAAGGTGCTGGGAACCGGCGCCTCTTCCTCTTGTAACAAGGCCAGCCAATCCACAACGCCGGGGTTGATGCCGTTTTTACTGCCCAGAAGGGAGGGGAAATCCCGCCACATCTGCCTGGACGGGTCATGCTTTTGGGGGATGTGCCTGCCTGACTTGTCCTTCCTCCACAAGGTCATGGTCTCCGTCAGTGGATTGCCGCTGTCCGCATTCACCAGCTGCCCGCCCAGGAGGACGCATTCATCAACCAGGCCCTCCGCGTTGCGCTTGAGCAGCAAGCGCCTAAAAGGAAAGGAAAACAGAGCGCAGGGCTCCTTGGGGAAGGTCGCGTCCACCTGGGTCAATTCCTGGGGATCAAAAATATTTTCCCGCTCCCAGGAAGGCGTGAAAGCCGGGTAGGCGTCACGGTTTGGCGGGAAGAGCACAAAATTGAGCATCAGGGTTTCAAACAGATTTTCCCCCTCCGCCCAGACCAGGCCCAGGGTGTTGGGCCAGGGTACAGAATAGCCATTGGCTTTGTACCCTTCTTTTGGCGGCCTGCCCAAAGGCGAAACATCAAAGGAGTTCATATGAACCAGCCAGCGAGCCGCTTCAGAATAATTAATTAACAGGTTTTCCTTTCTATAAGAAAACAAATTTGGTTTTAAATCACTGTCACAGATATCACCAATAAAACTATACATTTTTCTGCGCAGTGGATTCAAGAACAGTAGTTGACCTTTGAACATCACCTGCGCCCCCTCCTGCACCGCTGCCTGGAAGAAGGGATGGCTAGGATGGAACAGGTAAAACTTGTCCTTAATGTCCTCACGGCCAAAATAGGCCAAAAGCGGCTCACGCGGGAATTGGCCTGCCTGCCAGAGTTCCTCCCAGCGCCTGACAGCATCCCTTTCATTTTTAGGCTGCTTTTCCCGCCCATAAACAGCGTATAAAACCGCTAGCAACAGGCGGAGAACCGCAATGTCCTGAGCTGCCATCTCACCAGCCAAGGACCGCAGCAAATGCGCGTTTGACAGCAAATCCATCAAGGAATAGGCCCTGCGCTCCCCATTTTGGGTTAAAGCCAGTAACCAGGGTTCCTCCAAGAGGTTAAACTCCTTCTCCATTCGTTTTGCTCCCTTCTTTTTCATGCATAAGGCCCAGCTTTTTGTCATAGGTTAACTGATATCCGCACAGGCTGGCCTGCCCGTTTTCATCCAGGATTAAGAACAGCTGCCCTTTGAGCCAGGGGGAATCCTGCCAGGCCATCAAAGGCGTGTTTTGTGCCTCCAGTTCATGGATGGTTTGATCGATGATACCCTCATGGCAAAAAGCCGGGGGCAGGCGCAGGCATTGCCGCGCCAGCAAGCGGGCCTGCTTGGACGCGGGGACCTTGCGGCCAGCGTATATCGGCCCGCCTTCTGATAAAATGGTGTACTCAAAAAGCCCTCTTTTTTGAACCACCAACACCTCCAGGCTGTCCGCCCCGTCCCTAACAGCGGCCTCCCCCAGCGCCTCGCCCGGCGCGTTGTCCAAAAACCCGGTCAACCTGTCCTCCCTGCCCGGCTTTCTGATCAGGTAGGTTTCCGCCTTGCCTTCTAATTTAGTAATCCGCTGCAGCCACTTCGCCTTGGCCTCCTCATAATTGAGCGGCGGACTTAAGAGCGGCACCTCCGGGTCATAGACCGTCTGCACCAGATGGGGGATATCCTGGGGCAGGGTGAGGGACTCCTTTGGCAGGAAGCCCAGGGTACGGATTAAAGGGTACTCGTGATAGACCCGTTTGGTCCCTTTTTCAAAATCCCATCCCTTGGCCCCCAAGAGGAGGCAGCGGGCTGTTTTCAGGCTTTCAGGACGGGGCCTGTCATGTCGGTGCAGGCGGCCCATGCGCTGCAGCAGCAAATCCATGGGGCACAATTCCGTCACCAGCAGGTCAAAATCCAGATCCAATGACTGCTCGATCACCTGGGTGCCCACCACGATGTGTCTGCCCGCGCGCTCCTTCTCCCCGGATTGTTTTCCCAACCTGATGAGCAGTTGTTCCTCCGTCTTGATACGGTCAGGGGCTAAAAAACGGGCATGGGTCAGGGTCACCTGATCTTCGCCAAAGGCTTCCGCCAACATCTGATAGATTTTCTGAGCGCGCTTCACCGTGTTCATCATCACGCCAGCCTGGCCGCCGTGCTGCAACAATTCATCCAGTCTTTTTACCAGGTGCTGTTCATCAGGAAAGTGTTCCAACTCAATTTTGCGGGAGGGGCTGTCATCCGCTATCGCCACCTGCTTGACCGTTCCATGATCTGTGTAGGTCAACAGGGGATAGGCGATGGAGGTTTCCCAGTCAGCCACATCGGCTTCATTGGGTTGGCCTTCCCCCAGATAAGCCTTGATCAGGGCGGCGCGCCTCTTTGTGGGCAAGGTGGCTGATAAAATCACCACCGGCACCTGGTATGCGCCCATCCAGAACAAGGCCTGATCCAGGTAGCGGTTCATGTAGGCGTCATAGGCATGGCATTCATCCAATATCACAACCTTGCCGGCCAGGCCCAAATGGCGCAGCATCACATGCTTTTGTTTTAAGGCGCTTAGGAGAAACTGGTCAATGGTGCCCACCACATAATCGGCCAATAGGGCTTTTTTGTTGCCCTCAAACCACTGGTGAACCACAGCGTCCTGCTCATCCTCGCCAACTTCCCTCCCTCCCGCCATGAGCGCCTGGTAGTCCTCCTGAAACTGGGCCTTGCCGTGGGCCAAGCGGATGGTATACCGCCCGTCCTTTTCTATGGACTGGGTCCAGGGCAAAAACCGCTGAAACATGGCATTGGAGGTAGCCTGGGTGGGCAGGGCGAAAAACAAGCCGGATTTTTGCGTCATCTGCCCGATGATTTCAGCCAGGGCAAGGGCGGCCTCGGTCTTGCCGGTACCCATGGGCGCTTCTAAAATAAAGATGCCTGGCTTGACACATTGAAGGCCAACCATCAAGGCTGCCAACTGGGCAGGATATGGGGTTTTGATGCCAAAGCGGTGAGTATAGAACTGATCCGGCTCCAACAAGTTTAGCTCCCAGTACCGGGCGTCCGGCAGCTTCAGCTCATTCCAAGCCTTGTTCGCGCGTTCCAGGTCAAGGGCTGGTTTTTGCTCAGAATATAGGCTCTGGTACGGAAAAAAGCCCTCATTGCTGGCAATCCAATCCGCCACAATGACCAGGGCTGATAGGAGCATTTGGGCCTTCATGTTTGCCTTTGGCAGTATCCCTATCCCCTCAAAGCCGGACAAGGCGAGCGCCAAATCAAGCAGTTCCTGCCAAACAGCGCCATAGGCGGCCTTGCCCGCCTTTTCCATGTGATATTCAGCGGGATAGCTTTTGGGGCTAAAATCCCTCAGGATTTGGTTGGATTGTGGCTTGCCATGGTGCGCACCCAGGATGGCAGCGAGGCCGCGGTCACATCCCATCTGGCGCAGGATCATTTCGCTGGCCATTGCATGGGGGACTTTGGTTTTATTCAAAATGCTCTCATAGCGCTTAATTGGAAAACCTGCTGATTGCAAACCCAGGAGCAGTTGCTCATCCAAATCATCCGGATGAAAAGCCCTGGGTTTAGCCTGAAAAACAACAGTCGCCTTGCCGATGTCATGCGATGCAGCCAAAAAGACAAACAGGTTCTCCGCCTGCTCCGGCTGGCTCAGATCCGTTTCAACCAGGTGGCGGACAGACTCGGAAATCCAATTGCGCCACAAAAGCCGAGCGATGCCCGCCGCGTCCGCCAAATGCTGGGGCAGGGGCAGCCAGGTGTCTGCCCCGGGTTTCCCCTTTTTGGCCCAAAGTGCCCAAACAGGCGCTGACAAAGCTTTCATTCTGTATTCCCGCTTTTTTATTTCATCGTATTGTTTATGGCTGATTAACACAAATCAGGTCCGGCCTCAACCGAGTCTCAATAGAGTTATATTGTCTGAAGCTTACCGCCCCGATTATCGCATATTGTAGGTACAAATCCAAGACCTTTTTATAAATTTGTCACAAATCATACAAAACGGTTGGGCGCTGCCTTAATGTCTATGACAAAAGCAAAAAACCACCGGCAAATACCGATGGTTTCCTGGTGACCCATCCGCGACTCGAACGCGGGACACCTTGATTAAAAGTCAAGTGCTCTGCCAACTGAGCTAATGGGTCATTCTTCCGCTCCCAAACGGAAGCGGCAAAGGTTATATTACCTGATGATTGTTGGTGCGTCAAGTATTCCGGCGAAAATGATTGGAAAATGATTGGCGAAAATGATTGGAAAATGATTGGAAAGATTGGAAAGGGTGATTGGAAAGGGTGATTGGAAAGGTGAATGGGACAATAAGAAGATTGCATCATAAACAAATCATCGTTTCCTCGCCTCTTGTCTGCCAATAATAGAGTAGGGAACATGCACGTCTGCTCATTTTATTCATTTTCCTTGACAGAGAATGTAAAATGTGTTGAACTATTCTATAGATTTACAACATTAACTGCACAACGAACTGACTTTCGAGATGATGTGATTGATGCGACCGCCTATGTGGGACTCTGCTTTGTTTTATCCTTTTCTTTGATCAGGAGGTAAACAAATGTCTGATTATTCTCCTGAAAAATGCAGAACAAATTTTTCTGCTCTTTCAATACTAGATAGTGTCTACACGAGAATTGTGATATAATGGTGTCATCACTGAAAGGGGAC
>CAYOOZ010000032.1:0-15456 GCA_964405705.1 uncultured Christensenella sp.
CACAGGCGTGTGGTAGCCTTTGTCCATTTTCATGATGAACTGTTCGGCATTGACTAGTTTGGCCGCGGCCATGGCTTCCTCTTCGCTGGCATCCATCCTGGCATAGCGCAGGTTGTCCAGCACCGTGCCGGAGAACAAGTGGGGTTCCTGAAGGACATAGCCCAGGCTGGATTGCAGCCACAGCTGGCTGCGCTCCCTGTAGTCCTTCCTGTCAATGAGGATAGACCCAGTGGTGGGCTCATAAAAGCGGCAGAGCAGGTTGACGATGGTGGATTTGCCGGCGCCCGTGGGCCCTACGATGGCGATGGTCTCCCCGGGCTTAACCTTTAGGTCAAAGTTGCGCAGCACCTCCTCGCCGTCCTTGTAGCGGAAGGTGACATCGCGAAACTCCACCTCGCCCTTGATTTCTTCCCAGTTTTCGGTCTTGGGGTGGAAGTTGTCGCCGTATTTGGCCACCACCTCAGGGGTGTCCTTGATGTCCGGCTCTGTTTCCAACAGGCTGACCACGCGCTCTGCCGCCGCCTGGATGCGCTGGAGCTCCGCGAAGGTGGCGGCGATGTCCCTGATGGGGTTAAAAAACTGCACGGAGTAATTGACAAAGGCGGTCAGGGTGCCCAGGGTTAAAACGCCGTTTAGGACGCGGTTTGCGCCCTCGCCCAGCACCAGGGCGGAGGCGATGGAGGAGATGGCGATCACCAGCGGCAAAAACAGGCTGGACAGGGTGGCGGCGCGCACCGCGCTGCGGCGCATGGTGCCCGCCAATTTCTCAAACTCATCCGCGTTGTGCTCCTCCAGCACAAGGGTCTTGGTGGTCTTGGCGCCCATGATGCCCTCGTTAAAGGAGCCGGTGATGCGGGAGTTGATTTTGCGCACCTCGCGCTGGGACTTTAAGATGCGCTTTTGAAACCACAGGGTGACCAAAACCAGCGGCGGCACCACCGCGATGACAATCAGGGCCAGTTGCCAGTTGATGATCAGCATGGCGGTGGTCACGGAAATTAAGAAGATGGTGGCCCAGACCAAGTCCACCAGGCCCCAGCCAAAGGCCTCTGACAGGTTGCTGGTGTCGCTGGTCAGCCGGCTCATCAAATAGCCCACGCTGGTTCTGTCGTAATAGGAGAAGGGCAGCTCCTGCAATTTTTTAAAGCCCTTTTGCCGCATGTCATAGGCAACCGCGTGCTCCACCCGGCCTGCCACCAGAATAAACAGAAAGATGACCACGGACTGCAGGACAACGAGCCCAAAGTATAACAGGGCAAAGGGCCACAGGGAGACCTCCCTTTGGGCAGGCAGGATATAGTTGTCAATCGCGTGGCGGGTTAAGAGGGGGAAGAAGACATCGGTAATGGCCATGATGCCCATCATCAAGGCCACAAAGCCCATGGGCTTCCAATGCCTGCGCATGTGGAAGAACAATTTTTTAAACAGGCTTAGGTCAAATTTTTTAGTATAGTCCTGCTCTTCGATGAAGCTGAAATCACTCATGCTCTGCTCCTGTTGCCTGGATTCTTTCGGTAAACTCATCCTCCAGGCCGGTTTGAATCTGGTTGATGCGCTGGTAAAGGCCCGGGGACGCAATCAGCTCCTCATGGGTGCCCTCCTGGGAGACCCGCCCGTTTTCCAGCACAAAAATCTTGTCCGCCTGGCTCAAGGTCACAATGCGGTGGGAGATGATGATGGTGGTGATGTCCCGGCTGCGGCGGTTTAAGGCCTCCCGGATCAGGGCATCCGTCTGCGTGTCAACCGCGGAGAGGGAATCATCAAACACCAGGATGTCGTTGGACTTTAAAAGGGTCCTCGCGATGGCGGCGCGCTGTTTTTGCCCGCCAGAGAGGGTGACGCCGCGCTCGCCCACCATGGTCTCCCAGCCCTTTTCGCTAGTCTCAATAAACTCCAGCGCCTGGGCGTCCCTGGCAGCCTCCACCACTTCTTCCCTGGTGGACGCTGGGGAGGCCATGCGCAGATTGTCATAGATGGTCCTGGAGTAGAGGAAGGGCTCCTGCAGCACCAGGCCTACCCGGCTTCTTAGGTGCTTGCGCTTGATGTCGTTGATGTTCACGCCGGAGATGGTGATGCTGCCCTTTTGCGACTTATACAGCCTTTGTAGCAGCAGGGCAATGGTGGATTTGCCAGAGCCGGTTGCGCCCAGGATGGCCACGGTCTGCCCCTTCTTAATGCGCAGGTTCAGGTCGGACAAAACCTCGCCCCCGCCGTCATACTTGAAGCTGACCCCATCAAACACCACCTCGCCGGATAAATCAGGGGCGGTAGCGTCCTTTTTGTCCTCCTCTTCCTTCTGGCGCAGGATTTCGTCAATGCGCTCAAGGGCCACCATGGTGCGACCCGCCTGAGAGAGGATGCGGCCCAGGTTGCGCACCGGCCAGATCAGCATGCTGACATAGCTGGTAAAGACCACCATATCGCCAATGGACAGCCTGCCTGCGCGTACCTCAATCAGGGCAAAGATCAGGGTCAAAAGGCTCTGGGTCATGCCCATTAAGTCGCCGGAGGCCCAGTAGATGGCGTCCAGCCAGGTTAGTTTTAAGAACTTTTTGCGGTTGTTGGCATTGGCCTCTTCGTACTTTTCAATTTCGCTCTGGGCTTGCCCAAAGGCGCGCACCACGCGCACGCCCGTCAGGTTTTCCTGCAGCACGGTGGTCAATTGGCCCTCAGCCTCATCCGCGATGCGGAAAGCCTTGATGATGAGCTTAAAAAACTGCCAGGCAAAGAGGAACAAGGCTGGCATAATCACCAGGCTGATGGCGGTGATCTTAAAGGAGATGGGGATAAGGAGCGCCAGCGCGATGCCCACCATCATCACCGCGTCCAAAATAGGCAGCATGTTCATGCCCAAGAACCGGCGCACCGTGTCCACATCGGAGGTGCATCGCTGCACCAAGTCGCCGGTTTTGGCCTTGGAATGGTACTCAAATGGGAGTTCCTGCAAATGGGCGTAGAGCTTTATGCGCAGGTATAAGGCGCTGTTTTCAGAGCCCATGGCGGTCCAGCGCCCCTTTAGAAAGTTCAGCGCGCCGGTCAAGGCGCTGATAATCACCAGGAAAAGTCCGGGCAGCCAGAGGTTGGCCCGCATAAATTCCCGCCCGCCCAAACTGTCCACGACATTGGAAATAAAGGCCGGAAAGCGGGAGGGCTGACCTTGCAAGTAGTTGTCCAGCACCTCCGCCAAAAGGGCAGGGGTTAGAAACCCCAAAAAGACGGTGACGATGCCCAGGATGCCTGCGCCCAGGAAGTAGCCAAGGTTGTCACCCAGCAGTTTTAAAAAGAGCTTGCGGTTTCGTTTCTTCATACATCTCCTGATTGTTACCCGGTTCTGGCCTTGTTATTCTACCCTGTTTCCGTTTGTTGGGCTGTCTCTAAAAGGGTATAAAAAGAGCTCCAGCCTGCCTGCTGCCGGAGCCCGCTTCAAGCCTGAACCCAGGGTTCAGCGCAAAAAAGTGCGGCCGCACGACGGCAGGATTTTTTGATTCCAACGGGGATTACGGTACATCGCTTGGCCTCCTTTCTTTATATTCTTTGACAGTATAGTCCTGTATTGCGCCAATTGTCAAGGAAAACACGGTGTTTAAAGGCAAAACTCCTATCAAACCAAGACGCAGCGTTTCCGCTGCGCCTTATCAAATCACCAGGTATTATCCATCGCCCGCTCCACCGCGTTTTGGTGGGCCGCGTCAATCTTGTTGCTGCCGTGGGTCTTGGACTTGTAAAAGTGGATGCAGAAGTGGCCGTCATAATTGTTGCCGGAGATGGTCTTTTCCTCATGCGGCATGGTGTTCATGGAGGCCGCGTAGACCACGCCGTCATACTTGACCAGGATGGCCCGGCGGTTCCAGGAGTAGACCCCGCCGCCGATTTTCTTCATGATGGCCGCGTCCTCGCTGGAGAGGGGCTCGGCATCCAGGTGGTTATAGCCGCTCCAGCGCTTGGCCCTGAAGGTCAGTCCGCTGGCGATGTCCTTGATGGTGATGGTGGCGCCTTTGGGAATCAGCCCGTCGTTGCTGCGCCAGTCCAAGCGCTTGGTAGGCTCCTGATAGTTGGCGGCGTTCTGGCCAAAGAGTCGCTTGATGGTGGCGTTGCCCGCGATGCCGTCCGCCTTGATGCCAACGGAGCGCTGGTAGCGCTTGACCGCCTCCTGGGTTGCCTCTCCATAGGAGGAGTCGATTTCGGATTTATAGTAGCCCTTGATTTTCAGCGCCTGCTGCAGGGCTTTGACATGCCGCCCGGAATTGCCGGGCTTGGTGGTGTTGGGCACGTCAATCTTGCGGATGCTGGTGATGCCGTCCATCCCCGGATCATTTTTAACAGAGGTCTCTGTCTTTAAGCCAAACAGTTTGGCGATGGTGGCGGTGTTGGCGTCCCCGGTCACGCTGAGCTTTTCAGCTTTTTGGAAGCGCTTCACCGCGTCCACGGTCATATCCCCGTACTTGCCGTCCACATTGCCTTTTAAATAACCTTTGATTTGAAGCGCGCGCTGCAATTTTTCCACTGCGTCGCCGCTTGCGCCTTTTCTTGTGCTTTTGGGCGCGCTGCCCAGGCCGGAGATGCTTTTGACGCTGTCGTACTTGCTCTTGACCTCGGGCTCATAGGCTTCCTTCGCCTTGCTGGGGGCGTTGACCAGGGATTTCATGATATAGCCGGTCTTGTCCTTGTACTCAACCTTGTAAAACTTGCCGGAAGCCCCGATGATGGTGATGCGGGTTCCCTTGTCCAGCTTGCCAAAATAGACGCTGTCCGTGTCCGGCTTGGAGCGGAAGAACACCTTGTCCTTGTTGATGGTCGCCTGATAGCTTTCCGCCAGGGCAGGGGCAGGGCTCAAACTTCCTATGGTCAGGGCTGTGAGGCACAAGGCCATCAAGCGAAGCAGTGTTTTTTTCATGATACCTCCTGGTTGAACGGGTCGGGTTTCTGTGTGCGACCAATATATTACAAATATATTACGATGTCAAGCCACAATTTGTTAAGATTTTAACAATTAGTTTCCAGGCGGCCTGCCCGGCATTCGGGTCAGCTTTCGCCCCGCCGGCTTTCATGGAAAGATGGACGCTCAAGGGCCAAAGTGTTACAATCAGGACATCAATTTTACACGCGGGGGAAGCATGTTCGATATTCTCATCATCGGCGCGGGGGTCATCGGCTGCGCTGTTGCCAAGCGCCTGGGCCAATATGCCGGGCGGGTGGCTGTTTTGGAGCGGGCGGATGATGTCTCACAGGGGGCGTCCAAGGCCAACAGCGGCATCGTGCACGCGGGCTATGACGCCAAGCCAGGTACCCAGAAGGCCAGGCTCAATGTCAAGGGCGCTGCCCTGATGAAGGATTTGTGCCAAAGCCTGGGCGTCCCCTATGGCCAGCCGGGGGCCCTGGTGCTGGGCTTTCATGAGGAGGACAGGGCCACGCTTGCTGCCCTGTATCAAAACTCCCTCATTAACCAGGTGCCGGACTGCCGCCTCATTGAGCGGGAGGAGGTCCTGGCGCTTGAACCCAATGTCAATCAGGAGGTGCTCTTAGCCCTCTTTGTGCCCACCTCCGGCCTGGTCAGCCCCTATGAATTGACCCATGCCCTGGCGGACAACGCCAAGGAAAACGGCGTGGATTTTTATTTAAACCATGAAGTGACAAAGCTTCAACACAGCGATGGCGCTTGGGAAGTGGTCACCAATCAGGGCGTTTTCCGCGCCCGTGCCATCATCAACTGCGCCGGCCCCTATGCCGGTGTGCTGCACAACCAGATTTCAAGCCGCAAGGTCAATATCATCGCCCGCCGGGGGCAGTATTACCTCCTGGATCACTCAACCCCCCTCCTCTTCCAAAGAACCATTTTCCAGGTGCCCACCAAGATGGGCAAGGGCGTTCTGGTCAGCCCTACGACCCATGGCAACCTGATTTTGGGCCCCACAGCAGAGGACATTGATGACGGTTTTGATACCGTCACCACGGCCTTGGGGCTGGACGACATCCTGGACAAGGCCAAACTGACCTACCCGGGCGTGAACCTGCGCCAGGTCATCACCACTTTTTCCGGCATTAGGGCGCATGAGGTGGGCGGGGACTTTATCATCGGCGCAGTGGAAGGCGCGCCAGAGGGCGCCTTTGAAGCCATCGGGATTGAGAGCCCCGGCCTCTCCGCCGCCCCCGCCATTGGGGAGGAATTGGGGGACTGGGTGGCTTATTCCCTGGGATTGCAAAAGGATCCGCATGCCCTCCTGCCCACCCCCCTGCCCAAGCCCTTCTCCGCCATGAGCGAGCGCGAGCGCAGGGCAGCCTATGAGAATGACCCGGATTATGGGCGCATTGTCTGCCGCTGTGAGCAGGTGACCGAGGCCGAAATCCGCCAGGCCATCAGGCGCCCCCAAGGCGCGACCACCTTGGACGGGGTCAAAAGGCGCACAAGGGCGGGCATGGGCCGCTGCCAAAGCGGCTTTTGCTCCACCCGGGTGATGCAGATTCTCTCAGAGGAACTGGGCCTGCCGCTTGAGCAGATCACCAAGTCCGGCCAGGGCAGCGAGCTGATTGTCGGGCAGATCGGGGAGAATATAAATGAGTGAAACAACAATTAAAGTTGATCTCTTGATCATTGGCGCGGGACCAGCGGGCCTGGCCGCGGCCATCGCGGCCAAAAAGGCCGGCGTGATGGATCTGGTGGTTTTGGAGCGGGAGGATGAGCAGGGTGGCATTCTAAACCAATGCATCCACAACGGCTTTGGCCTGCACCGCTTCAAAGAGGAATTGACCGGCCCCGAATATGCCTTAAGGGACATCAAGGAGGCCAGGGACTTAAACATCACTGTCCATACCGGAACCACGGTCCTCTCCCTCACCAGAAACCGGCAGGTGACTGCCGTGAGCCGGGAGCGGGGGATTGAGGTTTATGACGCGCGCGCGGTCATCCTGGCCATGGGCTGCAGGGAAAGGCCGCGGGGCGCCCTGGCCATTCCAGGTTCCCGTCCGGCTGGCATTTTTTCTGCCGGCACCGCGCAAAAGCTGGTCAACATGGAAGGGCTGATGCCGGGCAAGAAGGTGGTTATTCTGGGCAGCGGGGACATCGGCCTCATCATGGCCCGGCGCATGACCCTGCAAGGGGCCAAGGTGTTAGCCTGCGTGGAATTGATGCCCTACTCCAGCGGCTTAAACCGCAACATTGTCCAATGCCTGCATGATTATGACATTCCCCTGCTCCTGTCCCATACCGTGGTGGACATCCACGGCCAGGGCCGTTTAACAGGTGTTACTGTGGCCAAGGTGGGGGAGGACAGGCGACCCATTCCGGGCACAGAGCAGCGCTTTGACTGCGATACCCTGCTCTTGTCCGTTGGCTTGATACCAGAAAACGAGCTGTCTCTGGGGGCCAAGGTGCGCCTCTCCCCAAGCACCCAGGGGGCTGTGGTCACCAACAATTTTGAGACCAATGTGCCCGGTATCTTTGCCTGCGGCAATGTCCTGCACGTGCATGACCTGGTGGACTACGTCAGCCGGGAGAGCATGCTCGCGGGCCAGGCGGCTGCCAATTTCTTAAAAGGTAACAAAAAACCCTTCACCCGCATTCAGGTGAAGGACGGCCAGGGGGTTCGCGGTGTTGTCCCGCAAAAACTGGATATACTCAATGGGGAGATCACAGAGCCGGTGGACCTGATGTTCCGTCCGGACCGCGTTTATCAGAACCACTATGTGACCTTAAGGAGCGGGAGTGAAGTCCTGTCCAGCCAGAAACGCTTGATTCTAACCCCAGGCGAGATGGCGGAGGCCAGGCTCAGCCCCGCCATGCAAGAGCGACTGCGCGGGGGCGAACTGACGGTTGAAATCAATCAGGAGAAACAAGTTTGATGGATCAGCAAGCCTTCAAAAAATTCCTCATCATCGGCGGCGTGGCCGGCGGGGCTTCCATCGCGGCCCGCCTGCGGAGGCTTGACGCCAGGAGCGAAATCACCATGCTGGAGCGGGGGAGGGATGTCTCCTTCTCCAACTGCGCCCTGCCCTATTTTTTGGGCGGGGAGATTGCAAACAGTGAAGACCTCAAGCTCATGGATGAGGCCACCTTCCTTTCGCGCTACAACATCAAGGCGCTCACCCGCCACACCGCCATCAAGATTAACCGCGCGCAAAAGACAGTCACTGTCCGGCTGCCCGATGGCAGCCTTTCGGACTTTCCCTATGATACCCTCTTTGTGTCCCCTGGCGCGTCGCCCATCATGCCGCCCACCCTGCCGGGCATTGGCTTGCCCCAGGTCTTCTCCGTGCGCAATGTGGAGGATGTGGAAAGAATCGATGCCTATTTAAAAGAAAAGGATGTCAAGCAGGTGGCGGTCATTGGCGGCGGCTTCATTGGCATTGAGGTCATGGAAAACCTGCATGAGGCGGGCTATGAGGTCACGGTGATTGATATGGCGCCCCAGGTCATGCTGCCCTTTGACGCGGACATGGCCCAGTTTTTGCATAAGGAAATTGTGGATCAGGGCGTGGAGCTGATTTTGGGTGATGGCCTTTCTGCCATCACGGAAACCGGCGTCATCTTAAGCTCCTCCCGTGAGGTGAAAGCCCAGGCGGTCATCATGGCCATTGGCGTGCGTCCGGAAACCGGGCTGTTTTTGGAGGCTGGCCTGGAGCTGGGCCAAACCGGCGCTGTGCTGGTCAATGAACAGATGCAGACCACGGACCCTGCTATCTATGCGGTGGGCGACGCGGTGGAGGTCAAAAACCTCCAAACCGGCAAGAAAACCAAATTGGCCCTGGCCGGTCCAGCCCTTCGCCAGGCAAGGGTGGCCGCCAATCATGCCTGCGGTATCAAGGATAGCCTTGGGGGCGTCCTGGGCGCCAGCGCGCTTCGGGTCTTCTCCCTCAACGCGGCCGCTGTTGGCCTCAATGAGCGCGCCTGCCAGCAGGAAGGGCTTGATTACGCGGTGGCCTTTGTCAGCCCCATGGATATCGTGGGCATCATGCCCGGGGCCAGCCCGATTTTCTTTAAGCTGGTTTATGAGCAGGGCAGTGGCCGCGTCTTGGGCGCGCAGGCCATTGGAAAGGGTGACGCGGTCAAGCGCATTGATGTGATGTCCATTCTCCTGCGCTTTTGCGGCACCATCTATGACCTGAAGGATCTGGAGCTGGCCTATTCCCCGGTGTTTTCAACCGCCAGGGACGTGGTCAACCAAGCGGGCCTCATGGCTGTGAACGCCTTTGAGGGTTTGGGGCCCTTGGTCCTGTTTTCAAAGGTGCGTGAGCTGAAGGAAAACGGCGCGTTTTTCCTGGATGTGCGGGAGGAAGAAGAGCATAAGGCCGGCCACATCAAAGGGGCTGTCAACATCCCCTTGGGCCAGCTGAAGGACAGGATGGCAGAACTGCCAAAGGACAAGCCCCTGTATGTCCACTGCCGTACCGGCCAGCGCAGCTACAATGCCCAGCGCCTTTTGAAGCAGTCAGGCTTCCCTGAGGTCTACAATGTGGCCGGCTCCTTCCTGGCTTTGTCGTTTTATGAGTACTACACCGACCAAATAACCGGTCGGGACAGCATTTTAACTGATTATTTGTTTGTTTAAGCACTAAAGTTTAGCATTAAAAAACGCCCGCCAGGGCGTTTTTGTTTCAGGCCTTGCTGAGCCAGTTCAGGGCTCTTTCCCTGCTTTTGTCAAAATAAACTTGCCCCTTGAGCTTCTTTTCCTGAATATAGGCTTTTAGCGCCAGGCTTTCTAAGAAGTTAAACTCGCCCACCACGGCCAGTTTCTGCCCGTATTCGCTCAGCCTGGCTGCCAGGCGGCCTGCAAAGCCGCTTTTTAAGTCAAAAAAGGATTCGTCAATCAGTGCCCTGTTGGCCAACAGATGGCTCACTTGCAATTGCCTGGCCTCCTCCATCAGCTCCGTGATGGTTTCAACCGAGCGGATTTCTTTGTCCGAACCGATGATTTCGGCGATTCTGCGGCCTTTTTCCTCCAGGACGGACAGCCTCATTGGTCTGCCTTTCCAAGCGGGCGGATTAAGATTAAGGGGGTCAACTCCTTGCCCTGGCCGGAGGGGTTGTCCTGCATGGCCTCCTGCAGTTCAGCGTCTGTTAGTGGGCTGTTTGCGCTCTTGCCCAGTTGGTTGCGGTGAAAGTCATTGGCGTCCATCACTACCACCGGGATGCCGGTCTTTGCGGTCAGTTCATCGCAAAGGGCGCTTGCGTTTGGCGGGTTGTCCACGGCCAACTCATGGTACTCTTTAAAATCCGAATCTGGGTAAAAGCCGTCAATGCCCGCGATGTCATGCCCGGCCACCTTGTAAAACACGCCCTTGACGCCAAAGGGCTTGGTGATGGCGGACAAAAAGGTGGCCAGCAATATGCGCGGCAGCCCAGCCTTCTCAATGGACATCTGCAATTTGTAAGGCTCGTGCATGCCAATGCCGGTGGAGTTGTGCCCGGCAAAGCGGTAGAGCAGCCTGGCCCAAAAGCCAGGCTTGACCTGTTCCCTGGTTTTGACGCTACCCACACACATACCCATCACCTTGGCGCCAAAGGACAGCACGTCGCCAGGTTGGTACAAGGGGCGCACATAGCGCTCAAGCAGGGCGGCCGCGTCCTCGTGTGGCTTGACAAAATGGGTCTTAATGGCATAGCGCAGATAGCTGCGCCCTCCTTTGCCCTTGATGACGCCGCGGTCAAAATAAACCACGCCATCCTTTTCCCTGCGCTGGCTTTCCAGGTTGCGTGTCCCGTCCTTTGCCCTTTGATTGTGTGTCATCGTTTTTCCCTTACAGTTCCTCCCCTGAAAACAGGGGGTAGGTATAGCGCAGCAGGCTTTGTGCCAGGACAATGGTGCCGTGGTCGCGCGCCTGGGAGCAGCCGTTGGTGGTCACCACAAAGACAAAGCCGCTCTCCGGTTCAAAGTAGACATTGTTGGAGGAAGCGCCGGTCATCCCCTGGTGGCCAAAAACCACCTTCCCGGGCAAGACCCTTGTGTTGCGCTCCAAAAACAGGCCATAGGGGCTTTGCCCGGTGACGGACTTTCCCAAAAGGTGCTGCTGCTCACGCATTTCAAGGATGGTTTCAGGCGCAAGGAACTGTCGGCCTTCAAAGCTGCCATCGGTGCTTAGGATATGGGCGATTTTGGCCAGGTCGCGGGAGCGGATAAAGAGCCCGCCCACCAGGGTGCGGTAGTGGGTATCCGGTGAGGCAAAATCTTCGTAGACCTCGCTGACATATTTGCCGGCCGGGCGATAAAGCTTGCCGTTTGTATAAAGGCTGGCCACGTCCTCCGGTGAAGAAAGGAGGGAGGCGCTCAGGGCTGCGTCCATGTTCAAGGGCCCAAAGAGCCGCTCCTGTATAAAGCTGTTAACGCTCTTTCCGCTCACTGCTTCCACCACGCTGCCCACAACGCCGGAGCCAAAGTTGGAATACTGGTAGCTGCTGCCCGGCTCTAATTTGCGGTAGTTTAAGGTGCGCTTGCTGGTGGTGGTCAACAGTTTTTCAAGCGTATTGCTCAGCCTGGAATAGCCCCCCTGCTCGCTTAAGGTGGAGGTATGGCTGAGCAATTGCCGCAAAGTCACAGGAACCTTGGGGAAGTTGGGGTTTTTAACCTCATAGCCCAAGTAAGCGCTGATGTCCTGGTCCAGTTCAACCTTGCCCTCGTCCACCAATTGAAGGATGGCCAGAGAGGCCACCATCTTGGTGACGCAGCCCATCTTAAAATAGGTGTTCTCGTCCACTTCCAATTTCTTGCTTTTATTGCGAAAGCCGTAGTCCCGCTCATAGACGGTTTGCCCATCCTTTAAAACAATCAGGGATCCGCCCACGGTCTTGGCGCCGGCAAAAATCCGGTCCACCGCCTGGTCAATCTCCTCCCTGGTTGTGGCAGCAATAGCAGGTGGTCCAAACAGGCCTGTCAACAGGCAGGCCACCAGGAAAAATAAGAGTAATTTTTTCATGAAATCCGCCTTGTGTTTTGGTCAAAATCCGGTTCATTTTAGCAAATCCGCGTTCAAGGCGTCAAGGCGGGCGCTTTTGGCCTTGACGCTTGCTGCCGGGACATCTAAAATTGCTGTAATGAACTAATGAAATGGAGGGATTTTGTGGATTTTACAGGACAGCTGCTCTTGGGCTTTCTGGAGGAGGACGACAGCCGCCGGGTTTTATTCCGGGTGCGCCCGCTCTTAACCCAGTTTGGGGCCCTGGCGCAGGAGGATGTGGAGGAGTTGGAGAATGAGGGCTTCCTGCGCATCGCGCCAGACCGCCTGGAACAACACACCTTCAAGGAGAGGATGCGCTCCCTTGGCGCCTTGTGCCTGATTAACTTAAGGGGTGCTGAGGCGGCGCTGGGCAAGGTCCGCCCCAATAAGAACTACGCCCCCAACCGGAATGAGCCTAACCGCTATATTATTTATTCCGATGCCATCACCGCCCTGCCGGACAACCTGATGTATGAGGTCATCAGCGAGGACAAGAGCGAGCAGGCCATGACCAAGCAGTATTATTTAAGGTCTGGCGGCCGCATCTCAGGCCCTTATTGCAAGTCCGGCTCACTCTCCTGCCCCGCGTCCCAAACGCTGATGCCCGACAATGACCGCCTGTTTTTGGTGGAGATGCCGGACAAATCCAGCAAAATGTTTTATTGGCCGCAGGTGGAGGAAGAGGGGACGGAAACAGTCCCCCAGGAAATGGTCCTTGAGCCCGACGCTTTGGAGCCGGCTTTACCCGTGAGGGAGGAACCACCGGTTTTTGAGCAATCAGGTTTTCCTGCACTGGCCTACCAATTTATGGAGGCCATGAAGGCCGCAGGCTTTGAAATGCATGAGGACAAGGCCAAGCTTTCCCTATTGCTCCTCTTGGTCAATCAGAAGGTGCAGTTGCTTGGCGATTGTCTGGCGGACGCCTGCCTGGCAAAACAGGTGATTGCCTCCCTGATACCGGAGGACCATCGCCCCAAGATGCTCTGCTCCTCCAAACGCGTTATGAAGAAAACTGGCAGCTATCTGAAAAAGCCCTGGCCAATGTTGGCCTTGGACAGCATCAAGGGCCTGCCCCAGCGGGAAAAAACCAGCCAACTGGACGAGAAGGCGCTATCCAACTTTTTTGAGTCCATTCATGGTGAGCATGAGGATACCCTTGCGCTCTATGCCAAGGCTGTGCCGGACGCCGATGTGGTCCAGATGCCTTTCCCGCTTTCCTTAAAAAGGGACATCGCGGACTACCTCTCCCTGGCTTTGTCATCAGGCGTCCTTGGGCAGGAGGAAATTGTCCGCTTCGCCGAAACCTGCTATGTGGATCCCTGGCTGACCGTCTATGACCCCGCGCTGGACCTGTAAACCCCATGTTTGAAATCACCAGCACAGCCAACCCGCAGGTCAAGATGTGGCGACAGCTCAAAACCGTGACCGGCCGCAAGGCCCATGGGCTCTTTCTGGCGGAAGGGCCGCATCTTGTTGAGGAAGCGGTGAAGGAGGGGCAGGCAAAGACCCTCCTGGTTCAAAAGGACAGGGCACAGGATTATCCGGATTTTTTGGATATCGGGGTGGAGGCCTTTTTGGTCTCCCCCCAGGTGTTGACAGCGCTTTGCGACAGCAAGACCCCCCAGGGCATCCTGGCGGTCTGCCCGATCCCAGAGCCCAAGCCGCTTTTGGAAGCAGGCCCCCGGCTGATGGCGCTCAACCGCTTGCAGGACCCGGGCAATGTGGGCACCATCCTGCGCACCCTGGACGCGGCCAATTTTGATGGCCTCCTTTTGGACCTGGGCTGTGCGGATCCCTATTCTCCAAAGGCGGTCCGGGCCGGCATGGGCGCCATCTTCCGCGTGCCCGTCTATTTCTGCGAGGATTTGGGGACAGCGTTTGAGGAACTGGCGGAACATCAATTGATCGCTGGCGACCTTGCGGGCAGTCCCTTTTATGCCCACCAACCTTTTCCTGAAAAAATCTGTTTCCTCATCGGCAATGAGGGCCAGGGCCTGGATCAGGCCGTCTTGGGCAAAGCGCACGCGCGCTTTAAGCTACCCATCCCCGGCCGCGCAGAATCCCTCAATGCCGCCGTCGCCGCCGGGCTTTTTGCCTATGAGGTTGTGCGACAGGACATCATATAAAAAAGGAAGGGCAAAAGCCCTTCCAAAGTTGAACAAGAGGTCTTGCTTGCTACTTGCGCACAAGCCTTGCAAACCAGATGACAATGCAGGCGCCTACTATCGCGATCAGCAAGCCGACCAGGCTAAAGCCCGCCGCGTAATCAATGCCAAACAGGCTGGCGACAAAGCCACCCACAACGCTGCCCACAATGCCCAGGATGATGTTCACCAACAGGCTATTGGAGCTGCCCATCAGCTGTCCGGCAATCCAACCGGCCAGGGCGCCAAAGAGAATCCAAAGCAGAATGTTTACCAACATGCGAGATGTCCTCCTCCATAGACTTTTTTCGGGAACCTTTGTGATTATACCCACTCATTTCCGTGGTTTAAGCATGAAGGATTCTTCTTTTGGGTATACTTAAAGCATGGAGGTGAGAAATTTGGATCATCTGGAAGAAAAAATCAAAAAAATCGTCCTTGCCGGTGTGGGTGTCATTGTGGATACCGCGGAGAAAACCAAGGATGCCATCGTCGGCTTTGTCAATTCGGATCAGGCCCGCGACCTGGCTGTCAAGGGGGAAAAGACGGTCCAGTCTGCCCTGGATGCCGGCAACAAGGCCTTTGGCAAGGTCAGGGAAATGATTTCTGAAGCCGACCTGAAGGTGCGCGTCCAAAAGGAGAAGGAGCGCCTAAGCGCCCTGGCCAAGCAGGTCAGCGAGCTGAGCGCCCAGCAATTGGATGCCTTCAACGACATCCTGGAGGAATACCGGGACAGCCACCCCACCAACAACGAGGAAGACAAGGCCAAGGACCCGGATTCTGAGGCGGCGATTGGGGATCCTGAGGTCAAGGAAAAGGATCAGGTGCCAGACCCCACCCTCAAGTCCAAAGAAGCCTTTACCCCCACAGCGCCTGATGACGATTTGAACATCGGCAGCCTGCAGACCAACGCGATGAACGACCACTTAAAGCAAAACGTCCCACCCGACTTTTAAACAATCATCCGTATTGAAAAACCGCCGAATCCGGCGGTTTTTCATATAGAGCAGATTATCTCCCGTTCTCATGCAGCATGTCGTTGCGCAGGTTCCACAGTTTCTCTGACCAGTCCACCTTGAAAAGGGAGGGGTAGATCAGCCTCAGGTGCTGCTCCCAGATGGTGGCCTCCTGCTTTTCCCGGCGCTTTCTTTTGTCCAGCAGGCTCTCCTTTTCCTCAACAACCTTGCCGTCCTTCATCGCGGGCTGCAATAGCTTTTCAGCCTTAAAATCGGTCAAGGTCATCTTCTTCCAGGTGTCCACCGGGTCAAAAATGGTCAGCGGCTGGGTTTCATCAATCACTTCATCATCCAATGTGATCAGGTCAGCGACCGCCATCCCATCCTTGGTGTACAGCCGGTAAAGCTCCTGCCGTCCGGGCAAGGTCACC
>CAYOOZ010000033.1:0-11608 GCA_964405705.1 uncultured Christensenella sp.
TGGCGCAGATAATAACCTCCGGGAAGCCGGCCTCGTCCAACATCTTTCGGGCTGCGATGCTCAGATAAGCCAGGTCGCCCGAGTCAAGCCGGATGCCCAGGGGCTTTTTCCCCTGCTCGCGCAGCTCTTGGAACACCTTGATGGCATTGGGCACGCCGGACCTGAGGGTGTCATAGGTGTCCACCAGGAGCAGGGCATTGTTGGGGAAGGATTGTGCATAGGCCCTGAAGGCCTCCAGCTCGCTGTCAAAGCTCATCACCCAGCTGTGCGCGTGGGTGCCGGCCACCGGGATGTCAAACATCTGCCCGGCCAAGACATTGGAGGTGGAGCTGACCCCGCCGATGAAGGCCGCACGGGCGCCCAGGACGCCGGCGTCTGGCCCCTGCGCCCGCCTTAGGCCAAATTCCATCACCCGCCCGCCCTCAGCGGCCCTTTTCACCCGGTTGGCCTTGGTGGCAATGAGGGATTGGTGGCCCACCAGGGTTAACAGGGTGGTTTCCACCAATTGGGCCTGGGCCAAAGGCGCGTCCACGCGCACAATGGGCTCCCCGGGGAAGATAATGCTGCCTTCCTTGACCATGTCAATGTTCCCGGTAAAGCGGAAATCAGCCAGGTAGTTGAGGAAATCCTGGTCAAACTGCTTGAGGCTGTCCAAGTACGCCAGGTCCTTTTCCTCAAAGCGCAGGTTTTGCACATAGTCCAGGAAATGCTCATTCCCCGCCATCACCGCATAGCGAAGGCCTGGCGCGTCCCTGAAAAACATGGTGAACACGCTGCGCCGCTCCGTCTTTTTAAACTTGTGATAGCCATAGAGCATGGTCAACTGGTAGAGGTCTGTGAGCATGGTCAGGTTGTACATTTTTTTATCCTTTCAGGTCCATATAAAGGTCAGGCGGCATGTCAGAAGGCAGGGTCAAGCCGCCCCTGGGGGAGAGGGAGACGCCCAGGATGCTGGGCCCATCGGGCAGACAGTTGCGCTTGAACTGGCTGGTAAAAAAGCGTTTGAAGAAAGCGCGCAGGCGCGATTTGATTTCTTCCTGGGTGTACTGGCCCAAAAACGCCTGTTCAGCGCCGTTGATCAAGTCCTGAGGCGCATGCCGGCCTGATAAAAAGTGGTGGAGGAAATAATCGTTCAGCTCATAAGGGCCTAAAATATCCTCTGTCTTTTGGGCAATGTCGCCGCCGCCTGGCAGCAGCTCCGGGCTGATGGGCGTGTCCAGGATGTCCATGAGGGTTTCAAGGAGGAGGGGTTTGTCTGTCTTCTCAGCAAAATGGCGCAATATCAGCCGGATGGCGGTCTTGTACAGCCCGCCGTTGACCCCGTACATGCTCATGTGGTCGCCGTTAAAGGTGGTGAAGCCCAGGGCCAATTCGCTCAGGTCCCCGCTGCCCACCATCATGCCCTGCACTTGGTTGGCCTTGTCCATTAAGAACTGCGTCCGCTCCCTGGCCTGGGCGTTTTCATAGGCGGCGTCATGGGTCAATGGGCTTTGCTCAATGTCCTCAAAATGCTTGAGGATGCTGCCCCTCAAGTCAACTTCCCGGGGGATGAGGTCAAAGGCTTCCATCAGCCGCCTGGCATTGGCCTTGGTTCTTTTGGAGCTGCCAAGCCCCGGCAAGGAAAAGGCGTAAATGCCCACCTTGTCCATCTGGCCCAGTTCAAAGGTGCGCAGGCAGGTGAGCAGCGCCATCGCGGAATCCAGCCCGCCAGAGACGCCCAGGGTGACGGCCTTGATGTTGATGCGCCGCATCCTTACAAGCAGGGCTTGGGCGGCAATGTCCACCGCGTCCTCGCACCACTGCTGTAGTTCCACCGCGCTTTGTGGCGCGTAAGGCATTTTTAGCGAATAGTTTTGTTTGGCCGGCTGCCTTGCCTGCGCTCCTTTTGTGTTTGCAGCAAGGGCAAATTGCGCGGTCTCCTTTAGGAAAGGCCGGGCAAAGGCAACAGGCTCCCCGGACCTAAAGATAACAGCCTGCCCGGGGTAGACCAGGTCAGTGGTGGATTCATTGGCCCCGGCATTGGCGATGGCCAGATAGGGGGCTTGGCAGGAATCAGGATAAAGGGAGGCCGCGTTGATCTGCCCTGCCTGGGCTGGGACGCTGGCGGCGGCCAGCACCAGGTTAGCCTCTGGGCGCAGGCTGCTCAAATCATCATAAAATACGGCCGATGCCAGCAGGGGCAGGGGCAGGTGAACCGTGGGCGCGCAGGGAATGGCCCGTCCGTCCATGATCAGCTCTTCCGGGCAGTCCGCGTCAAAAAACAGGGCCTGATCGCCCCTTTTGGTTTGCTTGATCACAAAGGCCTGAATCTGCCCCTCATAGGCTACGGCCAGGGCGTTTTGCGCGCAAGTGCCGTTTTTGATGGGCAGGCCAAACACGCACACCAGCCCCACGCATTCCTGGGCGATGGCCTGGGCGGCATGGAAGCAGGCGTCCAAAAAATAATCGTGCAAAAAAAGGCTGCCAGCGCCGACAGAGGACAGGCACAACTCCGGCAAAACCAGGGCGTCAGCGCCCTTTTCTTTGGCCTGTTTGATCCTCTCTAAAATGGCTTTCTGGTTCTTTTTGATATCCCCCGGCGCGCCGTCCATCAGCGAGGCGGCCAGGACAAGCAGTGTCTCCCTCATTGTTTACGCTTTCCGGGTTCTTTGGCCCTCACATCGTTCATGCACCTATTTTACCCCGCTGGCCGGCTTTCGTCCATTGCCTTGGGTGGATTCTTCAGCGCCATCTTTGCTATACTGTAAAAAAATTCCCGGGAGGATAATCATGCGACTGGGCATCATGGGCGGCACCTTTGACCCTATTCATCTGGGGCATCTGCAAATCGCGCGTTTGGCGCTTAAGGAGGCCGCCCTTCACCAGGTCGTCTTTTTGCCGGATGGTGACCCGCCGCACAAGGAGCCAAACACCCACGACACGGACAGGCTTTTGATGGTGACCCTGGCAGTTTTGGGGGAAGAAGGCTTTTTGGTTTCTGATATGGAGATGAAGCGCGTGGGCACCACCTACACGGTGGACACCCTGCTGGAGCTTCAAAAAATGGATGAAGGCTATGAACTGTACTACATCGTGGGCTCAGACACCCTGCGGCTTTTCCCCACCTGGAAGAGCGCTGGCCAGGTGGCGACGCTCTGCAAGATGATTGTTGCGCCCAGGCCCGGGGATGACAAGGCGGAGACACGCTGGTTTGCCGACAAGCTTTTTTCGGATTTTGGCCTGCAAACCTTGATCTTAAGCCAGCCCGGGCCAGACATCTCCTCCACCGCCATCAGGGAGAGGGTGAAGGCTGGCCTGCCCATCAAGGGCCTGGTGCCGGATTTGGTGGACGACTACATTCAAGAGAAGGGCCTGTATTTGTCTTAAAGCTTTCTCCAGTCATAGATCGATGATCAGCAGATATTTTGTCGAACAAAAAAGAGCCGCCGTTTCCGGCAGCTCTCTTTGTTTCAGCTAATTAATAGCGGGCCTGGTTGTGCTTGCCATAGCAGTCATGGCAGTACACAGGACGGTCGCCGCGGGGCTGGAAGGGCACCTGGGTGGTGGCGCCGCATTCGTCGCAAATCACGGAGAACATCTGGCGCTCGCCACGGCTCTGGGTGCGGCGGTTGGCACGGCAGCTGGGGCAGCGGCCGGGCTCGTTCTGGAAGCCCTTTTCGGCATAGAAGGCCTGCTCAGAAGCGGTGAAGGGGAACTCGGTGCCGCACTCACGGCAGTTCAGGTTTTTGTCGGTGTACATGATATCATGACCCTCCTAAATAGTTTTCCAAACCGATGCGATCGTGTCGTTCCGTGGCTGAACGCATCAGTTACCTGATGAACTACCGGAGGAACACCTGAATCCCTGGGCTTGGTCCATGTGTATCCTAACACAAGTTTTGAAATTTGCATATAGTTTTCAAAAATTAATTCGTGTACACAAGGCTTTTGGGCAGATAATGTATAAAACGGGATAAATCCTTCCGATTGACAAGGCGAATGCCGGGGTCTACAGTAAACAAAGGAAATCAATGGAGGTGGGCCATGCCGCAAATCGTGTTTGAGACGCCCCTGGGGTTGATGCGGGCGGTGGAGGATGGGGGCTATTTAACCTACCTGGATTTTATAAAAGAAGGGGAATTGCCGGAATCCCTGGAGGAAAGCCCGCTGCTCATGAAAACCAGGGAAGAGGTTATGGAGTATTTTGCCGGGAAAAGAAAGGACTTTACCATTCCCCTAAAGCCCAAAGGCACCGGCTTTCAAAAGGAGGTCTGGGACGCCCTTTGTGAAATTCCCTACGGGCAGACCCGTTCCTACGCCCAGATTGCAGCCCGGGTCAATCGTCCACGCGCATTTCGGGCTGTGGGCGGGGCCAACCACAATAACCCCATTTCCATCATCATCCCTTGCCACCGGGTGATTGGCGCTAGCGGCAAGCTCACAGGCTATGGGGGCGGCCTGCCCCGCAAGGAGGCGCTGCTGGAGATGGAAGCCAAGCCTTGAAAACCAGGCGAAATCTGGTATAATCAAAGGGTGAAGAAAGGGGATTGAACCGATGAAATTTTTAGTTGAAACCTCAGCCCGTCATGCGCATGTCTCTCAGAAGGATTTGGAAGTTCTCTTTGGCGAGGGTGCCCAGCTCACCGTCAAAAAGGAGCTGTCCCAGCCCGGCCAATACGCCAGCGAGCAGAAAATCACTGTTGTGGGCCCGCGCGGGCAGCTGAGCCTGAGCATCTTGGGCCCCACCCGCAAGGAAACGCAGGTGGAATTGTCCTTGACCGATGCCAGGACAGTGGGCTTAAAGCCCCCGGTCCGTGAAAGCGGCGACACCAAGGGCTCCTCTGGCTGCAAAATCGTCGGCCCTGCCGGTGAAATTGAGCTTTCAGAGGGCGTCATCATCGCCAAGCGCCATATCCACATGACGCCGCAAGACGCTGAAAAGTTTGACGTCAAGGACAAGGACGTTGTGGGCGTCAAGGTGGAAACCAATGGCCGCTCCCTCGTCTTTGGGGAAACCGTGGTACGGGTCAACCCCACCTATGCCCTGGCCATGCACATTGATACAGACGAAGCCAACGCCGCTGGCGCTGCTGGCGAGGTCTACGGCGAAATCGTGAAATAACCTCCATATACATCAAAGCCCGGCAGTTGGCCTGCCGGGCTTTTTGCGTTTTTAGATTTGCCGGATTTCACGCACCTGCCCGCGCAGGGGCACGCTCATCGCCTCCAGCCGCTCCTTGGCGGACTTGGTCAACTGCAGGGTGGCATTCCACCAATCAGGGGTTTTGGCCCAGCAGCGCAGGGTGATGACCAGCATCCCGTCCTGCATCCGCTCCAAAAACGCGTCCGCAGCCGGCTCAGGCAGGATGAGGCTGTGGCTATTGGCCAGGGTTTTGAGCATGCTGGTGATGGCGTTCACGTCCTGGGAAAAATCTGTGGTAAAGGTAATGTCAATGCGCCTGGTGTCATGCCAGGTAAAGTCGGTCACGACGGAGTTGGACAGCATGGCGTTGGGGATGACCACCTTCTTTCCGTCCAAGGTCTTAAGCGTTGTATACATGATGGAGATGTTCTGCACCACCCCGTCCGCGCTGTCCGTCTTGATAAAGTCATTCACCTTAAAGGGCCTGAAAAATAGAATCATCAGCCCGCCGGCAAAATTGCTCAGGCTGCCCTGCAGCGCCAGGCCAATGGCCAAACCAGCAGAGGTCAAAATAGCGATGAAAGAGGCAGCCGGAACGCCCAAATACATCAGGATGCTGATGATGAGCATGAACTTCAAGCAAATGGAGACCAGGTTTTCAATGAACCCTTGCAAGCCTTCCTCCAGCTTGCTTTTTTTCAGAGAGTTCTCAAAAATACGCATCCCCAGGCGGATGAGCTTAAAGCCCACAAACAGCATCAGCCCCGCGCCGACAATTTTTAACGCCAGGTCCGCCGAAGCCGTTGTGAAAAATTTGACCACGTTCTCCCAAAGATCGCCCATTTTTCCGCCCTCCGCAAGGTAATACTCACAGTATGATGGGCAACTCCCTTCCCTGTCAACCAAAACAGCAGTGTATACAACTAAAAACCCGGCTTTTTTGGACTATACATCCATGCATAAAAATGATATTATGGAAGCAACCCAAAGACAGGTGGTCACATATATGCGCATATCAGTATCCTCAGAAACAGGCAGACTGAAGAAAGTCCTGGTGCACAGGCCCGGCAGGGAGTTGGAGCGGCTGACCCCGCCCCATTTAAGCCGGATGCTTTTTGACGACATTCCCTTTTTGCACGGCGCGCAAAGGGAGCATGACCGCTTCACCCAGGCCCTCAGGGAGGAGGGGGTTCAGGTGTGCTACCTAAAGGATTTGGTGGCGCAAAGCCTCAAGGCTCCTGGCGCGCGCGACAGCTTTATTGAGGACTTTATCTCCCGCGGCGGCCCGGTGGCCATCCAGGAAAAGGAGGCGCTGTTGCGCCTGTTTTCTGACATCAGAGAGGACAGCGAGCTGGTTGAAAAAACCATGTCCGGCGTCACCTATGAGGAGGCCGGCATCCTCCCCCGCCACCCTTTAACCCGCCTGGTGATGCGGGATACCCGCTACCTCTTGGACCCCGTGCCCAACCTTTATTTCACCAGGGATCCTTTTGCCACCATTGGCCAGGGCATCGCCTATTCCCGCATGTTTGCCCCAGCCCGCGCCCGGGAAACCATCTATGGGCAGACCATCTTTCAGAACCATCCGGATTATAAAGGCCAGGTGCCCGCTTTTTATTCGCCGGAATTGCCCTTTTCGGTGGAGGGCGGCGATATATTAAACCTGGGCAATGGCGTCCTGGGCGTGGGCCTCTCCCAGCGCACCTCGCCTGAGGGCATTGAGCAACTGTGTCTCAACCTCTGCGCCAATGAGGCCAGCGGGATTCACAAGGTGCTGGTCTTTTATATCCCCAATGTCCGTGCCTTCATGCACTTGGACACCGTGTTCACCCAGGTGGATCTGGGCACCTTCACCATCCATCCTGGCATCATCAAGCCGCTCTTGTGCTTTAGGCTCTGGGTCAAGGAAGGGCAATTGATGGTTAAGGAACTGGATGGCAAATTGGAAGACATCCTGCGGGAGGAGCTTCTGGTGGACAAAATCACCCTCATTCCCTGCGGGGGCAGCGATTTGATCGCCTCAGAAAGGGAGCAGTGGAACGACGCCAGCAACACCCTGTGCGTCAAGCCTGGCACGGTCATCGTCTATGACCGCAACACCATCACCAACCACATTTTAATGGACCATGGCATCCGCATCATCGAAATCCCAGGCTCGGAGCTGGGCCGGGGCCGGGGCGGCCCCCGGTGCATGTCCATGCCCCTGTTGCGCGAAGAATAATTAATTTATATCAGGAGGAACCCTTATGCCAGTGAACCTCAAAGGCCGCAGCTACCTCACCCTGCTTGACTTCACCCCGGATGAAATCCTCTACCTGCTGGCACTCTCCAAGGATTTGAAGGCCAAAAAACGCGCCGGCATCAAGGGGGATTTGCTGGCGGGGAGGAACATTGTCCTCCTCTTTGAAAAAACCTCCACCCGCACCCGCTGCGCCTTTGAAACCGCTTGCTGGGATGAGGGTGGCAACGCGACCTTCCTGTCCAACTCCCAGATGGGCAAGAAGGAATCCCTTGAGGACACCGCCAAGGTCCTGGGCCGCTTTTATGACGGGATTGAGTTTCGCGGCTTTGCCCACAAGACAGTGGAGGACCTGGCCAAATATGCTGGCGTCCCGGTCTGGAACGGGCTGACGGACCGCTACCACCCCACCCAGGCGCTGGCGGATGTCCTCACCCTGATGGAGAACACCGCAAAGCCCCTGTCTGACTGCAAGCTGACCTATGTGGGCGACGCGCGCAACAATGTGGCCAATTCCCTGATGATCATCTGCGCCAAACTGGGCATGCGCTATGCCGCCATTTGCCCTGATGAACTAAGGCCACAGGCCGGTTTGTTGGCAGAGATGGAAGCGCTTTGCAAACTAACCGGCGGCAGCATCCAGGTGTCCTCTGATCTAAACGATGTCAAGGGCGCTGACGCGGTTTACACCGATGTCTGGGTGTCCATGGGCGAGGAAGCCCAGTTTGAGGAGCGCATCCGCCTCTTGGAACCCTTCCGTGTTGACGGTGCCCTGATGCAGAAAACCGGCAATGACAAGGCCATCTTCCTGCATTGCCTGCCCGCCTTCCACGATTTGGAGACCCAGACTGGGCAGGAGGTTCATCAAAAATATGGGCTAAGCGAGATGGAAGTCTCCGATGAGGTCTTCAGAAGCCCTGCATCCAAGGTCTTTGACCAGGCTGAAAATCGCCTGCACACCATCAAAGCCGTCATGGTCGCCACCATCGGCAGACAGTAAGGAGGAAACAATGAGAAAGGTCAGGGTTGTCCAGTGGGGCTTGGGGGCCATGGGCAAGGGCATTGCCAAGCTGCTGCTCTCCCGCAAAGGGGTTGAAATCGTCGGTGTCTGCGACCGTTATCCCGGTTTTATCGGGAAAAGCCTTGATGACATTTTAGAGCGCCCAAAGGGGGAGGGTGAGAGCGTCCTCATCACCGGGGACATCAAGGAAGCCCTTTCCAACACTCCTGTTGATATCTGCGTGATCGCCACGGATTCCTTTGTAAAGGACGTGTACCCAAAAATCAAACTGGTGGTTGAACAGGGCATCAATGTCATCACCATCGCCGAGGAAATGAGCTACCCCGCCGCCAAGGAGCCGGCATTGGCTGCTGAAATGGACAAACTGGCCCGGGAGAACGGCGTGTCCATCCTGGGCACAGGCATCAACCCGGGGCTGATGATGGATTTATTGGCCGTCTGCCTCACCGGCGCGATGACCGAGGTCTCCCATGTTCGCTGTGAGCGCGTCAATTCCTTAAGCCCCTTTGGCGAAACCGTTATGCACGAGCAGGGCATCGGCATCAGTGTGGAGCAGTTTGACCAAGGCGTGAAGGACGGCACCCTGGCTGGGCACGTGGGTTTTCATGAGTCCGCTGGCATGATCAGTGAAGCCCTGGGCCTGCCCTTTGATGAGTTTTCCCAGCAGATGCTGCCCATCATCACCCAGGTGGACCGCAAAAGCCCGCATGGCTTTGCCGCCAAAGGGCAGATCGCCGGTGTGAACATGTCCGCCTCCGCCAAGCAAAATGGGCAAGAAGTCATTGAGCTCATCCATCCCCAGCAGATCGAGCCGCATCTGGCCGGCGTGGACACCGGGGACTACATCACCTTAAAAGGCAGCCCTGACATCAACATGGCAGTCAAGCCTGAGGTCAATGGCGGCTTGGGCACCATCGCCATGGCCTGCAACCTCCTGCCCTTTGTGGTGGCGGCCAAGCCAGGCCTGCTCACCATGCTGGATTTGCCTGTGCCCCGCTGCGTGATGGGCGATTACCGGGACATCGCCTTTGGAGGGCAGTGAAATGGCCAAGAATGGCGACTGGGTGCTGATTAAAAACACCATCTTAAGCCCCTCGCAGCGCGCGCCCCAGGTTCCATCCGACACGGCCCTGGTGCCCCTCTTGCAATGGGTCAAGGGGCATTTGCTGGCGGATGCGGAGCTGGGGGACACCGTTTCTGCCCGCACCCTCACGGGACGGGAGGTCACAGGTGAACTGGTGGAGGTCAACCCCGCCTATTCGCACAGCTTTGGCCACTACCTGCCGCAGCTCCATTTGGTGCGCGAGGGCATCCTTAAGGCCCGCTTCACACAAGGAGAGCAGCCATGAAGGACATGAGCTATCAAGCCGTCATGGGCAGGCGTGGGGACATCATGAAGCAGGCCGTCGGCCTTGATTTTGCCAATTTTGAGTCTGGCGGCATCGGCTTTGATTATGAGGGCTTGATGGCCTCCTGCCAGATGGACATCAAAGAGGTGGCGGACATCCTGCGCGGCTTTGCCGTTGGGGACACCCCCCTCCTTGAGCTTAAAAATATCACGGCCCTTGCCCGCAAATACGCCAAGCCCGGCCATGGCGCGCGCATCTTTGTCAAGGATGAGGCGTCAAACCCCTCCGGCTCCTTCAAAGCCAGGCGCGCCGCGCTGTCCGTCCACATGGCCAAAACCCTGGGCTACAAGGGCGTTATCACCGCTACCTCCGGCAATTATGGCGCGGCGGTGGCCTCCTGCTGTGCCAAGGCGGGGTTAAAGTGCATCGTTGTTCAGGAATGCTTTGACAAAGAGGGCATCGGCCAACCCGAGATCATCGAAAAGGCCCGCAAATGCGAGGCCCTGGGCGCTGAAGTCATTCAACTTAGCGTGGGGCCGGAGCTGTTCTATGTTTTCCTGCGCTTATTGGAAGAAACAGGATATTTCAACGCCTCCCTTTACACCCCTTATGCCATTTTGGGCATGGAAACCCTGGGCTATGAGCTGGCCCACCAATGCCGGGAAAAAACCGGGAAGGACCCGGACCTGGTGGTAGTCACCAACGCCGGGGGCGGCAACCTGACCGGCACCGCAAGGGGCATGCAAAAAGCAGGCTGCCACGCGCCCATCATCGCGGCCAGCGTGGATTTAAAGGGTTTGCACATGGCCTCTGACAGCCAGTTTAACAAAAAATCCTTCACCACAGGGCATACCGGCTTTGGCATCCCCTTCACCACCTGGCCGGACCGCTCCGATGTCCCGCGCTCAGCAGCCCGCCCGCTGCGCTACCTCACCCGCTATGTCACCCTAAGCCAGGGAGAGGTCTTCTACACCACCGAGATGCTGGCCGTCTTGGAGGGAATGGAGCGGGGCCCCGCCGGGAATACCAGCCTGGCCGCCGCCTTTTCCCTGGCCCAGGAGATGCCAGAGGATCAGGTGATCATCGTCCAGGAGACTGAGTACACCGGCGCTGGCAAGCATCAAAACGCCCAGCTCTCCTTTGCCAGGGACAGGGGCATTGAAATTGTCATTGGCGACCCGGACACCCAGGTGCCAGGCAAGCGCATCGTGCTGCCGGAGCATCCCGGGCAAATCAAGGCGAGGGAGCTGGACCTGTCCTCCCTGCGCACCTCTCTTATCAGGTCCGCGCTTGGCAAAAGCCAGTCCGTCAATCAAGCGGACCTGGCCTTTTTGGCGGAGGAAACCCGCCTTACCACAAAAGAAGTCCAAAGCATCATCAACAGCCTGCTGGAGGAAAGCCCATGAAAAGAACGGATGACTATCAAACCCGCGGCGCGCACTTAAAGCAGCTCAGCGATGAGCAGCTGCACGCGCGCTTTTGGGACCTGGCCAAACAATTGACCGACCCTTTGCTGCAAATGGGCCGGGAATACACCTCCCCCTCCATTGAGCGCAGCGTGCTTTTGCGCATGGGTTTTTCCTCCCTGGAGGCCAAGGCCCTGGTGGATAAGTGCCAGGAGTTTGGCCTTTTGGGCCATGGCGCTGGCCACGTGGTGTACAAGGCGTCTTTGGCCTGGTTCATGGATGTGCGCCCGGCCGGCTTAAAACTAATAGAATTAAACGATTGGGAAGAGGTCAAGTCCCTGTTTGAAGGAGGGCAGCATGTTTGAATACCGCCTGCACCCCGACGCCGCCCTGGATGTGCGCGAAGTCTTAAAGGATTTAAAGCTCTATCGCCCCCGCCGCCGCGGCTGGACCTGGCGCAAGCCCGCGCCC
>CAYOOZ010000033.1:11618-15350 GCA_964405705.1 uncultured Christensenella sp.
CCTCTGGCCGCTTTGAGGATGACATCCGCCGCATGCGCCTGGCCGCCCACCACGGGGCAGACCACATCATGGTCATAAGGACTGCCGGGCAGAGCCATTTTGATAGCCTCATTGAAGGCACTCCCCAGGGCGTGGGTGGCGTGCCCATCACCAGAAAGCAGGTGCGCGCGCAGCGCAAAGCCCTGGACCTGATTGAGGATGAGGTCGGCCGCCCGATTAACTACCACTCCTATGTGTCCGGCGTCGCCGGGCCTGAAATTGCCGTCCTCTTTGTGGAGGAGGGTGTCAATGGCGCCCACCAGGACCCGCAGTACAACGTCATCTACCGCAACATCAACATGGTGCGTTCCTTTGTGGACGCCTGTGAGTCCAAGGCGGTCATGGCCTTTGGGGGCTTGGCGCAGATTGACGGCGCCCACAACGCCAACGCCACCGCAAGGGATGCCTGGAAGGTCATGCCCGAGCTCATGGTGCAGCACGCGATCAACAGCCAGTTCTCCTTGGGTTGCGGCATCCCTCGCGACCTCATCTGCCTGTCCACTGTGCCGCCCACCGCCTCGCCCGCGCCCTCCCTGTATACCGACTTGCCCTACGCCCTGGCCTTGCGCGAGCTCTTCACCGGTTTTCGTATGCGCGCGCAGATGAACACCAAGTACATCCAGTCCTCCGTCAGGGAGGCCACGGTCACCCATGTTTTAAACCTCCTGGTTTCCAAGCTTACCTCGGCCGACATCCAGTCCACCATCACCCCGGATGAGGGGCGCAATGTGCCCTGGCACATCTACAACATGGAAGCCTGTGACACGGCCAAGCAGGCCCTCATTGGCATGGACGGCCTCATGGACATGATTGAGCTTAAAAAAGACGGCTGGCTGCGCGATCAGGCCCGGGAGTTAAAGGAGCGCGCCGTCCTCTTCATGGAAGAAATGCTGGAAGAAGGCGGCTATTTCAAGGCTGTTGAGGCCGGCCAGTTTGTGGATTCCGGCCTTTACCCCGAGCGCAATGGCGATGGCATTGTGCGCCAGATGGACGGCGGAGTCGGCGCAAATACCCTCATCAAGCGCGAGATGGATTATCTGGCCCCTGTCACCGCCCACTATGGCTACAACAACACGGCCGCCTACGGCTTAAACCCAGGGCAGGATCCTTCGGACCTCATCCATGGCTGCACCTTCCAAAAGCCCGAACTCATTCAGTTCATTGACGAATTGGACGAGACTGACAATGTCAATGTCCGCATGGAGCAGACCGAGCACCTGCGCCAGCCCGGGGCCAAGCTCTTAAAGCCTGAGATGGAGTGGCTGGGCGATGGCACCGTCATGCTCACCCTCTTTTTCCCAGTAGAAGTCAAAATCGCCGAGGCCGCGGCGCTTGAAGCCGCCCGGCGCATGAACCTCTTGGACCCGGAAATCATCTCCCGGGAGGTCATGCACCCGGTTGATGGCACCCGCATTGAGCTGAAGGCCAAGGTGCCCTTTGAGCTTTCCCTTGGCGATCTGCACATCAAGGAGGAGCCCGAGGTCTACTCTGAGGATCAGCTCCGCAAGGCCATTGAGGACAAGCCCATGAGCGTGGTCTGTGGCACTGTGGGTGAGGATGAGCACTCTGTGGGCCTGCGTGAAATCATCGACATCAAGCACGGCGGCATTGAAAAATACGGCATCAAGGTGCACTACCTGGGCACCTCCGTCCCGCCGGAAAAGCTGGTTAACGCCGCCATTGAGGTGGGCGCTGATGCCATCCTGGCCTCTGCCATCATCAGCCATGACAACATCCACTACAAAAACATTGCCCTCATTGACCGCTTGGCCCGCGAACAGGGCGTGCGGGACAAGCTGGTCTTCTTGGCCGGCGGCACCCAGGTCACCCCAGAGCTCGCCCGCCAGGCCGGCGCGGATGAGGGCTTTGGCCGGGGCACCAAGGGCGCGCACGTGGCGACAGCGTTGGTCAAGTTGAGGAAATAGGGGATAATCCTGATGTTTTATAAACCTTTGTTCATGGACCCTCAGGAATACCCATCAGCATTGCCCCAATTAAAGTTCTTTGAAGGTCTGGAAACTTTCTTTCAAGAAAGTTTCCAGCGTCCCTTCCTAAAGGAGCAAGTCCCATGAAGCTGGATGCCCTGGTCGCGGAAATTGGCTCTACCACGACGCTGGTGAGCGCCTTTGATGGCCTGAACAGTGAAAACCCCCGGTTTGTAGGCCAAGGGATGGCGGCAACGACAGCGCATTTGAACGATGTGACCATCGGGCTTAAAAACGCGGTGGCGGACTTAAAAAAACGGCTTGGTGTTGAAGACCTAAGCTGTGGCGATATGTACGCGGCATCCAGCGCGGCTGGCGGGCTAAAAATGAGCGTGCACGGGCTTGTGTATGAAATGACAGCCCGGGCAGCAGAGATGGCGGCACTGGGCGCGGGGGCCGTGGTGCGCCAGGTGACAGCCGGCAAGATGCATGAGCAGGATTTGCTGGACTTGAAGGGCTTGTCGCCCAACCTGATTTTGCTGGCTGGGGGCACCGACTATGGCGATCGGGAGACCGCGGTGTACAACGCGGGGCTGATTGCGGGATTAAGGTTGAACACCCCCGTGATTTATGCCGGAAATGTACAGGCAGCCTCCAGCGTGGAGAGGATTTTTAAGGAGCAGGGCCAGCCGTTAACGGCGATTGAGAATGTCTATCCAAAATTGGACTTTTTAAATATCGAGCCCGCAAGGCGCGCGATTCAGGACTTGTTTGAAGCGCATATTGTCAAAGCCCCCGGAATGGCCCATATCAAAACCCAGGTGAGCGGGGCCATATTGCCCACGCCAGGCGCTGTGATGGAGGCGCTTCGCATCATCCAGCCGGTGCTGGGGGATGTGGTGGCGGTGGACGTGGGCGGGGCGACAACGGATGTGCATTCCGGAGCCCTGGGGAGCGAGGAGATCGCCCGCATCCAGCAAAGCCCGGAGCCCTTTTTTAAGCGTACGGTGGAGGGCGACCTGGGGACTTTTGTGAACGCGCAGCTCCTGGCCCGGAAAATCGGCCTGTCCAGGCTTTCTATGGAGCTGGGCTTTGATGTGGCGGAGGAGCTGCTGGACTGGCCGCCGATTCCATTGACACAGAATCAGCAAGTTCTGGCTTCGCGCCTGGCAAGGGAGGCGGGGGAGGCCGCGGTCTTGCGCCATGCCGGCAAAATCCGCACTGTCTTTTTGCCGGAGGGCCAAAGAAGGTTTGCCGAGGGCAAGGATTTAACCGAGGTCAAAACCCTGATCGCAACCGGCGGCGCGCTGACCCAGTTATCTGGCCGGCAGGGTATTTTGCGCCATTTGAGGGATCTGAACAAGACAGGCCAGCTGCTCTACCCCAAGCCAGGCAGCATGCAGGTTTTGTTTGACACGAAGTACCTCATGGCCGCCCTGGGGGTCCTCAGCCGGGGCTACCCAAAGGCGGCGCAAAAACTGCTGCTCTCATCCTTACAAAAGGGGGATTTGCCCGCATGATGCCCTTGATAACCGCCAATTTGAAGGAATTAAAGCACAACGCGGATTATATTTTGAACAAGGCCAAAAGCCAGGGCGTGCAAGTAGCCGCGGTGACCAAGGTGTTTTGCGCGCAAAAAGAGCTGGCCCAGGCCCTGGTGGGCATGGGCTTTCCCATGCTGGCGGATGCCAGGGCGCAAAACCTCAAGCGCTTGGTCGATTTAGCGCCAAGGCTGTCCCTGCGTATCAGCGATCCAGAGCAGGCAGAG
>CAYOOZ010000034.1:0-8442 GCA_964405705.1 uncultured Christensenella sp.
GAGCGGTTCCAGGAGAGGTCAGATACGTGGATTAAGCCATCAATGCCGCCCAGGTCCACAAAGGCGCCGAAGTTGGTGAAGCGGCGCACGACGCCACGGACGATCGCGCCTTCTTCCAGCTGGGACCAGACCGCTTCCTTCACGGCTTCGTTTTCCTGCGCCAGGGCTTCCTTGCGGCTGGCCACGATGCGCTTCTTGCTCTGATCCACTTCGATGATCTTGAGCTTCATTTCCTGGCCGACAAACTGAGAAATCTTGTCCACATAGCGCTGGGCTAAGTGGGAGGCGGGGATAAAGGCGCGGACGCCCTCCACATTGGCCAGAAGGCCGCCCTTGACGGCTTCCTTGCCAACGGCGCTGACCAATTCGCCTTTCTCATATTTTTCCATCAGCTCAGCCCAGACCTTGCGGTTGACGATGTTGCGCTGGGAGAGGATGACATTGCCTTCGCCGTCGTTGACTTTGACAACTTCAACCTCAATTTCATCGCCCAGTGAAACGTCCTTGTCAACCAGCTCGTCGCGCTTTAGCAGACCATCGGATTTATAGCCGATGTTGACACAGACCTCGTCGTCTGTGATCTGCACAACCTTGCCGGTGATGGTCTGGCCAGCGCGGATGCGCGCCATGCTGGCAGCCACCGCGTCCATGAAGCTGGGCTCTTTGGCAGGTTCAGCGGGTGTTTCTTCCGCGGCTTCGGTCTGGACCTCTTCGGCTACCTCTGCCACTTCTTCCGTCACTTCCTGCGCGGCTTCTTCAGCCACTTCTTCCACAGCGTCAACTGCTTGGGCGGCTTCCTCTGCGACGGTTTCAACGGTTTCTTCCGCTTGAACCTGCACGTCCTCCGCCACTGCTTCGGTCACTTCAGCCGCGTTCTCAACAGCTTCTGTAACCTCTTGGGCCATCTCGGGTGTCTCCGGGGTACGTCCTTGTAGTTCCTTGTCGTTCATAAAGTCAACAACCTCCTTAAGTGACCACGCTGGTGTTGATGCACCTGCGGTGATACCAATCATTTCAATGGCCGGGTTTAGGTCAAGCTCCTTGACCTCCTTTAAGCCTTCCACCAAATAGGTGTGAGGGCAGTGCGCCCGGCAGGTTTCCGCCAGCTTGCGGGTGTTTGCGCTGTGCTTGCCGCCAATGACAATCATCTTGTCACAGGTCTTGGCCAAGGCTTCGGCTTCCTCCTGACGCTCGCTGGTGGCCTTGCAGATGGTGTTTTCATGCAAGAGCCCCGGGTAGCGCTCCTTTAAAACCAAGAGCAGGCGGTCAAAAGCGGTGGGGGGGAAGGTGGTCTGGCTGACCAAAAGCGGGTTTACAAGCGTCTGCGGCAGGGACAAAATGTCGCTTTCATCCTGGATTACGTGGCTTTCGCCCTGGCACCAGCCGATGATGCCGATAATCTCCGGGTGTTTGCTGTCGCCCAGGATGAGAACAGGGCTGCCATCCCTGCTGTGTTTCTCCACCACCTTGTGTACATGATGGACAAAGGGGCAGGTGCAGTCAACTGTCTGCTTGGTGAGTGACCGGCTTTGCTCCAGCACCTCGCGGGATACACCGTGGCTCCTGATAACCAGGATGCCGTCCTTGGCCTCCTCCGGATGGTTAACCGGGTTGAGCCCCTGGTCTTTCAGCGCCTGCACAACGGAGGGATTGTGGATAAGTTCACCCAGCGAATATGCCGGTAAGTCCTGGTTTTGCGCGTCCTGCGCTACCTTTTGCGCCGCATTCACCGCACGGTTGACCCCCATGCAGAACCCCGCGCTTTTGGCAACCCGAATTGGCATTAAGCTGTTAAACCCTCCATTGAATTAGTTTACACAATGCGAAAACACTTGTCATTACTTGATTGTTTTTTTATTGTATTTAAATTCAAGCTCCCGGTACCTCTGGCGGATGCGCTCATTGAGTTCCTCCCCGGTTTGCTTGTCAATGCCCCTTTGCGCCAGGTCCTCATAGGGGAGGGGGGAGGAGACGATCATTTTTGTGCGGCGAAAGGGCCTTGGCCGCCCCGTGATATACACCGGCAGCAGGGGGGCCTTGTGCCGCAGCGTCAAAACGCTGACCCCGGTTTCAATTTCCTCCATGCTTGGCCCCTGCCTGCGCCCGCCCTCCGGGAAGATGCCCAGCACCTTGCCTTCTTTTAAGACAGTGCCGGCCGCGCGCATGGCGGAGAGGTCGGACTGGTGGCGGGAGACGGCAATCATGTGCAGGTGCTCAACAATCCACTTGAGCGCCTTGTTTTTGGTCAGCTCCCGCTTGCCGATGAAATGAATCACGTGCTGGTTGAGCTTGACCGCCAAAAGGACAGGATCCATCAGGCTTTGGTGGTTGCACATGATGATCAAGGGGCCCTTGATGTCCGCCAATTCTTTGTTGACAATTTTGCAGGGGTAAAAAATGGCGCTAAAAACGGTTAAAATCGCGCGGGCGAAGGGGTAGAAAAACCGTCCCTTTTCTTTTTGAATGTCTTTTTTAACTTCACTGGCCATAGGCTGCGTTGACGATGTCCAGCATCTTTTCAAGGGATTCCTCAAAGCTGAGCTTGGAGGTATCCAGCACAATCGCGTCGGGTGCCGCACGCAAAGGATCGGTCTTTCTGCACTTGTCCTGCTCATCCCGGGCCAACAAATCCTTAAGCACCATGGCGTAGTCCGCCTTGCTCCCGGCGGAGAGCAATTGGGTATAGCGCCTTAAGGCCCTGTCCTCCGGGCTGGCTGTTAAAAAAATCTTGACCTTGGCGTTGGGCAGCACCACGGTGCCGATGTCCCGCCCATCAATTAAAAGGCTGCGTTCGCGCGCCATCTCCTGCTGGAGGGAAACCAGGTACTTGCGCACCGATGGAAAGCGGGAGACAGCGGAGGCATAGGCGCCAACCTCCTCGCTGCGCAACAGGCCGGTCACGTCCTCGCCGTTTAGGAGGGTGACCTGAAGGCCGTCCACATAATCCACCTGGATGTTGGCCTGCCGGTTTTTGACCACCTCATTAAGGGCGTTTTCATCATCCGGGGAGATGCTTTCACGAAGGGCATACAGCCCCATCGCCCGGTACATCGCGCCGGTGTCCAGGTGGAGGATGGACAGCTTTCTTGAGAGCGCGTCGCACAGGGTGGATTTCCCCGCGCTGACTGGCCCATCCACGGCGATTAACATCTTTTGCTTGTCTGTCATTTAGCGCGCCATGTTCTTGGTCAAATCCCAGCCCGCCAAAATGGCGTTCTGGTGGGAAACAGCGTAAGGCCCTGTCAATTCCGCTTCCGCCATTTCGCGGGGGAAGTGGACGCAAAGGTGGCCGTTTAAGTCATTTCCGGAGACATAGTCGTTCGCGTGCGGGTGGGTGTGGGTAGAGGCCATAAAGACCCTGCCGTCTGAGAAGATGACCCAGACCGGGCGCGGCGTCCAGTTGTTGGCGCCAAAGGCCTTGTTCATGGTGGCGGTGTCAGCGGCCGTCAGCGTTGTGCCATCCGCGTGCTTGCCCAGGCTGAAGAAGCGGAAGTTGTAGTGCGCGCCGGAGATAAAGTCATAGATGATGACATTGCGCAGGGAGGAGGCAATGGGCCTGATATCGGTAAACCAATTGGCATAGCGCACCTCGCTGGCGCGGGGGGCGGTAAAGCTCTGCGTGGGTGTTGTGGGCGTTGTGGGGGTCACGGGCGCGGGCGTCGGGATGGTCACGTTCTTGGAGATGGCGTTGGCGGAGTTGAGGGCCGCAATGGTCAGTTTGCCGGCCACGCCGTCCGCGTCTAATTTGTTCTTGGTCTGGAACTCAGAGACCGCTGTGGCGGTTCTGGGGCCATAGATGCCGTCCGCCGCGCCTGTCAGGTAGGCCAAGGCGATGAGGCGTTGCTGCACGCTCTTCACAGCGTCCCCGCTGCTGCCCAATTTCAGGCTCTCGCTCGCTACGGCGCCCGGTGTGGTGGGCGTTGCGGTGGTGTTGCCCTTGGCGGTGGCGCTGTACAGGGCGATGGTGGTCTGGTTGCCCACAATGCCGTCCTGCTTTAAGCTGTTGGCTTTTTGGAAGGCGGCGACGGCGGCGGCGGTCTGTGTGCCAAAGTTGCCATCGATGCTGCCGGTTAAGAAGTTTAAGGCAATGAGCCTGGACTGCAGCGCGCGGACCTGTTCGCCCTGGGCGCCGATTTTAAGAATCCCGCTGGTGGGGGCCACTGTGCCGGACACGGAGGAGTCAGCCGCGATGGCATAGGTGGTGTACATCACCTGCTGGGTGGCCAGGTCGGCCACGCCCGTGATGGGCAGGCTGTTTAAGCGCTGGAAGTGCTGGACGGCCACGATGTCATCGTTGTTGTATTCGCCATCCGGCGTGATGTTGTAATACTTCAGTTCAACCAGCCGCTGCTGCAGCCGGGTCACGGCCAGGCCCCTGGTGCCATTGTTGATGATGACCACGTTGTCCTGGGTCAGTTCCTCATTGGCGGCTTGCTCATTGGCGGCAGGGGTGGTGGAAACGCCCACGGCCGTCTTGATGGCCAGCAGGGTAAAGGCGTCCACCTTGCCGGTCACCTTGATGCTGTGGTCCTTTTGGAAGGCGCGCACGGCCTTGGTGGTGGCGCTGGTGTACTCATAGCCCACGGTCTGGTCAAACAGCTTGGTTTTCACCAGCATCTGGTGGAGCTCATAAACCGCGTCGCCATAATCGCCCTGCTGCATGGTCACCCCGTCAATGGGGGGAAGGGTCTTGACGTAGACCAAGCGGTTTTTGCTGTTGCGCACACGCTTTTCATAAATCAGCTGCTGCAATTCCGGCAGGGCCACACCCGTGGCGCGCAGGTTGTTTTTGGTCTGCAGGGCCTTGATGGCCGCGTTGGTGCCAGAGCCATAGTTGCCGTCAATCTTGCCGTTGTAATAGCCCAGTTCTGTCAGCGCTTGCTGCAGCGCGCGCACCTTGACGCCGGAGGTTCCGGGGGCCAGGGTCTCATAGCTCACCCGGGCTGCCTGGTCGGTCTTTAAGGACTTGCCTTCCAGGTATTGCTCAGGGATGTTGACAAAATCCTTCTGCACAAAGCCGGTGTACTTGCGGTAGATCACCTTTAAGTAGCTGCCGGTTTCCTCCAGCACCTCAATGGTATCCCCCTGGGGGATGGTGAGGATGCGCATGGCGGAGGTGGCAGCCCTTTTCCTCAGGTTGACGCTGGCGGACACCGTGGTCTGGTAGGGATAGGTGGCCGGGGGCAGTTCGCCCGGGACAAAGACATTGCTGGTCTCTTCAACTTGCGGGGCCTGGGTGGGGGCGGCGGCCTGCTGGCTCAGCCCCAAAGCGGCATAGGTCTTGGTGCCGATGATGCCGTCGGCCTTTAAGCTGTTGGCCTTCTGGAAGGCTTTGATGGCGTCCTGGGATTTGCTGCCATATTTGCCGTCAATGGCGCCGGTGTAAAGCTTTAAGTCGGTCAAAGCCTGCTGGATAGCCTTCACCGCGTCGCCCTGGTCGCCGGGGCGGATGGTGACGCCCTCAATCACAGGCAGGGTCTTGGCGCTGGTGGCCTGGCCCCTTGAGTTGACGGGCTTGCCTTCAAATAAAAGGGCCTGCATGTTGCTATCTGCTGTGCCCGTGGCGGTCAATTTGTTCTTTTCCTGGAAGCTTTTCACAGCGCTGGCTGTGGCGGCGCCATATTTGCTGTCAACGGCCCTTGTATGAAAGCCCAGTTCCTTGAGGGCTTCCTGCAGGGCTTTGACCGCGGGGCCGGTGCTGCCATTGGTCAGGCTTGGGTATTTGGCGGCCACTTCCGGGCTGGCCGTAACAGCAGGGGCTTCCTGGGTGCCGGCGGCCAAAAAGGTCTCCACCACATAGCCCTTGCGGTTTTCATACTCAACAATCTTGTATTGGCCTTTTTCCCCCGTCACCGTGACCGCGTCACCTTTTTTGATGACGGTGAGGATGGCGGCGCTGGAAGAGGGCCCCCCGCGCAGACGGACAGAGTCGGTCGCAAACGCGGTGTATGGAAAGGATTCCGCCAGTACCGGCAGCGATGTAAGCATAATAAGCGCTGCTGCCAGCAGGCAGAAAGCTCGTGTCCAGACTTTTCCGTTCATAATGACCTCCGTCTATGCCAGATATTCAAGCTTATGCTATGCCATTTGCCCGAAATTGTCAATAAAATATTACAATTTGATGTCCAATTTTTGCAAATCTGGACAAGGATTAGAGCCAGTTGGGGTCGCGCGTGACACGGATAATGTAGGGCTGATCCAAAAGCGGCTCCCCAAACACGTCCTTGCCATCCATGGCATAGCGGTGGATCAAGAGGGTGTCCTCGCCCTCGCTGGCCAGGTCAAAATACCCGCGGGTCAAGACCGGCCTTGATTTTCGAAGGGCAAACAGCTCCTTGACCGCGTTTTTGGTGGCCATGTCCTCACGGCCCCAGGGGTAGGTGCCCCGGCAGAAGGGGTCGGCCGCGCCCTCCATGCCCACCTCATCCCCGTAATACATGCTGGGCATCCCGGGCAGGGCAACGACCACCTGCAGCATGCGCAAAAAGCGCTCCCTGGCCAAGTCCTTGGTCTGCTCATCCATCAGGAGGCCCCGGCGCTGCGCGTTTGGCAGGTGTGCGTAATCCTGCTGGCCCAAAATGTTAAACAGCCTGGCCCTGTCGTGGCTGCCCATCAGGTTCATCAATGAGTAGAAGAAGGGGGTGGGGTAGTTCTCCTGCAGGGAGCGGATTTGCCGCACCACCTGGGCGGCGGGGATTTCATGCGTGAAAAATCGGATGAGGGCCTCCCTTAAGGGATAGTTCATCACGCTGTCCACCGTATCGCCCAGGACATAGCTGCGCATGTGTCCATAGGCCGTCTTGTTGCTGGCGTCCTCCCAGACCTCGCCCAAGAGAACAGCGTCCTTTTTGGCCTTGGTGACGGTTTTGCGAAGTTTCCTTAAAAAATCCATCGTCAATTCATCCGCGACGTCCAGCCGCCAGCCGCTGGCCCCGGATTTGACCCAGTGGGCGGCCACGCCGTCCTTGTTTAACATAAAGTCCTGATAGCTTTTGTCGTCCTTGTTGACCTCCGGCAGCGTGGGAATGCCCCACCAGCTGGCATAATCATTGGGAAATTTGCGAAAGGTATACCAGGAAAAATAGGGGCTTTGCGGGCTTTGGTAGGCCCCCAGGGAGGGGTAATTGTTATAGCGGTTGAAGTAGAGGCTGTCCTCGCCCGTGTGGCTGAACACGCCATCCAGGAGGATCTTGATGCCCATTTTCTCCGCGTCCTTGCTTAGATGCTCAAAATCTTCCTGGGTGCCCAAAAGCGGGTCGATGCTCAAGTAATCGCCCGTGTCATAGCGGTGGTTGGTGCGCGCTTTGAAAATGGGGTTGAGGTAGAGCACCGTGATGCCCAGATCCGCAAGATAGGGCAGCTTTTGCCGGATGCCTTCCAGGTCCCCGCCGAAAAAGTCCAACGCCCAGTTGTCCCCGCTGCGCTCATCCGCCGTGATAAAGGGCGGCTCATCCCAGACCTGGTGGAGGATTCTGTCCTTGCGCTCAGAAACCGGCATTTTGCTCCGATGAAAGCGATCCGGAAAAATCTGATACATGATGCCCTCCCGCAAAAAGGCGGGCGGGGCAAAATTCTTATCATAGACCGTAATCTGGTAGGCGGGGGGCGGGTCCTGATAGTGCACGCCGCGGCCGCCCAGTTTATCCTTGGCATTGCCATAATAAATCCAGTGACCGCGCTCGTTGATGGCTTTAAAGTCATACCAGACCAGGGAAGGGGTATCAGGCGCCTTGATTTTGGCGCGGTACTTGCCCTTGCCCAGGTTCTCCATCAAAATCAGCTTTTCCTCGCCATTCCAATAGCGCAGGGTAACCTCGTCCGCATAGCCGCGTATAAAAATGTGCAGGGTAATCTCTTGTCCGGTTGTGACTGCGCCAGTGGGATTTCTGCATTCGGTCAGTTGGGAGTTATGGAACATCTCCATGAAGATCGCACCTCTGTTTTGCTATTTCTTTTCTTTATTTTGCTGCGGATTTTCACAAAGGTTTAAAAGAGCGCAGCTTTCACACATTGGGCGCTGGGCCTTGCATACGCGCCGTCCGTGAAATATAAGCCAATGGTGGGCCTTGTTCCACAAGGCTTTTGGGATGGCCTCCATCAGCTGAATTTCGGTTTTTTCCACCGTCTTGGCGTGGGCCAAGCCCAGGCGGTTGCTCACCCGGAACACATGGGTATCCACCGCCATCGCTGGTATATCAAAGGCATTGGCCAGGACCACGTTGGCGGTCTTTCGTCCCACACCGGGCAGGCTGGTCAGCTCCTCCCTGCTCCCTGGCACCTGGCCCTGAAACTTGTCCACAATGTCACGGGCAGCCATCACCAGGTTTTTGGCCTTGGACGCAAAGCCGCAGGAGCGCACATAGTAACGACCTGCACCGGGTTTTTAACAGAACCAACCCAATGATAATGAGCCTTTTTAAGTACGCCAGTCTCTGCCTCAAC
>CAYOOZ010000034.1:8452-15221 GCA_964405705.1 uncultured Christensenella sp.
AAGGATGCTGGCCTGCCGCTGTTTTAAGGTCATCGGGTCAATCGCTCAAAGGAGCCGCGGTATTCCGCCATTTTCAGGATCAGGAAGACCTCAATGGGGAACATTAAAAGGTTCTTAACCACCCTGAGGGGCAGGAGGGCAAAAAAGCCCTTTCCGATGATGGTGGAGATGACCAGGGTGTTGAGCAGCAGGTTACAAACCACAATGATTAATAGCTGGGTAAGGATGATGAGCGGCTTGGTCAAATCCTTCTTGTGCAGGAAGAGGCCGTAAATGGCGCCGCGCAGGGCCGCAATGACGGTAAAGCGAAGGTCCAGGGGCCCGGAGGGGAAGAGCAGCGCGCCCAAGAAATCCGCCAGGGCAGCCACCACAATGCCGGGGATCAGGCCATAGAGCATGCCCGCCAAAGCCAGGGGCAAAAAAGCGATGGAAATGCTCAGCACCTTGTCGTTATAGCCCAAAAAGCGCTCCAAGATAACAGAAATGGCCGTTAATAAAGACAAAACCAAGAGCTGCTTGAGCAGCAGGCTGCTGCTTTTTTGAGATCCGTTCATGCCCCTGTCCTCCATATATACCTTATTCTTCCTGCACCACATAGTTCCGTTGGAACATGAACTCGTGCAATAACTCGCGGTTCTTTTCAAAGTCCACCAGTTGGCTGGCCCCGCCGTAAAGCTCATAGGGGCGTACCGTCCCGTCTGCCGGCAGGCGGAACTGTTCAATTTCGCTGTCGCGCAGCAAGAAGGCAATTCGCATGGCTTCAATCAATTCCACCATGGTGATGTTGGTCGCGAAGCGCTTCTTGTTTTTGTCCCTGGGCGGGTCGCCAAAGGTAAAGATGCCATTGTTGCGGATGCCCGGGTAGGTGTAGGTCTTGTCAAAGGGCTGATCCCAAATGTTGAGGACCTTGGTGAGCAGATCCTGCGCTTGCATCATCGTGTAGGAGCGCAGGTTTTTGGCCAGCGCGGTCAAAATCACCCTTGCGCGATAGGTCCGGCCAAAGTCCTGGGTGTCGATGTCATTGGACGCGCGGCGCTTTCTGATGCGCATGTAGATGACAGAGGCAAAGCCGTTTAAGTGGTAGTCCCCGGCCTTGGTCAGCTCCGGCACCGTGCTGTTCACAGGAACAGACCAGCCCTTTAGATAGCTTACCTCATCGCTGGTCAGATAGACATCGCTGCCGCCGGCCGCGTCCACAATTTCCATGATGTGCCGCCAGTCCATGAGGACATATTTTTTAACTTCCAGGCCAAAATGGATGTTGATGGTGTCCAAAAGGCCCTGGACGTCAAACTGGCGGACAATGCGGTTAATCCGCGCGGGGTTGCCATCAGGCTTTAGGACCAGCATGTCCCTGATAAAGGAGGTGACCATCACCCGCCCGGTGACCGAGTCAAAGGTCAAAAGGACCAGGCCATCGTTGTAACCCGGGTTTTCCGGGTTGTTCTGCCATTTGTCCATGCTGATTAAGAGGTAGTGCTCAATGCCCTCGGGCGTCTTGGGAATATCCTTTTTGTCTAAAACGGAGATGCTGTTAAACACAAAATCCCGGTCGTTTTGCCCGGTGGCAAAAACCGGCAGGCAGGTTAAAAGCATCATCAAGGCGACAAAGAGAGTGAAAGCCCTTTTCATGCTGGTGTTCCTTCGTACTTTTCAAGGGTGACCCCGGCTTCGTTCAGCAGCTCCAGGGCAAACTCATCCGGGTAGCCGTGCTCATACACAATGCGGGTGATGCCCGCGTTGATTAAAATCTTGGCGCAGACTGAGCAGGGCTGGTGGGTGCAGTAGCAGGTGCCCCCGTCAATGGAGATGCCCAGTTTGGCTGCCTGGATAACCGCGTTTTGCTCCGCGTGGATGGCATAGCAGACCTCAGCCCGGGTGCCTGAGGGGATATTTAATTTGCGCCTTAGGCAAAACCCCCGCTCCTTGCAGGTCTTGGTGTTGGCCGGCGCGCCGTTGTAGCCCGTTGTCATCACGCGCTTGTCCTTGACAATCACAGCGCCAATCTCCCGACAAGGCTGAAAACAGCTGCTCCAGGTGGATACCAGGCGCGCCATTTCCATAAACCGATGATCCCACTTGTTCAAAATACGCCCTCCGTTTTTTAAGCTTTTTCCTTGATGAGGCGGTTGACCTTTTCCCGCAGGGCGAGAAGCCATTTCTCATCCCGGGGGTAGATTTTCATGGTGATTTCATAATCCAGGCCTTCGTGAATCAGCTGTTTGACCTCTTCAAAGCCCAGCTTGCTTTCAAGCATCTGCAGCGCGCGCAAATCCTGCATCGCGTGTAAAAAGAGCATCAGCCGCAGGGATTCCTCTGGCTGCCCGCCCTCCCCAGGGTAGACCTGGAAGGCATCGCCCGCAGGCGCAAAGCCGCTGCAATCGGTGTTGATGTAGGGGTCAATGGGGAAGACCGCGTACTGGGAAAAATAGAAGTTATAGGCCCAGTGCAAAAAGCCGTCCATCTTGTACAGGAAGAGGAGGACACCCAGGATGCGGGTGCGCTGGGCAGGCATGGCGATGAAGGTGTTGCTCACGTTCATGTGGTTGCCCACGCAGTAGTAGGTCCAGCGCTCGGGCAGGCTGATGCCTTCAAATTTCTCCAGCTCGTCAATCCCGGGTACGGGAATTAGCTCTTGATCCTCAGGCAACAGCTTGGGCTCGCTTAACGCGTCCAATATCTTGGCCTTGCCCAGGATGGGGCGCACCAGGTTGTAGAGCTTTTGGTACTGCTCCTTATGTACAAGGCCCGGCTCATCCGTCAGGTGGAAATAGGTCTTGTCCAGCGCGTCCAGATATTCCAATTCCTGCATCAAGGCTGTGAGGTAGGCCTTTAAGAAGTCCAGGTATTCCTCCCCGGTCGCGTCCGTGTCCCAGCCAAACAGCTGGGTGTAGGAGCCATCCTTCACGCCCATAATCTTGGGCGCGTGCAGCCCGCCCCACTGGGTGAACAGGTGGGCCATCTCAAAATACTGGATGCCCTCCTGGCGGCACATGAGGATAAAATCACGCAGCTTGGCAAAACGGAAGGTATAGCCCGTGGGCATCTTAAATACATCCACCAATTGCATGGTCAGCCGCTCGCCATTCACCTGCGTGTCCAATGGCGGCGTGTGGATAGGCGTTAAAATCATGTTAACCCCGCGCTTGGCGGCCAGGGCGATAAAGTTGCGGATGATGCGGTTGTGCTCAACGGACTGCATGGGCACCTGATAGTGGGAGGCCAGGCTGTCCGCGTGAATCCAGCGTGTGTGCTTGAGCTTTTGCTTGGGCAATTCTTGGCCCAAGAGCTCAAGGTTGATTTCGGCCTTCTTCATCAGCTGGCCGTTGACATCGCTGATGGTGACCAAGAGCGGGTAGATCCCGGGCTTCATGCCCTTTTCAGCCTCCACATCCAGCCAGAAGGCGTCCCATTGCTTGGGGTAGAGGCGCACCTGGCCGGAGGTTTGGATGTCGCGCAATATATCCGGGTAGACCTCCGCTTTCTTGTCCAGGTAGTGCTCATCGCTTTGCCAAAAGCAAGGGAAGCGCACGGGCACATTGAACACCTGGCGGATGGTCACCTTTAATTCGCATTCCACCTTGATCGCGACATGGGGCAGGTTGCCCTTGACCTCCTCATTGAGGCAATAGGCCGCCTGGAGGGAGAAGGTCTCATTGGAAAGAAAGCTGGCCGTCACGCCCTGTGGATAGGCGGAAGGCTCCTGCCTGTGCATGACCTTATGAAGGGCGCTGACCAGTTTCAGACTGATGTTCAAGGTGTCCTCCTTCCAGGGCTTTGGGGCTTAGCCCAGCTCGATAAAGGGCAGTACGTTGATGATGCGCCGCCTGTTAGCGCCCAGGGAGCGCAAGAGCCCGGCCTGGGCCTGGTTGCCGGAGAAGGCTTGGGTGAGGGCGCTGGTAACGCCCCTTTGGCGCAAGAGGTCGCAGGCCGCGATCAAAAGGGACTTGCCAACGCCCCTGTTTCTCATGTCCTTTTGTACATACATCATCACCAGGGCTGCCTTGTCCGAAGAGGCCCCTGTCATCATGATTTCAGCAATCGGGTGCCCGCCCCTGTAAAAACCAAGGGCCAGGAAATAGGGTTGCATCATCTGCATGGTCAAAAAGTCATGTGTGATGGGGGAGAGGCGGTAGCGGTTGAGGCGGCTGACAAAGGCCAGCTGGTCCTGCGCTGTTTGCAAGGGCACAGAGGCGAACTCACAGCCCATGGGCGCCTGGGCACTGCCCTGGGGCAGGGGAAAGATATACTCTTCCCTTGCGTCCGCGCTTGAAAAGCCGTTTTGTTGGTAAAAGGTGACCAGGTCAAACTGCGTGGGCGCGATTTCAGTATAGATGCGCCCCTTCATCTGCGGGTACATCGCCCGCATCTGCTCAGCCCGGCCCAAGACCGCGCCCAAAAGCAGGTTTCTGGCCGTCATCTGCGCCTGGATGTCAATGAAGAGCTGCAAGGGCCTAGCGGGGTAAAGCTCCTCCTGGGTGTTTAAAATAATATAGCCTGTCCCCAACTGGACAAACTGGTCATTGGCGGCGAAAAAGACATCTTCTGCCGGAACCCCCATAAACGGGGCGCTGGGGTGTGATAGGCGCATACAATCTCCTGTGTCGTGTAATGAATAGGGGGCTTAGAGCCATTCGCTTTCCTGGATGATGACCCCCGGGGTTAAATCATAATTGACCTTGGACACCTGGCTGTCAGCCTCCATGATGCTTTGGGTGTAGCGCTCCAGGAGGTCATAGGGCAGCCTGGCGGGGATGGCCCGAAGGTCGCTCCCGGTGTGGCTGATGCTCACCGCGCGCAGGCTGATGATGTATTTTTCCTCCTCCCTGCGATAGGGGATGTCATCCAAGAGAATGAAATACTTCCACAGCCGCTTTTGAAGCCCGGCGTCCTTGATTTCCTTCTGGAACATGTGGTCCGCTCGGCGCAGCAGGTTGATTTTGGCCTTCGTGCATTCCCCGCTCATGCGAAGCGCCAGCCCGCTCCAGGGGAAGGGCTGGGTCATGGTCATCTCCTGGGGCAGGCCCAGGGCCAGGCCAACGTGGCGAATTTCATCCTTAAACAGGTCCCGAAGCGGGGCCACCCTGTCCACCTGGCGGTCCAAAATGCTAAAGGCGTTGGGCCTTCTTTGCTTGCCGGAGAACAAATAATCCGAGGAGTAGGACTCCACCTGAATATCAAAATCAATCTGATCCGCGGCCTCGTTGATGACCTTTTTGATCACCTTTTGCAGAGCCTCCCGCTTTTGCGCTGGGACAATGAGGCCGGACAAGGCGGCCAGCACCTGCTCTGACGCGTCCACGATTTTTAAGTTCAGCCCGGCTGACTTGTAATAGGAGGAAAACTCAATCACATCGTTTTCCCGCAGCAGGCCGTTGTCTATGAACAGGCAGGTCAGGTCGTTTCCCAAGGCCTTGTGGGCCAAAAGGGCCGCCACGCCGGAGTCCAGGCCGCCGGACATCACGCACAGGGCCTTGCGCCCGCGGGCTGCCTCCTGGATTTCGCTCTTGGCAAGGCCGATAAAAGCCTCCTCGCTCCACCAGCGCGTCGCGCCGCAGACATCCACCGCAAACTGCATGATCAAGCTCATCATGTCCGGGTCATTGGGCTCCAATTGGGTGTTGATGGCGTAGATTTCCAGCGTCCTGTGGGAAAATCCGATGGTTTCCCCGTTGTAGGTGGCCAATTCCTGGGTGTCATTGCCCAGGGTGAAGGTTTGCATGCTGCCAAACTGCCGCTCAGACGCTGTTAACTCGTCCGTGATCTTGGAGGGCAAAAAGGTCAGGGTGTCCACTTCGTTGATGTCCAGAACCTCGCTGTTTTGCCCGCCCAAGAGGGAGTTCACCACCGGGGCCGCGCTGCCCAGCGCCAAAACAGGAATGCCATAGCGCAAGAGCTGGCCATCCAAATCATTGAGGGACTCATTGTGAATGCCGCCAGAGAGGATGACGCCCAGCACCTCTTGGTTCATGATGGTCTCAGCGCTCGCGTTGCCCGGGAGCACACGGGAAGAAATCCGCTCCGCCCGCAGCTTGGCGGCGATGGAAGCGGAATAGGAAGGCTCAAAGTCCAAAATGAGAATCTGGTCGCGCATACGCTCTCCTAAAATTAGTAGGAACCATCCACCGTCCAGAATTCTGTCCGGTTCATCATGTAGCTGGCGGCGTAGTCAACTAGGGCCAGCTGGGTCTGCTGGTTGGCGATGCCGTTTTGGGTCAGCTTCATCAGGGACTGAAAATGCCGCACAGCCTCCTGGGTTGTGTGGTTGTACTCGCCTGAAACATCGCCTTGGCCAATCAAGCCAATGAGGTTTAATTTCTCCTGAAGCTGGCGGACCTTCTCGCCCTTCACCCCGCCACGAAGCGAGATATCGGCCAAATCGCGCACTGTGCCATAGCCCTGGATGCGCCAGTCGTCCAATTTGTAGTGGGTTCGCTGGACGCGGTCGGGCATGTTGCCCTCTATCACCTGGATGTAGGTTTGCCCGTCCGCGGTTTTAAGCGCTTGCTCTACAATGGCCACATGGGTAGTGTCCCCAGAGGGCGTGTAGGAGAAAAAAACCCAGTCCCCGGGCTCTGGGATATAGCTGTTTTTTTCCATCTGCCCGCTCTCGCCCTTGTACCACTGGCTGCCCAGGCCCGAAATAAAGCCGGTCCTGGCGATGTAGCGGCCCTGTGTGATAAACCAGTCCCGGCCGATGTTGGTCGCGCCATACAGGGGGAACTGCACCTGCAAGAGCTTTTCACCCAGCTTTTCCTCTGCCTGCGCC
>CAYOOZ010000035.1:0-12379 GCA_964405705.1 uncultured Christensenella sp.
AAGAAGCTCCGGTTGCTGATTAAGACGCCAAATACTGCCATGTTGTTTCCTCCAAAACTTAATATTATTTTTTACTCAGAAAGCTTGTCCACCCGGATGTTGCGGGCTTGCAATTTGTGTACAAAGCTGGTTCTCACGCTGTCCAAAAAGACGGCAAAGAGGATGACCAGCGCGCTGATGAGCGGCTGCAAGTACAAATCCACCTGCAGGAAGACCAGGCCGGTTTCCACCATTTGAATGAGGGTGGTGCCAATGACAACGCCGGGGAAGATATTGGCAATGCCGCCAGCCAGGCTGGTCCCGCCCAGGACGGAAGCCGAGATGGCGTTAAACTCATAGCCCTCGCCAAAAGCGGGAACCACGCTGCCCACCTGGGCGATGGAGACGATGGCGCTCAGCGCCGCTAAAAAGCCGCAGATGATGTAGGTGGAGGCCCAGACGCGGTTGACCCTGATGCCGGCCTTGACCGCGGCCTCCTGGTTAAACCCGATGGCATAGATTTGCCGGCCGGTGATGGTGCGCTTTAAAAAGAGGGCCACCACCAGCACCACCACGGCAAAGATGAGCACAGGATAAGGGATAATGCCAAAGAGGTTGCCAGAGCCAATGCCTGAAATAAGGGAGGGCGGCATGGGCAGCTGCACTGAATTGGTGATGCGCCGGCCCAGGCCACGGCCAATGGTCATGGTGCCGATGGTCACAATAAAGGCCGGGATTTTTAGCTTGACAATAAAGAAGGCGTTGATTGCGCCAAAGATCAGGCCCACCGCCAGGCAGGCCAAGAGCGCCAGCTCCAGTGGCATGTCCGCCCTGACCATCAGCGCGGCCACGGACATGGACAGATACATATTGGCCCCAACGGATAGGTCTGTTCCGCCGGTTAATAGCGGCAGGGTGATGCCCACAGCCAGGATGCCGATGTAGGAGGAGCGGGTTAAGATATTAATCAGGTTGCTGAAGGTAAACCAATTGCGGGTGGACAGGCCAAAGATGACAAACACCACGACAAATAAAATCAGAGGGATGTTTTGCAGCAGCACCAGCTTGGCGTTTCTATGCTGTCTCATGGCTGACCTCCGTTACACCCTGGCGGAAAGCAGAACGGACAATCTGCTCCCGGTTAAAGTGGTCCCTGTCAAACTCTCCGACCACCTCGCCCTGGCTCATGACCAGGATGCGGTTGCAGATGCCGATGAGCTCTTCCAATTCCGAGGAGATGACCAGGATGGCCGCGCCTTGGGCCGCCAGCTCGTTTAAAATGCGGTAGATTTCCGCCTTAGCGCCCACGTCAATGCCGCGCGTGGGCTCGTCAATGATCAGCAAGGACTGCTGTTTCATCAGCCATTTTCCGATGACCACCTTTTGCTGGTTGCCTCCGGAGAGGCCCTTGACCGCGTGCTTCTTGATGTCCCCGGCCTTGATCCGCATGTCTTCTATGCGCTGATAAACGGGCTTGGTGATGTCCTTTTTGATAAAGCCGGCCTTGTCAGTGAAAAACCGCAGCGCGGCCAGGCCAATGTTGTCAAACAGCGGGAACTCCATCAGCAGGCCTTCTTCACGCCGGTTCTCTGTGATGAAGGCGCAGCCCTTGTTGATGCGCTGGATGGGGTCCTGTTTTTTTAATTCTTGGCCCAGGTAGCGGATGCTGCCGGAATCATAGGGATCCAGCCCGAAAATAATCCGGGCTAATTCGCTTCTGCCAGAGCCCATCAGGCCATAGACACCCAGGATTTCGCCCTTGTTCACGCAAAAGCTGATGCCCTTGGCAATGCCGGATTTGCTCAACTTTACAAGCTCTAAAACGCATTCGCCGCTGGGGCAGGGCGGGTTTTCCGGGTACATCTGGGTGATGTCCCGGCCGACCATGGACACTATCATGCGGTCGATGCTGAAGTCCGCAACAGGCCCCTGGTTGGTGATTTGCCCATCCCTTAGTACCAGCACTCTGTCTGAAAGCATTCTGACATCATCCAAGATATGTGAGATATAGACGATGGCCTTGCCCTCCTCACGCAGGGCGTTGATAAGCCTGAACAGCACCTGGGTTTCCCTGTTGGTCAGGGAGGTCGTGGGTTCATCAAAAATGACCAGCTCCGGGTTTTTGGATAGCTCTTTGGCAATTTCCACCAATTGCTTTTCCCCCGGGGACAGCTTTTCAACCAGCGTGTCCGGAGACAGGTCCAGACCCACCATCTTAAGGGCCTGCGCTGTGGCCTCGCGCTGCTGCTTGATCTTGTAAACCCATTTTTGGGGAGAGCCGGTGGACGAGCCAAAGAGGAAGTTGTCCAGGATGCTCAAGTTGTTAAAGAGGTTGAGCTCCTGGTGAATAAACCCAATGCCCATGGCGCCGGCCATCAAGGGGTGCTGGGGCACAAAGGGCTGGGAGCGCAGCATCATGTCCCCGGTATCCGGCTGGTGAACCCCGCCGATGATGTTCATCAAGGTGGATTTGCCCGCGCCGTTTTCCCCGATGATGGAGAGCACCTCGCCCTTGTTGATGTCGAAGGAGACATCCTTTAGGGCATGCACGCCAAAAAAGGATTTGCTGATGTGGCGGAGGGATAAAATGGTCTCAGCTGACATGTTCAGGCCCTCCCTTCTTATCAAGGGCCACTGGCCTTGCGGGCAAATTGCCTGCTCTTTTGCTAACGCTCTGCCTAAAGGCATCCAGGGAGGCTGCCAGAAGGATGATCAAGCCCTTGACGATATCAATGGTGAAGTTGTCCAGCTTCAACTGCTGTAGCGAGGTGGACAGGATGGTGTAAAACAACACGCCGTGCCTTGGCGCAAAGCCCGTGGTGCCAATGACGCTCAAGGCCTTGTAATGGATGAGGTTGGTATCCATGTCGATGGTGCTCTTTCCATGGGGCAGCCCGCCAAACAGCGCGATGCGCCCGCCCTTCCTGGCAATGTTGATTGCCTGCACCTGGGTTGTGGCTACGGAGTTGGCTGTAATGACCACATCGGGCCCCTTGCCTTCTGTGAGCCTGAGCACTTCTTCTTCCAGATTCACTGTTTTGGAGTTGATGACATGGTCCGGGTTAAACTGCCGGCTCATTTCCAACCGGTCATCAAAGATATCGGAGATGATGACCTGCTTGGCGCCACGCGCGCGGGCAACGCAGGCATGGATGTTACCAATGGGGCCAGCGCCGATGATGAGCACCCTGTCCCCCAGGCCCACCTGCAGTTTTTCCTGCGCGTTGATGCAGGAGGAGGGCGGCTCAGCGATGCAGGCATGCGCCATGTCCATGCCCTCGGGCACCTTCATGATGGCGCCCAATTTCAGGGCTTCCTTGGGGATGGCGGTGTATTCCGCAAACCCGCCGGGCCAATGCTGGGCGATCTCGCGGATGGACTCGCAGAACTCAAATTTTGCCATCTTGCAGAAGTCGCACTTGCCGCAGTACACCGTGGGCGCTACCGCCAGGGCGTCGCCTTTGACATACTCCCCGTCATAGTTTTTTCCAACTTCCTCAACAATGCCAGTGATTTCATGCCCAATGACCGCGGGGTATTTTACATTTTTGTGGGGGTTAAAGAGAATGCGCAGATCGCTCCCGCACAGCCCGCAATACTTTACCTTCAGCAGCAAGCCATCCACGGGGCATACCGGTTTGTCAACCTGTTCCAAACGAAAGTCGCCCGGACCGTGCAGAACAACAGCGTTCATTTTCATATCAGTCACCGCCTTTAAATTGTCAATCGATTTCATATTACAAAAACAAAAATGAAATGTCAACACCGGATTTATGTTTTTAGATAGACAGAAATAAAAATTCCGACACTGTATTGACATTTAATGTTTCACCACTTAAGATGACTCCAGGATGAATTACTTTTTTAATTTATTTTTTTGTAATTCTTCGGGGGTGACGCGTGAAATATCTGCTGGGAATTGACTATGGAACGGGTGGGGCCAAGGCTTGTCTGACAGACAGCGAGCTCAATGTTCTGTCCTATGCCTTCCGGGAATACCCCATCTATACAGAGAAACTGGATCATTCAGAGCATGATCCACTATTGTATTGGCATTACGCCTGTGAGCTGATCAAGTCCTGCTTGCAGCAGTCCGGCGTAAACCCAAAGGATGTGATGGCCCTGGCCATTTCAGGCGCTATGCCCTCCCTGGTGGTGACAGATGAAAAGGGGCAAGCCCTGGGCCGCGCCATCAACCTGATGGACAAGCGCGCTCAAAAGCAGATGCAGGAAGTCGCGGACAAAATCGGGCTTGAAAACTATGTGGAAGTCACGGGCAACCGCCTGGAGGACCACCCCTGCATAGTAAACCTGCTCTGGATGAAGGAGCATGAAAAAGAGCGCTTCTCAAAAATTGCCAGGGTGCACACAGTGGACGGCTACCTCAATTTTCTTTTAACCGGCGTGCACAATGTCAACCGCTCAAACGCCATGTTCATGGGCGCCTATGACATCAATGGCGGACAGTTTGACACAATGATGCTGCAAGCAATCGGCCTCCCCACTTATATCTTCCCACAGGTGACAGATTGCGTTGATATCATTGGCATCGTAAATGAGCAAGCCGCCCTTGACACCGGCTTAGCCCCCGGCACCCTGGTGCTCTCCGGGCAGACCGACTGCAACGCCGGCTGGCTGGGCGGCGGCGCAACAAGGGTGGGCGACATTCAGATGAACCTGGGCACCTGCGGCAATTTTGGCGTCATCCTGCCCAGCGCGGACTTCAAACCCGGCACCATCAACTTCAATTACACCCTGCCCGGTACCTTCATCACCGTGCCCACCACCACAACCGGCGGTGTTTTAATGCGTTATATGCGCGACCAGTTCTCCCATTTAGAAAAAGCCACCGAGCAGTTGACCGGCCTGGATGCCTATGACCTGTTGAACATGGAGGCGGCAAAAATCCCGCCCGGCAGCGAGGGCCTGGTGGTCCTGCCCTATTTAATGGGTGAGCGCACACCGCTTTGGGATGCCAACGCAAGGGGGACCATTTTTGGCCTGTCCCTGCGGCACACCAAGGGGCACTTGGTGCGGGCCATGATGGAGAGCGTCGCCTTTGCCCTTTACCATTCCTTTGAAGCCCTGGGCTTTTCCGGCAGCGCGCTGAATGTGCCCATTGTCCTCAACGAAGGCGGCGCCAAGAGCGAGCTGTGGCGCAGGATTATCACCGATGTCTTCAACCTGCCCACCGTCATGCTCAAAAACCGGGTCGGCGCGCCTTATGGCGATTGCCTCTTAGCCGGCGTTGGCGCTGGCGTCATTAAAAGCTTTGATCTGGCCCGGGAGAAGGCGCAGTACGTGGGCCTCATGGAGCCGGACGCGGCCACACACCAGGTGTACATGGATTATTTTGATATTTACAAGGACCTATACCCCCAGCTCAAGGAGCAATTTGCCAAGCTGGCCCAGGTCAACAAGCGACATCTGCAATCTATTTGAGAAAGGATCATATAAAATGTACGAGATCGACACCAAGTTGCAGCAGCGCGCCAAAGAAGGCCGCCCCATCCGCATGGCCTTAGTCGGCGCTGGTCAAATGGGCCGTGAAATCGTCTGCCAGGTCGGCCTGATGCAGGGCATGACCGTGGACATCGTGGTGGATTTGCACACAGATACCTGCAGGAAGGCCTACGCAGCCGCCGGATACACGGGTGAAATCGCGGAAGCCACCACCCTGGAGGAGGCCAAGGCCGCGCTCCTGGCCGGGAAAAAGGTGGTCACCACAGACTACCGCATCGCCGTTGCCGCCCCTGGCATTGAATCGGTGGTGGACGCGACGGGCAGCCCGGAGATGGGCGCCAAAATCGCGCTTTTATGCTTCAACAACAAAAAACACGTGGTCATGATGAACGTGGAATGCGATGTCACCATCGGGCCCATCCTGCGAAAACTGGCGCAAAACGCCGGCGTGGTCTATTCCCTGTCCGCCGGGGATGAGCCCGGCTCCATCATTGAGGTCTATCGCTTCGCCAAGGCCCTGGGCTTCCGGGTTGTGGCCGCGGGCAAGGGTAAAAACAACCCTCTGGACATTTATGCCACCTCCTCTGACCCGGAATGGGTCGAAAAAGCCAAACAGCGCAACATGAGCCCGCGCATGCTGGTGGAATTTGTGGACGGCTCCAAAACCATGGTGGAGATGACCGCCGTGTCCAACGCCACCGGGCTTAAGCCCGAAGTGCGCGGCATGCACGGCCCCCGCTGCAACATCAAGGACCTAAAAACCGTGTTTAGCCTCAAGAGCCAAGGCGGCATCCTGGAAAATGAGGGCGTGGTGGATTACGCGATTGGTGACGTCAACCCCGGCGTCTTTGTGGTGGTGACCACCGACAATGAGCAGGTCAAAGACGGCTTAAGCCAGCGCGATATGGGCTTTGGCCCCAATTACCTCCTCTTCCGCCCCTTCCACCTGTGCAGCTGCGAGACGCCCATCACCGTGGCCCAGGGTGTGCTCTACAACGAGTCCACCGGCCACCCGATGGACAAATTGACCAGCGAGTGCATCACCATTGCCAAAAAAGACTTAAAGGTCGGCGAGGTATTGGACGGCATCGGGGATGCCTGCTACCGCGGTTCCATTGAAATCTATGAAACCGCCGCCAAAGAGGGCATGCTGCCCCTGGGCTTGGCCAAAGGGGCTGTCGTGGTGCGCGACGTGCAAAAAGACCAGGTTATCTGCTATAATGACGTAAAACTAAACGATGATTCCGTGCTGCTGCAGCTACGCAGGTTGCAGGACGCTGGCATGGGGAGGGAGTAAGCACGATGTCAAGCTACGCATCCTGGTATGACATCACCTTGAAAGCAGAGGCAAAAGCCATTGAAAACCTGGCCAAAACCTTGGATTACAGCGTGATGGATGAGATCGTGGACTTGCTTTTGACCGTCAAGCCGGAGAAGAAGCGCGTGGCCATCATCGGCTGCGGCACCAGCGGCATCGCGGGCCGAAGGATCGCTCACCTGCTCTCCTGCATTGAGGTGCCCTCCGTCTTTTTAACCCCTTCAGAAGCCCTGCATGGGGCCCTGGGCTTTGTTCAGAAGGACGACATCGCGATCTTAATCGCCAAGGGCGGCAATACCTCTGAAATCATTGGCTGCCTGCCCGCGCTGAAGGCCAAAGGGGCAAAAATCCTCGCGGTCACGCACAACCCCGCCTCCCACATCGCCAGGGAGGCCGACCTGGTCCTCGCCCTGGACACAGGGGAGGAACCCTGCCCCTTCGCCCTTTTACCCTGCTCCAGCACCCTGGGGGTCATGGCGGCTTTTGACGCGATCACCCTGGCTGTGATGCGCAAAAACGGCTTTGATAAGGAGCAGTTTTTATTGATTCACCCCGGCGGAGCGACCGGCGACATTTTACGCCGGGACCTGACGGAAAAACCTTAGAAACCCAAAATGACACGGAGGTCAGGAATGAGCATAGAAAATCCGGAATGCGTGGAGCGGCTGCCGGTTTTGATTTCCCTTCGCCTGCAATCCGTATACGATTCCTTAAAGCGGGCGGAGCGCAGCGCGGCTGACCTGCTGTTGAAATCGCCTTCCTTTATCGCAAGCGCCACCATCGCGCAGGCTGCCGCCTTGGCCGGGGTCAGCCAGCCCACCTTTGTGCGCCTGGCCAAGCGCCTGGGCTATTCCGGCTTTATGGAGCTCAAGGAAGCCTTAAAAAGCGAGGAAACCAACGGGGCTGAAGCCCAGCCGATCCCCTATGAGCACATCAACCCGGACAGCCAACCCTATGAAATCGCCCAGAGCATTGTCTATGCCTCCATTGAGGCCTTAAACGGCCTGTTGAAGGTCATGGACCCAAAGGACTATGAGCGCTCAGCGGACGCCCTGCTCAAAGCTGAAAAAATCCTCTTTTTGGGCGTTGGCGATTCCGGCATCGTGGCCACCTCGGCCTTTCAAAAATTTATACGCGTTGGCGCTTCCTGCCAGACCACCTCGGACGTGGACACGCAAATGGCGCTGGCCGCGCTGTTAAACGAAGACAGCGTCTGCGTTGTCATCTCCCATTCGGGCAACACGGCCTCCATGGTGCAGGCCGCCCGCTATGCCAAGGCCGCCGGCGCCACGGTGATTGCCATCACCAACTTTCCCTACGCGCACTTGGCGCGTATCGCGGACATCAGCCTGCTCACCGCCACCTTTGTGGAGCGGGGGGGCGAGGTCGTCACCCAGCGCGTAGCGCAACTGGCCATCATTGAAAGCTTGTTCATCGCCTACCGCCTAAGGGGCGGCAACGCGCGCGAAAAGGCCTACCAATTGACGGAGCAGCTCTTTTTTGAGTCCAACAAACTGTAGAGAAAAGCAATGTAAGATAGAGTTGGCCTTGCTTTGCGGGCTTTGTCCCAAAGGGCGGAAGAAAGGTATTTTATGGGGCGGATACTCAAGGTTGCGGTTTTGGGAACCGGTTATTGGGCGCAGTTTCAGATTGCCGCCTGGCAGGCCATTGGCTGTGAGGTCACTGCGGTTTGGAACAGAACCAGACAAAGGGCGGAGGACACCGCAAGGCGCTTTTTGATCCCTGCAGTCTATGACACGGTAGAGGAATTGCTAAAAAGCGCTGATTTTGACGTAGTGGACATCATCACCGATGCTGAGGCCCACGAGGACCTGGTGCTGGCCGCGGCCAGGCACAAGAAGCCGGTCATCTGCCAAAAGCCCATGGCCTTAACGGAGGAAGCGTGCCAAGGGATGGTGGACTCCTGCAAGGACGCGGGGGTCTGGTTTGCCATCCATGAAAACTTCAGGTATCAGCCTCAGTTTTTGGCCTTGAAAGAGCAGATGAAAACACCGGGCTTGGGCCGGGTGCTGCACGCCCACATCCAGCTTAAATCCCCCGACCGGGGCATCATCTCCGTCCAGCCAGCGCTGGCCCAGATGGAGCACATGGCGCTGCGGGATATGGGCCCCCACCTGTTTGATGTCGTGCGCTACCTGTTTGGCGAAATCACCTCCGTCCTGGCCTATCCTGTCACCTCCTATCCAGACATCAAGGTGGATGACTCGGTGCTTTCCCTGCTGAAAACAGCCGCCGGACACCCGGTTTTATGTACCCTGGCCCATGATTTTAGTTACAAGGCCTTTATCGCCTTTGAACATGGCACCCTCCTTTTGGATGAGCAAAACAACATCACCCTCACCAAAGAAAAAGAGGCGGCCATGCCCTTCCCCTACCAAATCCCGCAGCGCTTGCCCTATGTCCCGCAGGTGGATTGGGACATCCATGGCGGCCATGTGTTCATGGCCATCCCAGCGTGCCTGATGGATTTAAGGGACAGCCTGCTGTCCAAAAAGGACGCGCCCACCAGCGGGGAGGACAACCTAAAAACCCTGCAAACAGTCTTTGCGGCCATGCGCTCTGTGGAAACGGGCTTGCCCGTCTTGACGGGGGCAGTATGATAAAAATCGGCGTCTCCAGCTGGACTTATCCCTATGCCATTGGCAACAGGGCCTATGAGGTTCCGAAAAACCCCTTGGGTGCGCTGGGGCTGGCCGAAAAGGCCATCAAGGCCGGGGCAGAAGCGCTGCAGATCGCGGACAACCTGCCCCTTCATCTGGTAAAGACCAGCGAATTGGACGCGCTTGCCACGCTGGCCAAAGCCCAGGACCTGCGCCTGGAGGTAGGAACAGCCGGGCTTCGTGAGGACAACCTGCTCAATTACCTCAGCATCGCCACTCGCCTGGGCGCAAAGCTGGTGCGCACCCTGCCCCATCAGGGGGAGGACAAGCCCAGCTTGGAGGAAGCCAAGCGCCGGGTGGAAGCCGTGCTGCCCCGATATATCAAAGCCGGCGTTGTACTGGGCATTGAAAACCACGATTATTACAAAAGTGCCTGGATCGCTGAGCTGGTGAGCGCTTTTAATAGCCCTGCCCTGGGCGTGTGCCTGGATGCACTCAACAACCTGGCCCTTTGCGAAAGCTTCCGGGAGGTCATGAAATCCTTGGCTCCCCTGGCGGTCAACTTTCACTGCAAGGATTTTGATATAAAAAGAAAGCCCTCCGGCCTGGGCTTTGATGTAAACGGCACCCCAGCGGGCGAGGGCATGATGGACCTTGACTTGGCCTGGCGCTCCCTGCCCGATGGAATCTCCTGGATTCTGGAATCTTGGCTGCCCTGGCAGGGCTCGCTTGAAGCCACCCTGCAAATGGAAGACGACTGGGTCAAGCGCGGGCTTTCAAACCTCAAGGCTTTTAGAAAAGCCGCCGAGGCAGCCAGCGAATGAGGGACATCAAGCCCCATGAATGGCTGGGCGTGCCGGAGAACCCGCCAGATGATTTGCAGCTTGCGGCAGGCCCCTTGAGCGCTGTTTTGAGCGAGGGGCGGCTTTTGGATATCCGATATCATAGCCAGCCCCTGATTGATGAAGTCTATTTCGCCCTGCGCGACCCCAACTGGGGCACCATCCCCTATGCCATAACCGGGCTAAAAGTGCAGCAAAAGAAGGACAGCTTTTCTGTTTACTTTGACGCGCTGCACAAGCAGGGCGGCTATGTTTACCGCTGGAAGGGCCACATCCAAGGCAACAGCCAGGGCCAGTTAAGCTATGAGGCCAGGGGGACGGCAGAAAAGCCCTTTTTAACCAACCGCCTGGGCTTTTGCGTGCTGCACGCCGCGGACAACGCCGGGAAAACCGTTGATATTACGCATACTGACGGTTCTAAGGAAAGCAGTTTGTTCCCGCTCCACATCGCCCCCCATCAGCCATTTTTTAACATCGCGTCCATGGCCCACCAAACAGGCGGCATACATTGCAAGATCAGCTTTTTAGGCGATGCCTTTGAATGCGAGGATCAGCGCAACTGGACGGACGCCTCCTTTAAAACGTATTGCACGCCCCTCTCCCGGCCCTTCCCGGTGCGGGTAGACGCGGGCCAACCCTTTCTTCAGTCCGTCAGCATAGACTGCAAACTCGCCCCCTCCTTTAAGCCCAAGCCCTTAATAGGCCGGGACGAGCCCCTTTTTTTCCAAAGTCTGCTTCAAAAGAGCGCTTCACTCTCACTGGGTGCCTGTCTGGGTTCACCGCTTTTTGACGGCTTCAAATGGGCGCAGGACCTGGGCTTGCACCATGTCCGGGTGGACCTGCGCTTTGAGGGCGATCTTGCTTTGACAGAGCGTCTGCTCAACCAAGCCGCCCAGCTTGCGCCCCAGATTCACCTGGCCGTGTTTTTTGGGGATGAAAACGAGGAGCAAATCAGCAAGCTCCATGGCCTGCTGCAAAGGCACCCTGCCATTTCTGCCCTCCTGCTTTATCAAGAAGGGCGCAGGGTCATCAATCAACAGCTCCTGAGCGCCTGCCGGGCAAGGCTATCCCGCCCGGGGCTTATGATCGGCTCGGGCACGGACGCCTACTTCACCCAACTAAACCGTGAGCCCTTGCCCGGTGATCTCCTGGATTTTGTCTGCTATTCCAACAACCCCCAGGTACACGCCTTTGACAATACCTCCATCATGCAAACCACCCTTGGCCAAATGGCCAATGTAAAAAGCGCTAAGGCGCTGTATCGGGGTTTGCCGGTCTTTGTCTCACCCATTACCTTAAAGCCCCGGTGGAACCCGGATGCCACCACCAATCAGGGCAGCCCTTTGGACCGCCTAAATCGCCAGGTGGATGCCCGGCAGATGTCCCTGTTTTGCGCCTCGTTCCTGCACCGCTCCCTGGTCAGCCTGGCACTGTCCGGGGCGCAATCCGCCACTTACTTTGAAATTGCCGGCCCAAGGGGGCTTTTCTCGGATGAATCCCCCCTCCCAACCGATTTCCCAATACAAAAAAACAGGCTGTACCCGACCTGGCATGTGCTGCGGCAAGCCCTTTTAATCCTCTCCGGCCCAGCCCACATGCACATCGACCCCTTTTACACCCTCTTAACCAACGGCAGGGAACTACTCCTCTCCAACGCCACCGCGCAAAAACAGGTTGTACACCTTCAAAAAGCGCCTGCTTTTGAAGGGATACTCCTTGATGAACACAGCGCTTCCGCCTTGTCCAGGCAGGAAGCCATCCCCACTGTTCGTTTTTCAGAGCGATTTTACATGGATGCCTATTCAATTTTTATTGGCAGCCTAAAATAAAAGGAGGTTTCTTATGGTACAAAAGGTTGTTTTACTGGGCGCGGGCGGCAAAATGGGTAGCCGTATCACCCCCAACATCAAGGACGAAAAGGCGTATGACATCTCCTATCTGGAGGTCAATGAGGCCGCTTCCCTGGCCCTGGCTCAAAAATTTGGCGTTAACCCCACTTCCAGCCAACAGCCACTTGAGGAGGCGGATTTGGTGGTCTTTGCGGTGCCTGACAAAATCATCAAGAAGGTATCCCAGGATGTTATCCCCAGGATGAAGCCGGGCGCCATGGTCATTGGCCTGGACCCGGCCGCCCATTTTGGAGATGTCATGCTGAT
>CAYOOZ010000035.1:12389-14764 GCA_964405705.1 uncultured Christensenella sp.
TCTATTTTGTGGTGCACCCCTGCCACCCCAGCCTCTTCCCCTTTGAAGAGGGCATCAGTGAGGCCGCACAGCGGGACTGGTTTGGCGGCACCGGCGCGGCCAAAATGGACATGGTTTGCGCCATCCACCAGGGCACGGATGAAGACTATGAAAAGGGCGAGGCCTTTGCCCGGATCATGTTTAAGCCCATTGACCAATCCTTCCGCATCAGCATCGACCAGATGGTTCTTTTGGAGCCGGCGCTGGTGGAATCCATCACCGCTCCCCTGGTCATGGGCATGCGCCAGGCGGTGGACGCCTGTGTCAACCAGGGCCTGCCCCGGGAGGTCGTCATGTCCTTTGTGATGGGGCATTTAAAGGTGCAGTTTGGCGTGCTGTTTGATTTTGCAGGCTTCCCCTTCTCAGACGGGGCCAATCTGGCGCTGCGCAACGCCATGGACGTGATTTTCAAACCCAACTGGATTGAAAACATCATGAACAAGGAAGCTGTGGTCAAAAGCGTGCATGACATCACCCATGAGCTGACAGATTAAAAAGCACGCAAACACAGCAAGGAGAATTATGGACAGACTGAAAGTAAACCCCAAAAACCGCTCCCTTTTGCAAGGCGGCAAACCCTTCTTTTACCTCGCGGACACCCTGTGGATGGCCTTCTCCAAGCTGGAAATGAATGAATGGGAGGAGATCCTCCAACTCAGGCGGCAGCAGCGCTTCACCGTGGTGCAAATCAGCGCCCTGCCCATCTCCCATGACAATTCCTCCGATGAGGAGGCGCTGATGCCCTTCCTCCCCGGAAAAGACCAGGCCTGGGATTTTGACGCCATCAATACCAAGTATTTTGACAAAGCCTGCCAGATGCTGCAGATGGCTGTGGACTATGGGCTGATGCCCTGTATTCACCTGTTATGGGCCAATTATGTGCCCGATACCTGGGCTTCCAAGCACTCGCCTGAAACCGCCATGCCGCTTCAAAGTGCCCTTGATTATGTAAAGTACGCCGTTTCACGCTTCTCCCCCTATCAGGTGATCTATTCCGTGTCCGGGGACACGGGGTTTGAGACAGAAAAGGTGAGCGAGTACTATGACAAGGCCATCAAAATCATCAGGAAGGAAGACCCAAAAGCCCTCCTGACCCTGCACCTCAACCCCCAGGCCCAGGTGCCGCCACCCCTGGCAGAGCAGCTTGATTTTTTTACCTTCCAGGGCGGCCACTGCGTCTCTGGAGATCAGCACAATTACCACTACCGCCTGGCCCAGTATTACTGGAACAGGCCGGAAAACAAGCCCGTCATCAACACGGAACCGCCCTATGACGGCCATGGATTTGGTTTTGAGTATGGCAGGCATGGCACCGCCGACATCCGCCGCGCCATGTGGCAAAGCCTGCTCTCAGGCGCTCAGGCGGGCACTGCCTATGGCGCCCATGGCTTATGGAGCATGCACAGGGCCGGCCAAGCCTTTACCAGCGTCGCCTTCTCCGGCCATCCCTTTGACTGGCGGTATTCCCTGCGCCTTCCTGGCGCCTGGGAGCCTGGGTTCATGCGCGACCTCTGGGAGCAGTACAGCCTTTTTAACCTAAAGCCGATGGATGACCTGAACAGCCATAGCGCGGCCATCCGTCTGGCCAAAAATGATGAGTGGTACGCGCTGTATGTCCCCTACCCCAGCGATGTTACGCTGCCCTTTTCGCTAAAAGAAGGCCAGGAGATTGTCCTGTATGACTTGACCTATCGCAGACGGATGCAGGCGGAAGTCAATCTGGACACCAACACCCTGCTAACGCCCCAGGCCAACACGGATGTGCTCTACCTCATCAAGAGAGCCTAAGGCAGCCTGGTTCCAAAATGTGCACATCATAAAAGCAGCCCCGGACGGGAGAAACCCCTCCCCCTGGGGCTGCTTTGCCTTGCGCCTTCATGTGGCTTATGGTATGCTATTTTAGCAAATTTATGTCAAGGAAGTGTTTCATGGACATTCGTCTGGCCGTTACAGACCTGCTGCAGGACGCCATTCAAAAAGCTTTTCCCGCGATCCTTTTGCAGGACTTGCCCGGGCCTGAAACCCTGGAGATTCCACCGGACAGCAAGCTGGGCGATTTTGCCTTTCCTTGCTTCCGTTTGGCCAAGCCCCTGCGCTTGGCCCCACCCCTCATCGCGCAAAAGGTGGTCGAGCAGGTTGATCGCCCTGAGGTGGCGACTGCTCAGCAGGTGGGCGGCTATGTCAACTTCTTTTTTAACCGCGTCAATTTTGCCCAGGACACCTTAAAAGAGGTGCTGGACAAGGGCCTGCACTATGGTGGCAAACAGGACGCGGGCAAGACCGTTGTGCTGGACTATTCCTCCATCAACATCGCCAAGCGCTTTCATATTGGTCAC
>CAYOOZ010000036.1:0-12110 GCA_964405705.1 uncultured Christensenella sp.
CTGATCCGCGCGTCCAAGAGCGCCAAGGAAGCCAAGGAGCGCTTGATGGAGCGTTTCTCCTTTTCAGATGCCCAGGCCCAAGCCATATTGGACCTGCGCTTGCAACGCTTAACCGGTCTTGAAATCCTCACCTTAAGGGAAGAGCACGCGGCGACCGTCAAGCTGATTGCCAAATTGGAAGGCATTTTAAAGCACGAGCACCGCCTGATTGCCGCCATCAAGGAAGAATTACAGGAGATTTCGGACAAGTACGGCGATGAGCGCCGCACAAGGATTGAAAAACAAAGCGCCCAGGAACAGGAAAAGCTGATTTTAAGCGAAGTGCCGGTACCAGAAGAAACCGTGGTGGTCATCACAAGGGGCGGCCAACTGCGCAGGATGCACCAAAGGGTGTATGAGAAGTCAGAGCTGCCAAGCAACGCCAGTGAGATGCCTTGGTATGTTTTCCAAGCCATGACCGACCAAACATTGCTGTTTTTTACACAGATCGGCAACTGCTACCAGGTGCCGGTCATCGCGCTGGAGGAATCCTTCCGGCCCAAAGACAGGGGCACTGTTTTGGCCGGCGTCCTAAACGGCCTGGAAAACGGGGAGGACGTGGTCAGCATTCTTGTCCTGCCCGGCAATGAGGATCAGATCAAGGACGACCTCTTCTTCTTTACCAAAAATGGCATGGTCAAGCGTACAGCGCTGAAGGAATATGTCACCAGACGCAGCAAAGTGGCCGCTATTGGCCTTGAGAAAAATGATGTCTTGGTGAGCGTTGACACCATCAAGCCCAGCGACGACCTATTCTGCTTAAGCAAAACCGGCATGCTCATCCGCTTTAGCGAGGAGGAGGTCTCCGTAACCGGCCGTGTAACGCGCGGTGTCAAGGGCATCCGCCTCTCCCCCAAGGATGACTTGCTTTTAGCCGGCGGCATTCAGGACGCAGATGCCTTGATCCTGGCCTCAGAACGCGGGTATCTAAAGCGTGTGCCCGGCAACATGATTGACAGTCAAAAGCGCGCCGGCAAGGGCGTGCACTCCTTCTATTTCAACAAAAATGGCAGCAACGGCAGCTTTATCGCAGCCGCCTTTGTGACCGATCTCCCCCGCTCCTTCACGGTGAAAACTTCCTTAGGTCAAGAGGTTCCGCTGAGCAGCGAGGAAATCGCCCAGCAAAAGCTGACTGAACGCGGCAAGCCCTATGTAATGGCCGTGATGGATGACCTGGTAACAGAAATCATCCTATAAGCCAAACGCGCAGGTGTTTGACAGCATACGAGGCGCAAGATAAAATAAACTACTACATGAAATGGTTTGATAGAGAGGGGGGCGGCATGAAAGGCATTCGGCTTTATACTACACATAAACATGCCCTTCTCCTAATTGTCATCATGGGGGCGCTGGTGGCGTTTTTAACCGCCTCACCTCTGCCCAGCGTCAGCTACCTGGGTATCGGGCCGGTTGTTTTGCCAATCGTGCTCCTGTTCTCAGCCACTTTGGCCGGCATCCTGCCCACCCTGGCCGGGCTACTATTGATGCTTTTTGGCGCTTTCCGGGTTTTTGGATTGGAAGGCCTGTGGTTTGCCCTGTATTTAGCGCCGCTTGTCATTGCCTTTCTTCTTTGTCTTGAGCGTGAGGTCCCCTTTTTTAAGACTGCCGGCATCCTTTTAATCACCCTAGTCTTCAGCATGGCTTTTTTGTTTTTCTTTTTGCAGCGCGCTGCTGGCGGCGCCCTGTACAGCGCGGCAGCCAAGGCTGCCATTTCCGGCATTGATAGCCTGCCCTACCGGGACTCATTTCTCTACATGCTTTGGAAATATGGATTTTTGCAAAGCGATTTCACCCAGGACGCCCAAGCCATGATCGCGGCCCAAAATGGCGGCTGGGCTTTTAAGCCTGAGGTCGTATCCGAGTTTTACAAGCAGATTGACAGCCGCTTGGTAAATCTGCTTTCCGCCTATTTCCCCAGCCTGCTCACCGGATTCTCGCTCCTTTTGTCCTTGCCGGTAGCAGGTTTGGCCGTCAAACTCGGCAATCGTTATCAAACCGCGCCTTCCCTGTCTATGCCGCCCTTTTCCACCTGGTATATTCCAAAAGCTCTCAACCCTGCCCTGCTGATCCTGGCCGCTGGTTACCTCCTCTCTTCCCTTGTACGCCAAGTGGTATTTAGCACAGCGGGCCAATTAATGTATAATGTGTTTTCAACAGTGATGATGATTCAGGGGTTATCCCTTTTGAACTTCATCCTCAAGCGCCGCGGTACAAGGCCGGTTGCCCGGTTTTTACTGGCTTTAATTCTCTTGGTCGCCCTCCCCTTTGCAGCCCTCTTCCTGGGCATCTTTGACCAATTGGCAGACCCAAGAAAGCTTCGCGTAGTTAAAAAACCCAATGATTCCAATTACACCATTTAGGAGGTCAACATGAAAGTCATCCTTTTGCAGGACATCCCCGGCAGCGGTAAAAAAGGTCAAATCATCAATGTTTCCGACGGCTATGCCCGCAATTTTCTCTTCCCCCGCAAATGGGCCATGGAGGCGACTGCCCAGGCCGTGGCAGATGTAGAGCGCCGCAATGAGATTGAGCGCGCCAAGGAGCAGGCCCGCCGCCAAGAGGCGGAGGACCTGGCAAAGCAATTGAAGGACAAGGTGATTGAGGTCAACGCCAAAGGCGGGGACAAGGGCAAGCTTTATGGCAGCGTCACCACTCAGGAAATCGCGGACGCCCTTGAAAAACAGCACCAAATCACCATGGACAAGCGCAAGATTGAGCTGTCAGAGCCCATCCGCACAGCCGGGGACACCCTGGTCACCATCAGCCTGTACGCAGGCGTAAAGGTGCAGATGACAGTCAAAGTGATCGTTATTCACTAAGCCGGAGGCCAGATTGAGCACCTTTACACCTGGTGACCTGATACGGGTCCTCCCCCAAAGCCTGGAGGCTGAGCGGGCCGTGCTTGGTTCTGCGATGCAGAACCCTGCTTCGCTTTTATTGCTCATGGAGAACTTGGCCGCGGATGATTTTTATCAGCCCCAGCACAAGGTCCTTTATGAAGCCATGGCCCATTTGTTTGCCCAGTCGCGCAATGTGGATCTGATCACCATGGACAGCGAACTGGCCAGAAGCGGCGCTTTGGACGGCGTTGGCGGGACAGAGTATTTAATTGGGCTGATTTCATCCGTCCCCACCTCCGCCTTTGTGCAGCATTATGTAGAAATTGTGCTGGAAAAGGCCACCCTGAGGAAGCTGATTACCGCCTGCAATGACATCAGCCGCGTATGCTATGAACAGCAGATGGAGTTGCCGGAGACCCTGACCTTCGCTGAAAAATCCATCTTTGACATCGTGATGAAGAGGACTGGCAGCGAGCAGTTGACGCCCATCAGCGAGGTCATGAAGAAGACCCTGGCTGTGATTGAGGAATTGGTCCGCAACAAGGGCAAAATCGCAGGAGTGCCCACTGGGTTTACCCTCCTGGATAAATTGCTCACCGGCCTTCACGGGGGCGAGCTGTTGATTTTAGGGGCCAGGCCCAGCATGGGCAAGACCAGCTTTGCCATGAACATCGCCTCCCATGCCGCGCGCTTTGGCAGCTCTGTGGCCGTGTTCAGCCTGGAAATGCCCAAGGAGCACCTGGCCCTGCGCATGCTGTGCGGGGACGCCCGAGTCAATATGCAAAATGTCAGAAGCGGCACCCTCTCCAATGAAGATTGGCGGCGTTTGTCTGAAGCCCTGGGCCCTCTGTCTGAAACCCGGATGTATCTGGATGACAGCGCCTCACTCACGCCGGCACAGCTGCGCAGCCGCTGCCGCAGGCTGATGACGGAAAAGGGCTTGGACTTGGTGGTGATTGACTATTTGCAGCTGATGACCTCAGACGGGCGCAGCGAAAACCGTCAGCTGGAGGTCAGCGAGATTTCCCGCAAATTAAAGGGAATTGCCCTGGAGCTTAAGATCCCTATCTTGGCCTGCGCCCAGCTCTCCCGCGCCAATGTCAAAAGGACAGGGAGCATTAAGCCTGTGCTGTCAGATCTACGCGATTCCGGCTCCATTGAGCAGGACGCAGACGTGGTCATGTTCCTTCACCGCCCGTATTATTACAACAAGGAAGAGGGCGATCCCAGCGAGGCGGAGGTTATTGTCGCCAAGCAGAGAAACGGCCCCCTGGACACCATTGTCCTCACCTGGAATGAGGACTTTACCCTGTTTGAAAACCGCTATGTGCAGTCAGGAAGTTACCATGAATCAGATTAAACTCAACCAAGCCGTCAAGGACCAGACCTTTGAAGGGTTTTTGATAGTCAAATCCGCGAGCAAGCGCACCAATAAAAACGGCGACCCCTATCTGGACATCAACCTGGCCGATGACACCCAGGAAATGAACGCCAAGGTCTGGAACAGCAATGAACCAGCGCCCCAACCGGGTACAGTTTTAAAGGTGCGTGCCGGTATCACGGAGTACAACGGCCGCTTACAGCTTAAAATCGAGCGTATGCGCGATAGCGTCCCTTCTGACCAGGTGGATTTGTCTCAGTTGGTCAAGGCTGCACCCCGCCCGGCAGACGAAATGTTCGCGGAAGTTATGGTCTATGTGAACAACATGCAAAACCCGGTCCTCAAAGGCTTAACTGGCGAGCTGTTAAACCGCGCGGCAGATAAAATCCAATATTATCCAGCCGCACAGAGCATGCACCATGCCTCCCGCAGTGGGCTTTTGCACCATTTGACTGATATGCTCACCGCTGCCTCTGCCATTTGTGGCTGCTACCCCTATTTGGACCGTGATTTGGTGTTGGCCGGCGTCATTGTGCATGACCTGGGCAAACTGACGGAAATGGACGCCAATAAACTGGGTGCTGTGAATGAGTACACAAAGGAAGGCCTTCTATTGGGCCACATCGTGACTGGTGTTTCTGATTTGCGGGATGCCGCCAAAGCCTTGGGCTACAGCCCGGATGATGAGTATCCGCTTTTGCTCTCCCACATGATTTTAAGCCACCATGGCATACCAGAGTATGGCAGCCCCAGGATGCCCATGTTCCCGGAGGCGGAGGTGCTCAATTGGCTGGATGTCCTGGATTCCCGGCTTTATGAGATGCGGGAAGCCCAGCAGCGCACCAAGCAAGGCGGCTTTTCTGACAAGGTATTCGCCCTGGACCGTCGGGTGTACCATCCCTTCTACCTCAATGAGGAGCCCGATGTTGAAGCGTTTTTTGAGCCAGAAGCAACAGAAGAAGAAATTGAAAAACGCGAAGAACGCGATTTTCGAAGCCAAAGGCGGGAACGGGACGAGCAGGAGTACAACCGATTTTTGTAATACCCTTGCAAATGCTTGACGCAATGGACATAAATTGTTACAATATTTTTACGAACTTGAATCCAACAATCCCATTCCGGAGGTTGATGATGAAAAAAGCATTGTTGATGGCGGTCCTGGTGCTCACTGTCCTGCTGGTGGCCGGCTGCGCGCCAAAGGAAGCCCCTGAGGTTCCCCAGACAAATGAAAACCTGCAGCTTCAGGAGTCCCCCCTGAATTTGCCAACAGAAGCGCCGGTTATTGAAGGCCTGCCGGAGGGCTATAATCCCTCCCTGGAGGAGGATCCCCATGTGCCCATCACCGATGTGCTGGCCAATGAGGATGGCTCGGCCCTGCATGCCGGCTCCACCCCTATCCCCTTGGACCCGGTGGATATGCCGCCGCCCACTGAAAGGCCAGATTTGACCTTTACCTTTGCTACCTATACAGCCACGAACCTGGGCATCACCTTTGAGTCTGTCGCCGGTTACCTGGTGGATGATAGCCAACCTGACATCTATGTGCTTACTGAACCGCCGGAAATGAAGAAGGAAAACTACTCCGTTGTATTTACCTTCTCAAAGACGGCTGTGACCAACAACTACAATGTAAACAACCTCAAGACGGATCTGCGCACCTTCGCAACCGACTTGGGTAAGGTCAATTACCAGGAATGGCGCGTGTCAGACACGGCGGAGCGCACCCTCCTTGGCAAGCCTGGCGCCTACATCACCTACCGCGGCGTCCTCTTTGACGGCACCATTGTGCGCGGCCGGGTGCACATGGCCCTCTTGGACAACAACCGCGTGCTGAGCATTCATTATACCGGACCTGGTGAGTACAACACGGATTACACCGATGTGTTCTCCCGCATCAGGAGCACCTTGAAGTCCCTGTAATTTAACCCATTCATTTTCAGGCATCCTAAACGGGGTGCCTTTTTATTTGCATCATGCGGGGGGTTAGACGCAATAATCCCCTGTTTCAAATCATATAAAACGCTAATATTGTTCGCTTTGTACTGGGTCAATACCGAAGCCGGCATTACAGACCGAAGTCTGTTTTATTGATAGGATAAATATTTTGATGTGCGCGCAGCAATTGCATCCAGTTCTTTGGCTGGTTTGATTCACTATAAGCTCTTTTCATCCACCTCAAAACGGCTTTGAAATCCATAATTGTTTCAATGGCAAGCGTTTGAATCTTTGGCTGCTATCGTTCGCCAAATGCTGTATATATCACAAGATCGTTTCTCCATGCGCCATCAGAAGGCATTGGTTATATGCTTTTATCCACTGATTCTGTTGATAAGTTCAGTTTTATTCGAGATAATTTTGCAAAAAACCGACAGTGTATAGGATTTTGTTTATTTTGTATCAATGTTTGTGCAATCTGGTCTTGTACACAAAATGGATTTGCAGGTACAATCCCAATATACTACATTTTTGTGTAGTTTTTGATAAATAAAAGCCATTATGGATAGATTCAAGCGAAAGAAATAAAAATGAAAACTCAAAGCCGCCTGTTTACTTTTCTGTTAGCCCTGCTGATCATTTCAGGCCTTTTTCCGGCTGTATCGATGGCCACAGGCGGAGACACCCAATTGATGAGCATCGCCAATGCCGTTGTGAGAGATCCAATGGCCTTTTATGCCAGTGAAGTGATCGTCACCAACATCACCATCAATGGCGCTTACCTAACCCCCGATCAGGAAGGGGATTTGACCCTGGAGATCTTGCTGGATCAAATGTTGCCTGTTAAGACGGATGGCAGTGAATTGTTTACGACCACCAATTTCTTGGACCGGGCCGACGTTCCTACGGGATCTGCCACCATTGCCAAATCAGAGGTCATCCGCAATAACGATGAAGGTACCTGTATTTTGCGCGTTTCGCTCAAAAACGTTGATGCACTCACCCGACTGGTCATCCCCTTCTCTTTCAGCTTTGCCAACCGCGTCACGCCAGCAGATACCACCATCACCCCAAAATACAAGCTATATAAGGATGAAAGTGCCGTACTGTCGGAATTAACCGATAAAACCCATCATATTCGCTTGCAGGACCGCGTTGCCAGCAAGCGCATGACAAAAGCTAACCCCAATGATAATCAGCTGGTTTTCGCCGGAGCCACCTATGTAGACAAGCCCACTTACCTTGAACACGCCAGCCTTGTGCCCTTTTATTTTAATCTCAGCTACCTCAACTCCAGTGCCAGCCAATTCGCGGACCACCGCAAGATTCGCTTTATTACCTTGGTGGATACCTTGCCCTCCTATATTGATGTCAATGGTGTTGAGCGAACCGCGGATTTTGACCCGGCAAAAAACCCAGGCTGGAGCTTGACAACCGATCAGGACGGCAAGCCCGCGGTTACCATGACGGTTGACCTGGATGAAGAGCGCGCCAATGGCTACAAATCCGCAATCTACAATTGGGAAGCGACAGACGCGACCAACCCATTGAACGACGAAAAATTGCTTCTTCTCAGCTTCCCTGATGCGCCAATCAAGGATGGCACGGTCGATCACAAGTTTGTTAACAAGGTGCAAATGACGGCCATCCCTTATAACGAAAGCCCCTATGAGGCTGAGCACCGCCTGGTCACAACGGATGACATCATGTTCCGCTTGACTGCGGACGTTGGCCAAATTGGACCTGGTTTCTTCGGCAAAGTTTCCAGGCTGCCTCATACCATCAACGCAGACCGCCTAGCCTTGTATTTAGCACGCCCTCAGTATAGTTTTTCAGTTGCCAACCCAACCGGAAGCGACCTGGGCAATATTGTCATTCTCGAAAATCCCAGGGTAGACAAAGCTGAACGGCTATTCATCACCAAGTTTATTCTCTTTGGCACTGGCGCACAACCAAGCGATTTTGTATCATTTACCGGTATTAAGAAAGATGGCACGAGGGTGAACTTACCCTTAAACTGGGATCAAAAAACCTTGGAAGTCAATCAGGCTGCCATCGCTGAAATCAATGCCATCGCATCCCAGGTTCAATCTGGCGCGTTGACCCCAGGCGTTGATACCATCCCAGCTGTCAGTGACAATACTGTCTTTATGCAGATTGAAATTAAGATGAGGGACGACTTTATATTGGGGCCAGGGCAAGCCTTTGCTTTTTATGTTGACACTGCCTTTGTCGACCCCTACAACACGCCCCTGCCCCCAAATGAGCCTGCCCAGCTTGACATCGCAAACCAGGCAGAGCTAAGCGCTAACCTGATCACCCCGTCAAAGAAAATCCTGATTAACCCAAAAAGCCGCGCCAACAAGATGTTCGTTGAGCTCATTGAATCCATGAGCTTGAGCAAGTCTACGCAACAGCAAACCGGTGATGTTCCTGGCAAGACGCTGATCTATGTCGGTAGCATCAGCTTTAACTTGAGCGAACTCCGTTATGTTGAAAAAGCTACCTTTGTTGACCTTCTCCCGGTCGGGGTGGACCCCATCCGCTCTCCCAATGGTCAATATGTGATCGGAAACTACCCCAACAGCTCCCCCTTGATTGATTACTCCTCCATTAAGCTGGTTGATAACTTTAACGATACTGGGCGCACCGCAGTCATCTTCTCCTTAAACCCTGGCTTGGTCAAGGATATGAAGGGCGGGGATGGTAATAACCCAAATTCCTGGAACTTTAGAATCGCAGCCCGAATCAATAATAAAATCCTTCCACGGGAAGCGGAGAAAAACTACCTGCCTTCTGAAAACGGTTTGGACAACAACACCAATGAGGTGTACTTCTACTTTGGCGATCAGGATGCGCCCGCCAAGACCTTTCTCATTGATGAGATCAGCCTGACCAATCAACCATACAACTATGTACAGGACGTCTATGATGTCAATGAAAACGGAAGCAAAACAGACTATGTCCTGCGTGCAAGAAGCATGACACCAGGCAAAGCGCCCCAGGAGGTGCGAAGCGTCAAACTCATCCGCTCAACTGAAACTGATACGGCTGAATATGACTACACAAAGCCCTGGAACCGCATTGGCATCACCACCCATCACGCGGACACAGATCAGGAAATATTGGCCAACCCCACCACCAGGGGCACCTTCCAGTACAACCTCCAGGTGAGCAACTTCACCGACGCGGCTTTAGCGCACTTGGATATTTATGATGTGCTCCCCTTTGTTGGTGATCACAACCTGGACACCACAGCTCGCAAGAGTGATTTTGAGAACACTTTGCAGGGGCCGGTATCTGTTCTCATTGGGGACCTTGACAAAAAAACCAATTTTAATGTTTATTACACCACTTCCGCACGACCGCTTTCTCAAAACATCACGGACCTTCAGGCATTGACTTGGGTTCCTGAGGCGGATATGGCACCTGAAGACTATGCTTTTGTAACAGCCCTTCATGTTGTCCTTAAAGAAGGTTTTGAGCTGCCTGCCTACAGCGTTGTTCAAGTCATTCTTGATATGAAGGCGCCCCAGCATCAACCGGCTATTATTCGCAATCGCGCGGCGCAGGGGAACAACAATTTCCTGGCCAGCTATGATGGCGGAAACAAATTCGCGCAGTCCAACACGGTCTACAACCGCTTGCTGCTGGATTTGCCGGTGCAAAAGGTCTTTAAGCTGGGCCAGCAGCCCTACCCCGTTGATGAGGCTGGCAATGGCTTTCCCGTCTCCTTCACCTTGCATTACACCCTCAATGGCGTTGAGGACGTTTACACCGATGAGAAGTATCCAGACGGACGAATCACGCTGTTTGCAGAGAATGGGTACTATGATGTCTATCGCGATCTGCCCCCCTTTAACGCGGACGGCACCCGCATCTCCTACCGCCTGATGGAAGACCCAATTGAAAATTATGTGACAGATTACAATGAGATGGATCCAGAAGGAATCCTTGTTACCAACACCTATATTCCCCCGCGCGGCCCAGTCGATGCAAGCAAGACCTGGGATCTGAGTGCAGCAGATCCGGACTTCCCCCTGGTGAAGGAAGTGAACACCTGGTTTAAACTTTATCGCGATGACGGCAGCGGGGTTGAGGAAGTCCCCCTTGCGGAAGCGCCCATCATGTTGCTCCCTGCTGGTCAACTGACTGTCCAGTGGATGGACCAGCAATTATTCAATTTTGACGCCGTGCCTTATACCTTCACCGTCAAAGAGGTGGATGCCAGCGGCCAGCCCTATGCCCCAGTCGGCTTTAGCAAGCAGGAAGAAGGGCTTGTAGTTACCAACACCTATTTAAAGCCTGATCCCGTCACCGCCACGATCCAGGCGACCAAGAAATTGGTTGACCTTAAGCTTCAAAAGGACATGTTTGAGTTTGAGCTGTCCTGGACGGATGAGGACGGCGTGGCGCAAACCCAGATTGTGAAGAACGACGGAAACGGCCAGGTTGTCTTCCCCGCCTTCACCTACACGAAACCCGGACGCAATGAATACACCTTAAAGGAAGTCATTGACCCTGCAAGCATCATCACCCAAGACACCAATGAGTACCTGGTGATTGTCAATGTGGTGCATGACTTTGAAAAGACCAACACCTTGGATGCCCGGGTGGCCTATTACACCAAAAATTTGGAGAAGGTCACAGACACCCCCACCTTTGTCAACAAGTACATTCCCCCGCGCGGCCCGGTGGAAGTCACCAAAATCTGGTCCTTGTCATTGGCTGACCCAGATTTCCCGCTGGTGAAGGAAGTGGACACCTGGTTTAAGCTTTACCGTAATGACGGCAACAAGGTTGAGGAAGTCCCCCTTGCGGAAGCGCCCATCCTCCTGTTGCCGGCAGGCGAATTAACCGCGGTTTGGCCCAAGGTACAGCTGTATAACCTGACAGCCCAGCCCTACACCTTCTTTGTGAAGGAAGTCAACGCAACGGGCGAGGCAGCAGCCCCGGTCGGATTTGTCAAAACCGAAAATGGTCTGACTGTTGAAAACGTCTACCTGCCCCCGCCCCCGGTTGAAGCTGTGGTCCAGGCAAAAAAGGTGCTTAAAAACCTCAAGCTGCAAAGCGAGATGTTTGAGTTTGAGCTGTCCTTTGTGGATGAGGACGGTGTAACCCAAACCCTGACCGCCAAGAATGACGCGGATGGCCTGATCACCTTCCCTACCCTCACCTTTGCAAAGCCTGGCCGCAATGAATACACCCTGCGTGAAATCATCGGCGGCAAGGAAACCATCACCTATGACAGGACACAGTACCTGGTGGTCATCAACGTGGTGCATGATTTTGAGGGCACCAACACGATGGAAGCCAGGGTGGGCTACTACACCGTTAACGAAGAAAAGATTGAGGAAGACATCCCAAACTTTACCAACCTTTACACCCCACCACCCCCCACCACTTTCCCCACTGTGTCTGTACCCCTCGCCGTCCAAAAGAAGTTGACCAACGGCAGCTTAAAGAGCGGGCAATTTACCTTTGTCCTCAAGGATGCCAATGGCAAGGTGCTGGCAGAAGCCACCAATGACGCAAAAGGCCAGGTTGTCTTCCCGGACCGCACCTTCAGCCGGGAGATAAGCAACTACCTGTATACCGTTTCAGAGGTCGCTGGAAGCGACAAAAAGATCACCTACGACAAGACTGTGTATACCCTCAAGGTGAGCACGACTGCAAAAGATGGCAAGCTGAGCGCCAGGGTGGACCTGCTCAAGGATGGGCAGCCCTATGCCGGGCAGATGACCTTTACCAACAACCGCAAGGCTCCTTCCACCGGCGATCAGACCCTGACTGCTATCTTTACCCTCTTTGCCCTCTCATGCGCGGCCTTCCTGGGTGCCTGGGCATTGAAGCGCAGGAAAGAACAGAACTGATAATAAGGTGCAGACAAATTCAGGGGCAGCCTCACGGCTGCC
>CAYOOZ010000036.1:12120-14538 GCA_964405705.1 uncultured Christensenella sp.
CTTTCTCCGGCAGGTCCATGGTGATCTGGACATGTTTGTCATCCGGATGGAGGCTGCCGGGCAGGTCTGGCAGATCCTTCAAAGTCTGCAAGCCAAAGTGAGACAAAAATAAATCCGTAGTGGCATACAGGATGGGCCGGCCCAAGGTTTCCTTTCGCCCGGCATCCATAATCAGGCCCTTTTGGGTAAGGGACTGGAGGGAATAATCGCACTTGACCCCGCGCACCGCCTCCACCTCCTGCCGGGTAATGGGCTGGCGATAGGCTACAATGACCAGGGTCTCTAGGGCGGATTGGGAGAGAGATTGGCGGGTAACCGGCTGGAGGACGCGCTCCACATAGGTGGCATATTCCCCCTTGCTGACCAATTGGACCAGGTTGGCATAGCGCTTGAGCGTCAGCCCGCGCTCGTCCCTTGAATAAGCTTCCTCCAACTCATTGAGCGCTTCTTGAATTGTGCTTTGCTCATGCCCCAGGGCATCGGCCAGTTTTTCGACCTCAATGGCTTCCCCGCAGACAAAGAGGATGGACTCAATGATGCCGTTTAAGCGTTCATTCTGCATGCTGTGCCTCCTCCTTCCTGTAGCGGGTGATTTGTATCTCTGCCTCCGGCGTGTCCTGGATGGCCATGATTCTGCCCTGCTTGAGCAACTCCAGCAAGGCCAAGAACAGGGTGACCACTTCATTGCGGGAAGGGTTCGTGCTAAAAAGTCCGGTAAAGCTTACGCTGCCCCTTTTGGTCTTGTGGAGGATGTTTTTCATGCAGTCCCCTACGGTGTGCCGATCCATTCGGATGATTTGGGAAGGGATGCGCGCGGGTTCATCCTCCGCTGCGTTAAGCCGGGCGGTGACACGGGCAAAGGCCGCGATCAGGCCTTCCAGGGTCAAGCCTTCCAATTCATACACGGGCGGCGGCAGGGGGAACTCATCCGGGAGTTTGGAAAATAACCGCGCAGCTGCCTGCTCAAAATCCTGCATTTGGGAGGCCAACTGCTGAAAGCGGGCATATTCCTCCAACTGGCGGATGAGAACAGTCTCCGGGTTCTCCTCCTCCTCGTCCCCTTCTTCTTTTGTGGGGGGCAGGATGGAGCGGCTTTTAATCAGGAGCAGGGTGGCCGCCATCTGAATAAACTCGCTGGCCTCCTCCATATCCAGGTTTTGAGACTGCTGGACAATCTGGATGTATTGATCAGTTACCTGGGAGACAAAGATGTCCTTGATGTCAATCTTTGCGTCGCCAATCAGGTGCAAAAGCAAATCCAGCGGACCATTGAACTGCTTTAACTCAAAAACGAAGGCCATTACGAAATTCCAAACAAGGAGAGCAGCAACGGCAAAACAAAGCCCTGCACCGCATAGATGGCTTTGCTAACAAAAGAACCGATGAAATCAGTCGCAAACAGCAGGACCATTAAGATCAGGTGGGTGAACTGGAACATTTTGCCCGTGAGCTGTAGCTTGCCGGCAAAAAAGATGTCATTGACCACGTGAAAGCCGTCCAGCGGCGGGATGGGCAGCAGGTTAAACAAACCCATGCCGATGTTGACCAGGGCCAACTGGAACAAAAAGCGCTGGACATGAATCAGCCAGGGTACTTGAAAAAGGGCTTGCAGCACGGCATCATTCTCCGGGAAGAGCTGCCAGTTAAAGCCGTCCTTCTGAAAGTTCAGCAAAAAATCGGTGCCAAAATAGGTTAGTGTTTCGCTGGTGTATAAAAAGCGTGAAAGCAGGATGGATAAGAGGGTCGCTGTCAGAAAGAGGATGAAATTGGTGGTCACCCCGGCCAAGGACACCTTCAAATCGTCCCAGCGCTGGTTCCTAAAATTGTTTGGGTTCACCGGCACAGGCTTGGCCCAGCCGATGCCAAAAAGGAACATGCCGATGGTGCCAAATAAATCCAGGTGTTTGATGGGGTTCATGGTGAGGCGGCCCAGCTGCTTGGCTGTTGGATCCCCGCAACGGTAGGCCACATAGCCATGCGCCAATTCATGCAAGGTAAGCGCCAGCAACACTGCCGGCGCCCTGTAGATCATAAAGCGCAGAAAACCCCAGGGATCCTGCTGCAGCCAATTGAGCATCCTGAATTAACCCTGGGCTGTAAGCAGGCGGTCCAATAAATCCTGTGCCATCTTGCGTGTGACATGATTTAAGGGAGAGAAGCTGCCCTCCAGGGCTGTTTCCATCTTCTCCTTTGCCTCATTGAGCTTGCCATCCTGCTCATCCAGCAGCGCCAGGAAATACAAGGTGTCAATCTGGGCGGGTTTTAACTCATGGGCTTTGTTAAAATAGCCCCTCGCGGTCTCCTTATCTCCCTTTAAGCGGTAGTAAACCTGGCCCAGGTTATCCAGCGTGATGGGGTCCTCCTCATCATATTCCAGGGCTTCCAGGTTGTAGTTGAGCGCCTTATCCGCGTCCCCGG
>CAYOOZ010000037.1:0-3711 GCA_964405705.1 uncultured Christensenella sp.
TTTCTCTTATTACCCGTTCCTCCCCGCTTGACTTTTCATTAGTAGTCTCTATCATGGCTGACGAGCATTGTACGGGAGGAAACCATGAGCGAAATTATTGAAACCACGGAAACCACGGCGGTAGAACCACAGGTCACGCCCCCTGTAAAAACCTTCACGCAAGAGGAACTGAACTCCATCATTGACAAGCGTTTGGAACGCGAACGGAAAGATGCCCAGTCACGGATTGAAAAGGCGGTCACCGAGGCGCAGAAACTCGCCAAGATGAGTGCTGACGAACGAGCGCAGCATGAGCGTGAGGAACTCCAGAAAACCTTATCGGCGAGAGAAGCCGAGATTACCCGCCGAGAACTTAGGGCAGAAGCCAAGTCACAATTAAGTGACAGGGGATTGCCCATTGAACTGTCCGAGGTGTTGCCATATACCGATGCCGACACTACAAACGCCGCTCTTGAAGCGGTGGAGAAGGTCTTCCGTCAAGCAGTTGAAAAGGGAGTGACCGAGAGGCTCAGGGGCAACGCACCCAAAGTAAACCAACCCGCACCGCAGACCGATTCAGTATATTCCCCACGCATGTGGGGGTGAACCGTGGGGGCATTGAACTGGATGGCGAGCGCATTAATATTCCCAAGGCATTTCATTGATTCATTCATAGATATTCTCACTTTGGGTACCAAAAGCCCTGCCGGGAGGTCAGTAAAAATCAGCGCCATAACAACACAAATATTCTTGTCTTGATGCCCAAAAATTAGATATCCAACCCTTGGACGTTACCGTCAAGGCCCTGGCCTGCCTCACCTAAAGCTGCCTTGATATCGGCGATGTCTTTCTTCATCGCCTGGACAAACCGGAGGATATCGATGTTCCACAGGACGATGTTCATGCCGGCTTGCGCCCATTTGATCTGCTTGGCTAAATCGACTGAGAAATGGTTGGCAACACTAATGTTGTGCTCTTTGCACTTTTGGATGATTCTGTCGACCATCCCCAGGAAAACCGGGGAGTCATATTGCTCAGGAACACCCGTGTTGACCGACAGATCATGTGGGCCGATGAAGACCGCGTCAATGCCAGGAACCTTCAGCAGATGGTCCAGGTTGTTGACAGAATACTCGCTTTCGCAATTGATTACCAGCATCCTGTCCTCATTGTATTTCTTGAAATAGTCTTCTTCCTCCGGGGACAGTCTCAGGCTTCCATCAAGCACCCTGCCCAGCTTTTCGCCCTTCAGGGGCCGGTAGCGGACTGCCCCGCGCAGCAACTGAACCTGCTCCACATGCTCAATATACGGAGCGACGATTCCAGCAGCCCCCCCATCCAGCGCCATGCATGCCTCAAATGGGTCCGGAGACGGGATTCTGACGATAGGCGCGATTCCTGAGGCATTGAATGTCTGGCACATCCAGGAAACCTGGGCCCTATCCAGAGGGATGTGCTCCGTATCGATAAAGACAAAATCAAGGTTGGCAGTGCGCAGGTATTCAATCCACCTGGGGGCGGGGGAAGTAACCATCGTCCCAAATATGCGCCTGCCTTCCTGCATGGCCTTCTTCAATTGCTTCGCGTTCATTCCATCCTCCTGTCTTGCTTGAAATTTGGCAAAAGATCAAATACCCTATACAATGACATCGCCTTCATTGCTGTTAGTTAACCCGGGAATCCCAAGTTCATACCACCACCTCGTGATTCCCAAGGAAGGTTCCCGGACTGATTCAAAATGGGCGGACAACTGAGCCAGCCCCTTTGCTTAATGATGTAATCAAGCGCTTTGCCTGACATCGTTTATTGCTGGAGCCACTCCTGAATCCGCTTGGAGAGCGACATCAGTTGCCTGACTTCGGACTTCGCGGTTTCATCAAACAATAATCCGTCCCTGCTACGTGAGAGTATGCCGTCAATGATGCCGGACATCTGGAGGGAGTATTTGGCGTTTACAGGATATACCTGCCTTTCAATCAAGGCGGTCATTGAAAGTAGTTCATGCAGGGTCTCCGCCTTCGCGTGATGGGGATGATTGCATAGCCAGACATACAGTTCCGGGTGGAAGTTCGCCATCACGCCACTGTAGCCAGCAATGCCTGCACGCAGGGAGGGTAGCAAGGTCGCAGTATTAGCGTTGTAGATTTTTAGCTTACTTTCTTTGACAAGGGACTGCTTGGCGAGAATTTCCTGAAGGTTGCAACAGGTATCCTTCAGGAAGTAAAACCTGTCAATTCGAAGCAATTCCTTTATCACATCCAGGCTGAGCACCCTCTTGTAAGGGAACGGGCATTCGTAGAACCCCAGGGGGATGACAGGGTTGAGGCTGCCAAGCAGTGTATTGAGGTTATCAAGCCATACCTTGTCACTCTGATCTATTGTCGCCAGTCTGTTGGTAATCAGTATAGCGGCATCAACACCGGTATCAGCGATTCGGTTGATCTCCTCAGCCTGTTCCTGAATGCCGTCGGACACATGGCCGGAGGCGATCACGGGCACGCGCCCAGCAGCAGCTTTTACCACATGCCTGGCGATTGACACACGCTCCTCCAGCTCAAGGAAGAACATCTCACTGCTTTGACACACAGCGAACAAGCCAGACACGCCTTTTTCAATGTACCAATTCACCAGGCTTTCCAATGATCGATAATCCACCAAGCCATCCTTTGTGTAGGGTGTCAACATAACAGGCCAGACACCACCGGGAAACTGAACTCCTGATTTCATCAGCAGCCTCCTTTCAAGACAACCTCTCAATAAAACTTGTTCTTCATCTATCATTCCACAAAAACTACAATTTACATGGCCAGGCTTTGAGCCGCATATTACACCCAAATGCACGGATCTTGCCGCATACTATCGCCTGTCAGCAGCTTCACCCGGGAATCTTCAAGGTTTCCCAACATGTTTCGCCATGCACCACCTTCAGCAAAGTGAGACGTTTCGGTTTTCTGACGCATCAACAACTTTCTCTCTGGAACAGCATATCGAATCAGCGTGAGCTGCAGACTTGAGGATTCACGGTTTTTCCTTCATGACGAACACCTCGTTGATCCAAGCGCCGCCGAACTCCTTTTGGGCTTCCCATTTCAGTTCAAGAATGCCGCTGCGGTAGGCTTCCTTGGGCAGTGGGTAGGTATAGGACGGGTCAAATTCTTCTCGATGTTCAATTTTCTCATGGACAACATGTCCATTCCCAAGCGTCAGCCTGATATGGCTAGACCGCCCGGGCTGCAGGTAGGTGGTTTTCAAGCGATAGGACGAGTTGGGATCCAAGCCCGGAACCCTCACAATCAGAGGTGTTTTATAGTAAGTCGCCGCCTGCATGAACCATTCCCTGGCCAGGGGCACCTCCTTGTAGGTGCCGGTAAGCAGGTGGGTGTTATTGACAGCAAGCCCGCACATATCAATGTGCGCGGATTGCAGCATGCCTGGGTCCTCTTCCCAGGTTTTCTCAAAATGTATGTATGGCAGGCTCTCATAGCTGCCCAGGTTGATATAGATTCCGCCTTCACCAGGGTCGGTTCTAGCCAGCAACGCATCAATGGCAGCAAGCTTTTCCTCCTCACATGTCATTTTACGGATCTGCTTGAAGCTGGTTGTCAGATACTGCTGGTTGTTCAAAGGAAAATCAATCATATCCAGATAGGCGCCCCGCCTGAAATGCTGGCCGTCATGATGGTGTGTTGTTAGTTTGATGCCGCACAATTTGTTCAGGGTGTCAGACAGCCT
>CAYOOZ010000037.1:3721-14179 GCA_964405705.1 uncultured Christensenella sp.
GTTGTCCGCACCCAGTTGGCGGGCCCTCGTCAGCACTTGGACCGCTTGGGCTTCAAGGCGATCGTCATAAATCTGCTTGTATTTGACATAATAGTCGCTCGTCGCTCTCAGCAAGCCCATCAGAAAACGATAATTGTTCTTGACATGACTGGAAACGATGCTTTCCAGGTATGCCCATTTATCATAGGTGTCATCCACAACGGTGTTTTCTGAGATTGGCTTCTTCACGGACCAGTTTTCCTCCAGAGCGAAGAACGCTTGGGTCAACTCATCCTCCAGTGAGGGGTCGATGAAGTACCTCACATACTCCCGCAGTGTGGTCTCAACCTCCTGTTTGTCATTCCAGTCCTGCTGGCTCCAGACAAATTTGTTGACATCATCGTGGATGCCTTCTGAGTAGGTCAATGAGCCTATTGTATAAGGGGCATGCAGATTATGGATGTGCTTCATGGCCTTTGGGCGGGTGTTGTTGACTTCGCGTCCTTCAATGATCTGGAAGGCACGGTCCCAATCAGGCATCGCGAACTGCGAACGGAGCGAATGGGTTATGTCAGGGTAGTGCCTAATCCTATGCTTGTATTTTTCCGGCAAGGCTTCCTGAAATTCCTGGATCGTATCCCGCATCCAAGGCGCGAAACACATACCGTAAAGCCATTCCGGCTCCTTGTTCACTTCAGCATAAAAATCCTCATACCAGCTTCCGGATGGCGCGAACACCTGAGGCGCGATCCATACGGTTGCTTTTGGATGATACTTGTGCAGCACAGCCGCGCTCTCTTTGGCGGTGGAGAAAAGCAGTGCAGGCTCCAGCTCTCCGGGGTCGCCAGCGGGGATCAGAACGGCGTCAAGGTAAGAGATGGACGAGAATATCCTCTCCCTTTCCCGCAGTTCTTCGTCACGCAAGTCAGGATTGGAATAGTCTTCGCCCATGTTAGGGTACCACATCCAGACATCCATGCCGTAGTTGTGGATAATATGCGAGAGGTCTATCATCATCTTGAACGGGTCTTCCTGAAAAACCCTGGAAAACAGCATGTCATCAGAACGCGGGGGCAAAATCTCAATGGCATTGTTGCCGAACAAGGCCAGGTCGCGGATATAGCGGTCAAAATCTTTCTGAGTCCAGCAGGGGCAGGTGTTCTGTTTGTCCCGGTACGCCAGTTGCTGTCCCCTCAAGGGATAGACCGGCGTGTCAGTGAATGAGTCTTGCGCATTGTCCATCTGAATTAGCTGCTCACTCAGGTACAAAACCCGTAGGAGTTTGCCCATGCCATAGAACATGCCGCGGTCATCCTTGCCAATGACAAAAACCGTACGCTCGCAGCCGTTTTCCGGTACAACGACGATGGAAAACCCTTCTTTGCCGGGTTTCGTAAGTTTGTTAAGGCGATCCGCGTATAGTCCCAAGGCAGCAAAGGTTTCACGCGTACAAAATACCACATTGCTCATGCCCATGAGATAGATCGGGGATGAACTGAGCTGCAGGCCAGTCTTCAGGTTGATTTCTTCACGGAAAACCTCCACAACACGCCTCGGGAGGGCTCCCTCATTGAGTGACACAACCAAGGGGCGCCAGGGCAACCAATTTTTCATTGTTCATCCCTCCAATTTGACCAGCATGACTTCACTGACTGAAACACGGTCCAGGGTACCCCATTTCTGCCAGACAAGTTCCAGAACTCCGCCTGCAGTCAGTTTGTTCGGAATCTCATACTCAAATATCGGATACCTGCAGTCTCTGCCAGTAAGCACACGATCATGGATTAACTGCCCGTTTGCCAGTAATTTTATCTGGGTTTCCTCAGCCCGGCGTGTCAACAGCGCGTCAGGATAGGTAACCTTCAGCAGATATGACGCGTCGGGCCCCAAGCCCTCAAAACGTACTTTCAATGGTGTCCCGTACAGAACCCTTGTCCTTTTAATCCAATCCATAGAAATTGGGTACTCGCCATGCCAGCCGCGATTGTGGTGAAAGACCATCATCAGGCCATAGGGATCGCTATTGATAACTGGTGACCGCAGAAAGCCCGGGTCGTCCTCCCAAGCGAGGGGCGATTGCACATAACGCTTAAAGTCATTCAAATCGCCTAAACAGGCGTAGATTCCCCCGGGCCCTGGGTTTTTCCGGTTAACAAGCCAATGAATCTGACAGCACTTTTCATTGCTTGTCTTCATTTCCAGTATGCGTCTGAAGTGCTCGCTCAGGAACTGGTGGTCATTCAAGGGCATGTCAACTGCGTCAAGATAGGCACCCCGAATCCATTTCTGGCCGAGATGATACCGGGTGGTCAGTTGGATCCGGCAATGCGGCGTCCTATACAGCTCGTCCGCCAGGCGCTGCATTTCATACTTGATTTCTTCATAGGGGGGCTCGGTAAAGGCACGGTTCAGCACATCCCAGGCGTCATGAACCGTTTTATCAGGATTTGATGCTTCCACTCCCCCAAGTATTTCGTAGGCCTCATCCTCAAGCGCCTTATCGGCAATCGACTTATGCTTTGCGTAGTAGTCTGTCAGCGCGCGCAGATATCCCATCTTGAAGCGATAATTGCTCTGTATGTAAGGCGAAGCGTTCTTGTACAGCTCTGAATACTTCAAATATATGTTATCAATTCCCTGATTATCCTTCGCGTAACCAACCCAGCTGTCCTCAAAGCCTAGGAATATGGGAACCAGGCTGTCCACATAGTCAGGGCTGATGAACAAACGGGTGTAATCTTCCAGCGTTTCCTGAACGGGGAAGCCAAGCGAGAAATCTTGGTCCCCCCAGACCATCTTATTGATGTCATCATGGATGCCTTCGCTGTAGGTGATTGAGCCTACCGTATACTTTGCGTGGTAGTTGTGAATATACTTCATTGCCGCGGGGCGGGCGTTATAACTCTCGCGTCCGTTGAGAAGCGCAAAGGGCAGATCCCAGCCGGGCATCTCAAACTGTGAAGAACTGTTGTGAGTGATATCTGGATAGTGGCGAATCCTACTTTTATACTTGGCTGGTATCGCCTCCTGAAATTGCTCAATGGTCTCATACATCCAGGGAGCGAAGCAAACCCCGTACAACCATTCAGGCTCTTTGGACAACTCCTGGTAGAATTCCTCGTGCCAACCCGTGCGTGGGGCAAAGACCTGAGGCGCAATCCAGATGCTTGCGTCAGGGTGATGCCGGTGCAGGATGCGGGCACTCTCCTCCGCTACAGGGAAGAGTTGTTTTGGCTCAAGGTCCCCCGGATCACCCGCTGGAATCAGGACCGCGTCAATATACGGGACCTTTGAGTAAACTTCCTCCCTCTCGATCATTTCTTTTTCGCGCGTCCCAGGGTCGCTGTAATCCTTGCCCATGTTGGGATACCATACCCAAACATCCATCCCGTAGCTATGAATCAGCTTTGACAATTCGACCATCATATCCATGGGATCTTTCCGGAACTTCGGGGAATATAGCCGGTCATCCGACCGGGGTGGCAGGATTTCTATCGCATTTGTCCCGAAAAAGGCCAGGTCACGGATATACCGATCAAAGTCCTCTAAATCCCATCCAGGACAGGTGTTCTGCTTATCCCGGTACGCCAGCTGGTGCCCCCTCAATGGGAAGCTTGGGGTTACGGAGATATCCATAAGCTCGTCAGTTAGGGCCGCATAACCAGGCTTCAAGGCCATTTTCCTTAGCACCCTGGACATTCCGTACAGGCATCCGCGCCCATCCCGGCCTGCGATAATAACCTTGCCCGGTTTGCGGACTATCCGGTAACCTTCTGTCCCTGGGACTGCCAGGGCGTCAATTGCCTCCGTGTCCTCCGGAAATTCTTTCTGCAGGCTTTTGTCAACACCGATAATAATGACAAGGTCATGCTCTTTAAACTGCTGTGATTGCACGGCTCTCGTAACGATAAGCCCACTCCTGGCTGTCAGCTCTTCAAAAAGTATTTCAGCAGTACGGCAGACCAGATCATCGGGCTTGCCAACCTGGCAGATGCCGACGTTTTTCAATTCCAGCACACACGCCTCCTTCCTGGTCCGCGATCAAGCGTCCAAGTGTTGCTTTTTGATGGAAGAGCCCGCGCGGGGCGGATGTCCGCAAAATCCCGCGCAGGCAGGTGGTTGTTTGTTTATTTAACGCGGGCGTAGGCAGTGTTGAAGATTTCCTCCAGTTTCGCTGACCCCTGCTTCTTGAGCGATTCAACCAGTTGCGGCCACTCACTCATCGGCCTTTTCCCTGTGATGAACTTGTCGATTTCCTGATCAAACACATTGCCCAAGTTCATTTCAAGGTCCACAATCTGCTCGGTTTCTTCTGCGTTGAATGGCGGCCAATTTGGCAGGTAATGAATCAGTCCCTCTGCGGTGTACTTGTCCAGTTCAACGCCCATCTGGATGAACATAGGGTCAGTGATCTGGGTGTAGGTGTACTCATCGACGTAACGTCCCATTCCATGCAGGCCGACGCCCAAATAGCCCTGAATCCCCATGAAATGGTCCTTGGCGGTCTTGGTCGCCTCAATGATAGAATCCTTAATCAGTGGTTTGCCGTCAATAATGTCATAGTCTACCCCAAGCTTGCCAAAGTTGCTCAACATTGTGCCTTCCTCGGAGTAAAGCCAGTCAATCACCCGCATGATTTTATCGGCGTTGGGTGACTTGGCACTGATGACAAGGTGTGTGCCCCAATCGCGCTCATACCTCAGCGCGCGGGTTTCGCCTAACTGATTCTCAAGAGGCGGAAGCATACCAAAACGGTAATCTTTATTGATTTCAAGCAGCGCTGGATTGAAAACGCGGGCAGAATGGGAGTTGTTGTCATAGTGGAAAAAGAGTTTGTTGTTTGACAGTTTTTCAAAGGTGATTGCCTGTGTCGTAGCGGCGTAGTCGGGGTCTAGCAGGCCATCCCTGTATGCGTTTGCCAGAAATTCCACCACGATCTTGAAATTCTCATCAGTCGGCCCATACACATACTTGTCCAGGCGGGGCTCATAATACATCCCCCTGGTCTTGCTGAAGGTCGGGAAACCGCCCGTGCCCAGAGGGTAAGCCAATTGCCCAATCAGGTAATTGGTGCCGTTGCTTGACTGACGCTGGCTGAATGCGTACATTTCAGGGTGCTTCGCTTTGATTTTCAACATCGCGTCATACAGTTCAGCCCAGCTTGTCGGGACGGGGATGTTCTGCTCTTCCAGCAGATCCATTCGGATTACACCCGCCGGCGCGACAGCGATGCGGTTCTTTTCCAGTACACGGAAAGAATACATTTTGCCGTCAACCCTGAACTTGTTATTCTCGATATTGCGGTCCGGCGCGGTGACCAGAGAGTAGTAATTGGGCATCATGTCGATGTGATCATCCAGGGTATAGAACATCCCCATGGAGCCATACATCGCAACCTCCGCGTTGGACAGGCGGTCCATGACCTCCGGCATGGTGTTGGACGCGAGCACAGTTGCCCGCTTTGTGTCATAGTCTGCTTCAGGAATTGGCTGCAGGTGGATTGTGACGTTGAGCTCCTCCTTCAGGTACTTGATGATTGGCGCGTCAACCGCCATGGTTTGCTGGCTTGTTTCAGGCCGCATCCATGTAAACTCGAGTCCTTCGGGAAAGTAGGGCTTTTCAGCAGTAGAGGTTCCAGCCATTGCGCTAACAAACAGTCCGGTCAACAAGCACAGCATGAGCATCAGGGAAGTGAGTTTCTTAGCCATATCTTATCTCCTCCTTATTTCTAAAGGGCAAAGCCCTAAAGATTCAACCTTTGACAGAACCTACCATGACACCTTTTACAAAGTACTTCTGAACAAATGGATATACCGTCAAGATGGGAAGTATCGTGATAAAAACAACCGCGTATTTGATATTCTGACCCATGACCCCGCTATCTGAAGCGACTGAGCCTGCAGAGTATACGCCGGCGTCAGCGCCTATGACAATGTTGCGGAGAATGAGTTGCATTGGGTACTTTGTCCTGTCATCTAGGTAGATCAGGGGCTGCAAAAAGCTGTTCCAGTGCCAGACAGCGTAAAACAAAAGCATCGTTGCCAGGACCGCCTTTGATAGCGGCAGGATGACACGGAAGAAAATGGACAGTTCATTCGCCCCGTCTATATATGCCGATTCGTAGAGCTCCTCCGGGATATCCTGAAAGAAGGTCCGCATGATGATCATGTACCAGACATTGATTGCCGGAGGCAGAATAATTGCCCAGATGGTGTTTCTAATACCCAGGGAGTTGACAACAAGGAAGTTTGATACCAGTCCAGCGTCAAAAAACATCGTGAAAGCGATGAAGACCGTAAAGAAACCTCTGCCGTAGAGCCGTCTTCTTGACAGCGGGTACGCGCAGAGAGCTGTCATCACCAGGTTAACCAGGGTGCCAAACACCGTGTATTTAATTGTGTTCATATAGGATGAAGGAATGTACTTGTCCGTGAGGACATAGCTGTAGGCGGTGAAGTTGATGCCTTTTGGCAGGATGGTAACCTCACCTCGGAGCACCGCATACCCGTTGCTGATGGATACAATCACCATGTGATACAGCGGGTAGATGATGACCAAAGTAAACAGAACCAGTAGGACGATGATTACCCAGGAAAAAAACCGGTCTCCTTTTGTCATCCGATTCATACCATCACTCCCTTACCACAGGCTCGTATTGCCAAGCCTTCTGGATGTGCTGTTGGCGAAATAAACAAGTGTCAGCGCGATGACAGCCTGGAAGATGCTGATCGCGGCACCATAGCTGTAGTCAGCGTTCAGCAAGCCTCTGCGGTATACATATGTTGAAATAACATCGGCGGTTGAGTAGGTGGCGCCGTTGTACAACAGCAGTATTTTTTCAAACCCGACTGAAAGTAGTCGCCCAATTGTCAGTAGGAACTGGATGGAGATGACAGGCGCAATGGATGGAATGCTGATTTTCAACAACTGCTTCCAGCGGCTCGCGCCATCTATCGAGGCAGCTTCATACAGCTGCGGATCGACGCCGGTTAGAGCTGCGAGGTAGATGATTGAGCCCCAACCGGAGAACTGCCAGATTTCAGACATGATGTAGATTGGTCTGAACAAATCCGGCTGCACCATGAAAGCGACGGGTTTTCCGTTCAGGGATCTGATAAGGCTGTTGACCGGTCCGTCCATGGCCAAAAGGTTGAAGATAAAGCCGCAGACAACCACTGTCGAAAGGAAGTAGGGCAGATAGGTTACAGACTGGGTGAACTTCTTGAATCTGGTTGAGTTGACATCATTGATCATCAAGGCAAGGATGATTGGTATAGGGAAATAAAACACGAGCATTAGCAGGTTCAACAACACCGTATTCTTCAACAGGTTCCAGAAGTAGGGGTCATTCATGAAGGCGATGAAGTAACGGAATCCAACCCATTCGCTCTTCGCGAGCCCTATAAACGCGTTGTATTTCTTAAACGCGATGACCAACCAGAACATTGCGAAGTACTTGAACAGGATAAAGTAGATGATCGGCGCGGCAAGTAAAAGGTAGAGATACCTGCTTCTATAGAGCTCCTTCAGCACCTTGTTGGGCCTTACATTTTGCTTCCCATGGTTCATGTTCACGAATTCATCACCCTTTCCTGTGTGTTTATACCTTTTCAATCCTGTCTGCAATCCTCAGCAGAATGATAGCGCCTGCGACACCAGTAATGACAAGCGCAGCCCACGGCGCATACCGATACGCGGGGGCATAGGACAGGTCATACAACCTCCCAAAGGTAGACGCAAGAATCAGCGTGCCAAAGGTATTGAAGACACCTATGAAGCTGTAGTGCGTAGCCGAAGGATTCCCATCGACATACGCTGAAAGCAGGGAATCACGGGTGGGAAGGTGCAGCATGCTTCCCAGGCTGAACAGGAGAGAAGCAAACAACACCATCAGGGTGTTGACGCTTGCGGCAAGCAAAAGGAACCCGAGAATGAAAAAAGTGTCTGAGGTCATCAGGATGTTAACCTTTCGCAGTTTCCTGTTCATTGCCTTGAGCAAATGAATCTGGAACAGGACCATCATCATGGCGGACAGGGAGGACAAGACCCCGATGTAAGGAAATGAAGGATCAATCTGGTCAATCCGCACCGCTATGGCAAGACTTGTCTGGTTGCTGATTTGCATCACCAGCATGGAGGCAAAGGCAAACATCATAAAAGTGGAATCCGTCACCACAGACTTCAGCGGCGTCGCGGTGGATGCGTTTTTAAATTCAATGGGGTTCTGGTTCTCGAAGAACAACATGTAAACTGAACCTGCAACAAACGTAAGAAAGGACGCCACCCCTACCCAAACGAAGCCCAACCTCGCCAGTGCGGACCCAAGCAGGGGGCCTAATACTGCGCCTATGCTGTTGTACCGCTCGCGCCTGGCGAAGGCCAACAGGCGATCGGACTCATCCGTGTAGCTTGTGTACAGCGTATGCATCGAGGGAAAAAACAGCGCGCCGCCGATACCAGACAGAATTCCAGCAATCAGTAGCAAGGCCAGGTTATCCGTCAGGGAAAATATCAGGAAACCAATCCCTCGCGTGATGCAGCCGCATGCGACGATCGCCTGGGGGGACGCCCTCTTGAGAAAATAACTACCGGGTAACATCAGCAAATCCTGAACAACGATACGAATGTTGATGATGAAGGTGACTGTCAATACGGCGATTTTTCTCCAGCTGATCAGATGATTTGCCAGCAGAGGGTAGAGGATAAAAAAGGCAAGGCTCATCAAGAAAACAACAACGTTCAGCATCTTGACCTGATTGCTGTGAAGTCCTGCACCCTTGATGTTTAGTTGCACTAGCTTCTACCCCAAATCTTTGGACGGTTAAGAGTAGGTCGAATTTGCAGCCAGACGGTCGGAGTATACAAAACAGGGAAAACGTTCATTATTAATAAACACTGTTGTTAATATATTATTATTCTATCCCAAAGAAATTCTTATGTCAATCATTTTTCTGTTCACAATCCGGTTATTGAAGAATGCACGTTCAGTTGCCCACGTCATCCGACCATTCACCTACGTCGCTGAGTAGACCTGCTGAGCTGTCCTGTTGCTAGAATTCGCAGGGGGTGGTTGTACATCCAGTGTTCGACTCTCTTGATGGCGCCAGCTGACAGTTTGCAGATGTCTGCAAGCATTGGTTTGTCCTCGATCTGGTGATGATGTGGCTCCTGTACACTAGAGAGGTTGAAATCCATACCTCCATCCTCACTCGGAACCTGTTCAAGAGGCTGAAGCCTCTTCTTTGACTACTTGGAGCTGGGGTTCAGAGGCTTGGGTTGGGACAGAGAAAAGAACGGCTGGTGCAGGCCGATTACCTGTCAGAATAAAGAAACGGATATTCAATCGACGATATATTGCCTATCAGTTTATACAGGCTTGATTACCAGTCAGTCTGTACAGAAGCAATACTGAGGATTCCATGTCATGAAAAATACGAAAACTCAAGCACATACGCGGTTAAAGCTTGTACTGGATGGGGCTAAGCATGCTAATTATTGTGTTCGCGGTACTTTCCAGCAGGTCTTGCCTGAGCAGCAAGCTTGAAGCGCTGGCGCTGACGGCGGCAATGACTCGCCGGTCATGTGAAAAAACAGGGACACCGATACAGGTTACCCCGTACTCATGCTCCATATTGTCTACCGCCCATCCGCGCTCGCTGATCTGCTTCAAATGCTCCCGGAGTTTTTCTGGGTCCGTGATTGTATTCTCCGTGAACCTTTCCAGTGGATGGGACAAACAATTTTCCCTGATGTCTTCTGGTAAATTTGCAAGCATGGCTTTGCCAATTCCGGTACAGTGCATTGGGGCGTGCTCACCCAGAATGTTTCGCCACCCTGAGTAGTCTTCTGGAAAAGCACAGGCAATATACAGGACCTCATGATGAAAAGGAATGCCAAGATAAACCATCAAGTTGAGCTGGTTTGCAATGTTTTTGACAAAAGGAGTGAGTATCCGTTCCAAACCGATATGGTTGTTGATGATGTAGCTGTACTGAAGAAGTTTTGCGCTGAGCGAATATTTGCCCGAGCAGCCGTTCTGAATTAAATAGCCCTTTTGCAAAAAGGTCTGTAGTACATTATGAACGGTGCTTTTGTGGATTGATAGAATCTGGGAAATCTCAGAAACGCCAAGCTCTGCTGCTTGATTGAGGAAGCATTCCAATATATCAATGGCTTTAACAAGAGACTTGACCTTAAGTTTTTGCTCCATCTGCTTCCCACCAATACGGTTGTCAGCGTACCGCTGCAAAATGATGCTAACATCAGACTGTGAACAAGTCAATTGCTCTGGCATCAAATGTATCTATGGACAGGATGGCTGAATGCTGGATTTCTCAAAGGGTGCAACGGCAAGCGTTATGGGCTTCGCGTTTTAGTGAACTCTCTTATCGCCTGACTAGCTTTTAGAAATATTTTTCGCATACGAAGCTAGATAGTGTCTACACGAGTTACGCAAGGACTCCTGCCCAAATGGCGATA
>CAYOOZ010000038.1:0-13942 GCA_964405705.1 uncultured Christensenella sp.
TGTCCCAGGATTATCCCACCCTGGCTTCCCCGGCCAGCTTCAATACGCCCCTGGGCCTTTCCCGCTGTATCAGGGAAGAACTGGGCGCTGAGCACCGCTTTTTCATCGCGGAGATGGGCGCGCGCCACCCCCAGGACATCAGGGTGCTTTGCCGCCTGGTCAGCCCCAAGGCCGGGATTTTGACCTCCATTGGCCCCCAGCACCTGGAAACCATGGGCAGCATTGAGCAGATCGCCAGCACCAAGGCGGACTTGATCCGCTCCCTCCCCAAGGACGGCTTTGCGGTGTTTTATAACGATGGCAAAAAGGTTAGCGAGGCCTGGAGGGAAGCAACCATCGACAAGGCCCTCATCGGCAGCCCCGGGGATGACCTTTGGGCAGAGGACCTGGCCTTGACCACCACGGGCGCCACTTTCCTGTTGTGCGCCAAAGACGGGGCCAGACAGGCGGTACAAACCAGGCTTACCGGGGAGCACAATGTCATCAACATCCTCCTGGCCGCCGCCATGGCCCTGCGTTATGGGGTCAGCCTAAAGAAGATCGCCCAAGCGCTTTTGGAGGTCGCCCCCATCGCGTCCCGGCTGCAAACCTATACCCACCAAAAGGGCTATACGGTCATCAACAATGGCTTTAATTCCAACCCCGACTCCAGCCGCAAGGCGTTGGAAGTCCTCTCCGCCCATGAAGGCCGCCTCATCGTGGTCACCCCTGGTTTTATTGAATTGGGCCGCCAGGAGGAAAGCGCCAACCGCCGCCTGGGCAATGACATCGCCGCTGTAGCGCAGCTTGCAATACTAATCGGCGAGCAGCACACCAGGCCCATTAAGGCAGGGCTGTTGGAAAGCGGGATGCCGGAGGAGAACATTCTGATCTTCCCCTCCCTGGCGCTTGCCAATGACTACATCAACGATGCCTTCGGCAAGGGCGATGTCCTGCTGTATGAAAACGACCTGCCCGACCATTACGCCTAAAGGAGGATGAACATGGCAGATAAAATCCGGCTGGGCGTCCTCTTTGGCAGCCGCAGCACCGAGCATGAGGTTTCCATCATCTCCGCCCTTCAGCTCATGAGCATGGCCAACCCCTTCCGCTATGAGGTGATTCCGATTTACATCACCAAGAAGGGGGAGTGGTACACAGGCGGCGCCCTGTGGAAATTGGAGACCTACCTGCGCTTTGACCCCCGGAAAAGCAAATTGACCCGCGTATACCCGGATATCACCGCCAAATCCCATGCCCTCATGGCGTTTAAGCGCGGCCGCCCCTTTGCCGGGGAAACGCGCTATGTAGCCGCCCGGTTAGACTGCGTAATCCCAGTCTTTCATGGCATGAATGGGGAGGATGGGAGCGTCCAGGGCCTGATGGAATTAATGGATGTGCCCTATGCGTCCACCGGCATTGCGGGCAGCGCTGTTGGCATGGATAAGATCATGATGAAGCGCATCTTCGCCGGCTTTGGCTTTCCCGTCTTGCCGGACACCTCCTTAACCCGCACCGCCTTTGAGCAGGATGCTGAGGCAGCCTGCCAGGCGGTTGAAAAAGCCCTGCCCTACCCGGTTTATGTCAAGCCCGCCAACCTGGGCTCCTCCATTGGGGTTACGCGCGCGGAGAACCGGGCGCAGTTGGTCGCGGCGCTTGAGACCGCCTTCACCTTAGACCGCAGGGTGTTAATTGAACAGGGCCTCACCAATCCCCGGGAGGTCAACTGCTCTGTCCTGGGCTTTGATGAGGAAGGCACCCCCTCCGTGGTTGAGGAACCTGTGCGCCATGGCGATCTTCTGGACTACAAAACCAAGTATCTGACCGGCACGGATGCGGAGGGCATGGCCGCCTTAAGCCGCCTCATCCCCGCGCCCATCAGCCCGGAAGACACACAAAAAGTACAGCAGACAGCCGTTTTAATCTTCAAAGCCCTTGATTGTAAAGGCGTTGTTCGTGTAGATTTTATGATGGATGAAGCAACCGGGGGCCTGTACATCACTGAAATCAACACCATTCCCGGCTCCCTGGCCTTCTACCTCTGGGACAAGACGGGGGAGGGGCTGCCCTACCGCAGGCTCATTGATTACCTGGTGGACCTGGCCTTCAAAGCCCACCGGCAAAAGGATGAGCTCACCCTCTCCTTCCAATCCGATGACATTCTGGTCAAAGCGCTGGCCAATGAGCACTCCGGTGCCAAGGGCAGCAAAGGCTGAAAAGGAGCTTATTTGATGAACGCATATGTACAAAAGGTTTTAAGCGATTTACAGGCGCGTTTTGCGCATGAGAAAGAGTTTCTCCAGGCAGCGGAGGAGATGCTCACAACCCTCTCGGATGTGTTTGACGCCCATCCGGAGTATGAAAAAGCCGGCCTCCTGGAGCGCTTTGTCGAGCCGGAGCGCGTGATCATGTTCCGCGTGCCCTGGGTAGATGACAAAGGCCAGGTGCAGGTCAACCGCGCCTTCCGCGTGCAGTTTAATTCCGCCATTGGCCCCTATAAGGGGGGCATGCGTTTTCACCCCTCTGTCAACCTGGGTGTGCTAAAGTTCTTAGGGCTGGAGCAAACCTTGAAAAACAGCTTGACCGGCCTGCCCATGGGCGGCGGCAAGGGCGGGAGCGATTTTGACCCCAAGGGCAAGTCTGATCTTGAGGTCATGCGCTTTTGCCACAGCCTGATGAATGAGCTCTACCGCCACATCGGCGCGGACGTGGACGTCCCCGCCGGGGACATTGGCGTGGGCGCGCGCGAGGTGGGCTACATGTATGGCCAGTATAAGCGCTTAACCGGCGAGTACACGGGGGCTTACACCGGCAAGGGCCTCTCCTTTGGTGGCTCCATTGGCCGCACCCAGGCTACGGGCTATGGCCTTTTGTACCTGGTGGACGCCATGCTCAAGGCCAATAACCTGAGCATCAAGGGGATGAGAACCGTGGTGTCTGGTTCCGGCAATGTCGCCATCTTTGCCGCGCAAAAGGCCAGCGAAATGGGGGCCTTGGTCATCGCCATGAGTGACTCAGGGGGCTATGTTGTGGATGAAAAGGGCATCGACCTTGAAACCATCAAGGCCATCAAATTAACAGAGCGCGGCCGCATCAGCGAGTACCCAGCCCGGGCTGGCAGGGGTCAATATTTTGAGGGCGGGGATATCTGGCAGACGGCCTGTGATCTGGCCCTGCCCTGCGCCACCCAAAATGAATTGCCGATCTCAAGCGCCAAAGCCCTGGTTCAAAACGGGGTCAAGGCGGTGGCTGAGGGCGCCAATATGCCCACCACCCTGGAGGCTACCCACTATTTCCAGGAGCAGGGGGTCCTTTTTGCTTCCGGTAAGGCGGCCAATGCTGGCGGCGTCGCGGTGAGCGCGCTGGAAATGAGCCAGAACTCCATGCGTTTATCCTGGAGCGCGCAAGAGGTGGACAGCAAGCTCTTCCACATCATGAACGATATTTTTGCCAATATCTCAAAAACCGCCGAGCGCTATGGCCACCCGAAGGACTATGTCAAAGGCGCCAACATCGCGGGCTTCCTCAAGGTGGCGGAGGCCATGCTGGCCCAAGGCGTCGTATAGGCTCATGTTGAAATCCGTCTCAAAAAAACAGGCTTCCCTGGGGCTGAAGGGGGCCATCCTCATTCTGGGGTTCTTGGGCCAGGTTTTAACCCTGGCCCGCTCCAACTTCATGTCCGGCGAGCATTTTTTGTACTACACCAACATCTCAAACATCTTGGCGATGGTTCTCACCGCCGCTCTTTTTATCAAAGAGGCCAAAGCCCTCATGTCCGGGGCTGATGCGGAGATTCCCCCGTTTCTTGAGAAGCTGCGCTTTGCGCTGGCAGCCGGCATCCTCCTGACCTTTGCGGGTTTTGTCTTGCTTTTAGCGCCCCAGATGTCAAAACGCTACCTCTTGTCTGTGGACAACCTGCTGGTGCATTTTCTGGTGCCCCTGCTGTTTTTTGTGGATTTTGTGATGTTCTCAAGCTTCCCCACCGCCCGTCTGCGCCTGCCCCTGGGGCTTTTGCTACCCTTAGCCTACCTGCTCTTGGTTCTCTTGCTCTTTGCGATTGGTCACCGTTTTTACAATGGCGTCGCGCCGTATTTCTTCCTGGATTATGAGAAGAACGGCTGGTTCACCGCCGGGGAGGGCAAGCTGGGTGTGTTCTGGTGGTGCCTTATCCTCCTTTTATTACAGCTTTTCATCTCCCGCTTGCTCCTGGGACTGCGCAAGATTAGGGAAAACATGGTTTGATTGCTATAAAATGCCCCCGGGCTGGTTCTGCCAGCGCCGGGGGTTTTTGGTATGAGTCTATTTAGCCTTTAACCGCGCCAGCGGTCAGTCCAGCGACAAACTGCTTGGACATGCTCAGGTACAAAAGGATGACAGGCAGGGCGGACAGGGTTAACAGGGCAAATACCCTTGGCCAGTCTGTTGCGTATTGCCCCTGCAGTTTGGTCACAGCCAGGAGCACTGTTTTTTTATCCTCCTGGGTGATAAAGATCAAGGGGAACCAGAGGTCATTCCAAATGGGAACCAGGTTGTAAATGCCAACGGTTGCCAGGGCGGGCTTGATAAGGGGGAGAACGATGCTGTAATAAATCTTGCTGCGCTGCGCGCCGTCGATATAGGCGGCCTCATATAAATCCCTGGGCAGTCCGTGAATAAACTCCGTGAGGATAAACACAGCCGTTGGCAGCCCCATGGCGATGTATACAAAGAACAGACTCCAAAGCGTGTTGAACAGGTCAAAGATTTTCATCAGTTCCAGCAGCCTGATGGTGGCAATTTTAATGGGCAGCATCATGCCCAGCACAAAGAAGAAATAGATACCCTTGGATAATTTTCCCCGCCAGTGGGCCAAGCCATAGCCGGCTAAGGACCCCAGCAGCAAGATCATAAACAGCGAGACCACCACCACCACGATGCTGTTGAGGAAGAACTGCAGAAAGTTGCCGCCCTGGACAACGCTTACATAGTTGTCCAGCGTCCAGACTTCAGGCAGCCCAAATGGATTGGCATAAATGGCCATCCGCCCTTTGAAGGAGTTGATAATCAACAGGTATACCGGGAAGAGTGCGACCAAGACCCACAGCACCATCAGCGCATGGGAGGGCAAGTGCAGGTTCATGATTTTCAGGCTGGCGCCTCTGCGCTCTTTTCTCTTGACGCTCATTCATTAATCCTTTCCCTGTGTTGCTTTTAGGGTGGGCAGTACGCCCGCTAAGAGCATCACAAAAATGGCGGTTGAAATCGAAGCGCCAACACCCGGCTCCGGGATGCCGATGGGGTGCTTTCCGGCCACCCCATAGCGGTAAAAGAGGGAGCCGATGAGGTCGGTGGAATAATTGGGCGCGCCATCTGGCGTTGCCATGGCATAAACAATGTCAAAGGCGTTGAAATTGCTCACAAAAGTCAAAATAGCAATCATCCCAATGACGGGCAGGAGCAGGGGAAACTTGATGTGCCAGAAAGTCTGCCAGGAATTGGCCCCGGCGATGTCAGCGGCTTCCAAAAGGTCCTCTGAGATACCTTGCAGGCCGGCAACGAACATCATGGTCGGGATGCCCACCCATTGCCAGACAGACACCAGGCTGATGACGTGCAGGGCGGATTGTTCCTGTCCCAGCCAGGGGCGCACCAGCGCGCCCAGGCCCATCCCACGCAAGGTAGGGCCCGCAAACTGGGGATTTAAGACCAGCTTGAACAGGTAGCCTGTCACCATGACCGCGATGGTGCAGGGAATAAAAATCACGCTCTGGTAAAAGCGCCGTCCCCGCATGTTGCGGTTGGTCAGAATGACCGCAAACATCATGCCCAGCACATTTTGCAGCAGCATATGATAAGCAAAGAACACCCAGGTGTTTTTAAACGCGCCCCAGAACCTGGCGGATACCTCAGCGTCTGTGAACAGGCGTACATAGTTGTCCAAGCCCACAAAAACCCGGGCCCCCGTGGTGCCCTTGTACAGGCTTAAGCGCACGGAGTCCAGCATGGGGTAAGCCATGAACAGGCAGTAGATCATCAGCGCGGGTAGAATGTACCAAATCCAGTACCGCCCGCCTGGGTCCAGGCGGTTTTGAGGGGCAAGCTTATGTGCTTTAACGGTCATCTTCCCTCCTTGTCCACTTTGTTGTGTCAAGTGTTTCGTCTTTTCTGCCAGTCTAATCATGGCTTGAGGCGCGTTTTTGTCAGAACAACTCACAAGGTTGATGCGCTTTGAAAATGAATCGCCGGGAGCCGGCAAGGGCCCCCGGCGAACTGGGGTATTGCTTTTCTTTATTGGGCGACGATTTTAGCTTGCTCAGCGGCAAACACTTCCGCGGCGGCTTCAGGGCTGGTTTCGCCTTTGGCCAGCGCGTTGAGCTGCTCCACCATGGGGGTGTACATGCCCAGCAGCTTGGCCCACACAAAGCGCGCGTCCAAAACTTTGCCTTCGTTCAAGGCCAGGATTTCGGTGACGGCCGGGTCTGCGAAGGTGATGGGGGCATTGATCATGGGGAAGAAGCCCAGGGGCAGGTAGTCAGCAGTGATCTGCGCGCCTTCGGGCGTGGCCAACCAAGCCAGGAAAGCCTTGACTTCCTCGGGGTACTTGGTGGCGTTGTTGCCGGTGATGCCCATGTCGGGGTGGAAGCACATGCCGGGGGTGGCGCCTTCGCGGGCGGGGAAGGCAATCGCGCCCCACTCCACACCAAAGTCAGCAAAAGTGCCACAAGTCCAGGAACCGTCGATGAACATCGCGGCGCGGCCAAGGCCCAGCATCGCGGGGCCGTCAGAGTTGGTGATGGACTCAAAGCCCTCCGGGAAGAACTTGGCCAGTTCGGCGTAATCCTTCAGGGAGTTTAAGAAGGCTTCGTCGTTCATCTTCTTCTCACCGCTCTCATACAGCGCGCGCTGGTCCGCTCCACCAACATAGTTGGGCAGCATGCCCAGGTACACGCACTCCAGGATATCCCAGTTGGAGGCGATGCCATTGGCAAAAGGTTCAATCCCCTTGTCCTTGAACGCCTGGCTCACAGCCAGCAGCTCTTCAAAGGTGGTGGGTACGGAAAGGCCATTGTCATTAAACAGGGTCTTGTTGTAGTAAATGACCTGGCTGACTGCCGCAAAGGGCACGGCAAAGGCTTTGCCATCCGGGGTCTGCCAGGCGTTGAGGGCGGATTCACTGAAGTTTTCCTTTACGCCGGGGATGTCGGTGCAGTCCATGGCAAAGCCGGCGTCAAACAGTTCCTGTCCCACAGCGTAGGAGCGGGAGTAGAACAGGTCAGGGCCAGTGCCGTTGTCCAATTGCAGGCGCAGGGTGGCGTTGTACTGGTCAGACACCGTGGGCTGGAAGGTGATTTCAACCCCGGTCAGTTCCTTGTACTTGTTGAGCAGCGCCTGGACCTTTTCAGCGTCATCGCTGCGCCAGGAGCCCATGGTCAGCTTCACGCCCTCAGCCTGGCCCAACACGGGCAGCAAGGTCAAAAGCATCATCATGGCGAGCAGGATTGCGGTCAGTTTCTTCATCCGGAATTACCTCCATTTAATATTCAGTTAACCAAAACAAAGATAACACAAGATTTGTCTGCTTGCAAGCGGTTTGTGTGATATTCGGTCCCTACTCCACCAATTCGCCCAGGATATAGACTTTGACAGCATTGCTTGCCACATCAAAGCAATCCTTGTCCATCAGCACAATGTCCGCGTCCTTGCCCACTTCCAGTGAGCCCACTTTGTCGGATATGCCGCTGTGAATGGCAGGGTTGATGGTGATGGCCTGAAGCGCCGCGAAGGCGTCCATGCCAGATTTAACGGCCAGGGCCGCGCACAGGGGCAGGTACTCCTGGGGGATGACAGGGGCGTCCGTGATGATGGACACCAGGCAGCCGGCCTTGGCCAAAATGCCCGGGGTTTCAAAGGTGCGCCTTGTCAACTCAAACTTGCTGGCGCTGGTCATGGAGGGGCCAATGGCCAGGGGCACCTGCTCCTTGGCCAGCTCGTCCTTGATCAAGTGGCCTTCTGTCACGTGTTCCAGGGTGATGTCAAGGTCAAACTCCCTTGCGATGCGCAGCGCCGTAAAGATGTCCTCCGTCGCGTGGGCATGGGCCTTTAAGGGCATTTCCTTGCGCAGGACGGGTATCAGGGCTTCCATCTTCAGGTCAAAGGCAGGGGCCTTGGCGGGGTCGTCCTTGGCCGCTTCCTTTTTAGCCAGGTATTCCCGGGCCTTAAACAGCGCCTCGCGCAATTTGGCTGCGGTCGTCATGCGGCTGGAGTCGCCCTTGTCCCGGTACACGCGCTTGGGGTTTTCGCCAAAGGCGCACTTCATGCTGGTTTCCAGCTTGACCACCATGTCATCCGCCCTCTTGCCCACGGTTTTTACCGCCACAAAGGTGCCGCCCAATACATTGGCGCTGCCAGGGCCGGTGTTCACCGTGGTCACCCCGGCCAGAGCCGCGTGGCGCAGGTGGGGCTGCATGGGCTTAAAGCCGTCAATCCCGCGCAGGTGCGGGGCGATGATGTCGTTCATCTCGTTGTAGTCGGTGCCCTCATAGCCAATGCCATAGCCGTCCAGGCCCAGGTGGCTGTGCGCGTCAACAAAACCGGGGTAGACATAAAGCCCCTTGGCGTCCACCACTTTTGCGCCCTTGGCGCTGATGCTCTTGCCGATTTTGTTGATTTTGCCGTCCTTGACCAGGATATCGCCCACATAGGGCTCCTTGTTGATGGCGTCATGAATCAAGCCGCCTTTGATTAAAAGCATGCGCTGGCTCCTTTACTCAAACGAGATTTCTTTGTGCTGTTCGCTGGAATCATAGATGCCCTGCATGATTTTAGCGGTGATGATGACGGTGTCAATATGGCTGGGCAGCTTCTTGCCGGTTTTCACGCAGTCAATGAACTCGTCAATCTCGCGCTGGAACATGTCTTTTTTCTGAAAGCTCTGCTGGGTGGTCTGCAGCTTGCCGTCCTTGGCAGTGTAGAGGGTATAGTCCCCGCCGTACTGAAGGCGGATGCCGGCCTTGTCACCCATGAAGTCAATGAAGGTTTCCCGCTCGCCAATGTTTTGTGCCCAGGCGCCGTTAACCGTGATGACAGGTCCCTTGGTGCGCACCAGCGCGGTCACGGAATCGTCCACGTCATAGGTGCCGCCGGGGGTGTGCGGGCCGGCCCACATGTCCACATAGGTGTACTTGTCAATGTCGCGCCCCAGCTTGCAAAAGGCCTCGCCGGTCACGGTCCTGGGCTCCGGATCGCCGCAGCAGTACATCACGATGTCCAGGTAATGAACGCCCCAGTCAATCAAAGCGCCGCCGCCGGCAATGGCCTTGGTGGTAAAGGCGCCGCCCAGGCCGGGGATGGAGCGGTGGGCCCGGAAGGAGACATAGACCTGATAGACCTCGCCCAAATCGCCGTTATCAATGTGGTTTTTGATGTGGTTGACCGCGTCGTTGAAGCGGTTGACCACGCCGATGTTGAGCGTCATGCCGGTCTCGTGCTGCACCTTTTGCATCTGCAGGGCTTCCTCATAGGTGCGCGCGGCAGGCTTTTCACAAAGCACGTGCTTGCCTGCCCGCATGCAGTCAATGGAGATCTGGGCATGCACATTGTTGGGCGTGCAGACGTTGACCGCCTTGACAGACTCATCCTTTAAAATGTCGTGATAGTCCGTGACCGCCTGGCCCCCGCCATAGCGCTTGACCGCCGCCTCCGCGCGCTCTGGAATAATGTCGCAAAAATACGCGACCTCAACCTCTTTGTTGTTCATGTAACTGGGAATGTGCGCCGCGTTCGCGATGGTACCGCAGCCGATGACAGCAACCTTCATGGAAAATCCCCCTTTTTTCTTTCGATTATAGCATCATTGCCCAAAGGTTCTCAAGTCAAAGAGAAGCAGCCATGGGATAAAAGACAAAGTCAGATAATCCCATGGCTGCTGCCAGTAAGGCTTCGTTTGCCGAAAAATGGTTAATTGTCTTTCATTTTGCTCAAGACCACGCTCTCCAGGCGCAATCCCAGCCCTTGTTCTGTGTTTAGCTTACGGGGCTTTAAGGTCAAGGTATAGGTGCCTGCGTTTTTAAAATGGAAGGCGTCCCCTGCGTTTGAGCGGATATTTTGCCTGTGGAAGAGGGTGGGAGGGAAGGTTGCCTCGTCAGCGTTGATGGTCATTTCAATGGTCTGCCCATCACATAAGATCTCAAGGATATGCCCGCCTTCCCAGGGCATGTCCTCACAGGCACTGGTTTGGTTCTCAGTATAGGTGTTGATGTGAAGCGCATAGGTACCTGGCATATCCACCACAAATTGCCAACTGGCGTGGTCAATTAGCCTATACCAATGCTCCATTACGCCGCTCTTGTCCACCCTTAAGGCGGGGTTTCCCCGTAATATAGGCATTGCGTCTTCATCGGAGGTGATTTTTGCTTTATGCGCGGGTAGCTTGATGCGCTGGTTGTGCTCATACAGGTCCTGATGAATGCTGACTGGCCCATCAATGGACAGCGCAATGACGCTGATAGTCTCCTCAGGGGCTTCCATGGGCAGCGATAGGGTCAGGCTCTCCTGTCCATCCTTGAGCTCCTGGGTGAAGGAAATGCTTTGCCCGCTTGACAGTATACGCGCTTCCAAGACTGGGCTTTTCAGACCGCGCAGGGCGAAATGTCTATCTTTTGGCCATTCAAACAGGTTGAGATAAACCTGTCCGTTTCCGGCGGTCATGGCTCCCCACTCCGGCGTGTAGTCCAGCGGGCAGCCAACAGCATCCTCAATGGCCTTGCCATTGCGCTTCATCCACTGACCGACTTCTTTTAAACGCTGTATGCTGGGCTCTGGAATGCGGCCATCTCCGGTTGGCCCAACGTTGAGGAGGTAGTTGCCCCCCTTGCTTACTACGCTGACCAAGAGGCGAAGCAGGGTGCCAACACTTTTCCAATCCTGGTCCTGTTCCTTGTACCCCCAGGTGTTGTTCATCGTGGCCGGGCTTTCCCAGGGCAGGTTGTTGCTGTCATTGGGCACCTGGTTATCCCCATATCCCACATAGTCGCCTTCGTTGTTCCCAACTCTGGGGCCAACCAGGCACTCTGGTTGAACGGCATGGACAATGTCCTTAAAGCGGCGGGAATTATAGGGGCTGGTGTTGCCAGCCGTGTCATACCAAAGGATGCCTACAGGCCCATAATTGGTCAGTAACTCCACAATCTGTGGCAGCGCCTTTTCATTCATGTAAGTTTCAAAGTTCTTCCCGCTGTCAGGATAGGTGCCTCCCCATTGCTTCCAGAAAAAGGCGCCGTTGGGATCCGTCCAATCCTGATATTGTGAATAATAAAAGCAAAGCTTCAGCCCGTAATGCGCGCAGGCCTTGGCCAATTCTTTCATTGGGTCCTTTTGATAAGGGGTTGCCTTGACAATGTTAAAGTCTGATACCTTGGAGTCATACATGGCAAAACCATCATGGTGTTTCGCTGTGATGATGACATACTTCATTCCCGCGTCCTTGGCATATTTCACCCATTCCATGGCGTCAAAATGCACAGGATTAAAGGTTTTGGCAATTTCTTCATACTCATCCACTGGGATTTCGGCAAACCGCATGATTTGCTCTCCAATGCCGCGTATGGGCTGGCCTTTCCAATGCCCTGCCAACTGGGAGTACAGCCCCCAGTGGATAAACAGGCCAAACTTTGCTTCCTTAAACCAGGCAATCCGTTCCTGCTCTGTACAAACACGATGGGTTGCGTCCTGATAAATCATTTTTCAATCCATTTCAATCTCCAGCCGGGCTGCAGTTCACAGGGCAGCCCGGTTGAAAATCTACATATCCTTTATTTATTTGGCGTAGGCAGAGGCGTCATAAGCTTCCTGAAGAATGGTCAGATAACGCTCTAGACCCATGTTGTTTAAGGTGTTCACATACTCATCCCATCCTTCGTCCACGCTCCTGTCGCTGGTAATAAACTGATGAAGTGCTTCTGCCACATAGGTGTCAATTGTGGTCTTGATGGAGGTGTATTCAGAAATGTGGTCTTCCTTGATAAACAGGCTTTGCGGGAACACTTTCTCAACCGGTGTCGCAAAGGGCTCATAGGCCTTTGTTGCCTGGTACAAGCGGGTCTCAAGCCCTGTGGGTTTCAGGATGTCCTGCTCCGCTAACTCGCTTAGGCGCAATTTGTCTGAGCGGTTCAGGTTACCCTTTTCGCTCCAGGTTCTATTCTGCGCGCCAGAGATGCTGATGAGCGGCTCAAAATAGGCTTGCTCGCCATTGATGCCCAGTTCACCTGGCTCACACAGGCGGTATTCTACGCCGGCTTCACCCTGCATGGCCCGCATGGTGAACTCCTGGGAGTAAAAGAAATCGCCCAGCTGGAAGGCAAGTTCCGGGTACTTGCTGGTAGAGGAAATAATAAAGGCATTGGCAAAGGACAATGAGGGGTCCACAGAATAGGGGTAGTTGGCGGTGGCGCGAAGCCCGCTGGGCCCAGCGACCGGCTCTAAATAAACATATTCCTTATGCTGTTCGCCATTCATGTCGCAAAACGCACTGACAGAATGGGCGGCAAACATGCCGATGAGGTTTCCTTCCTCATGAGCAACCTTGGCCCGCATTGTGGTGCGGTCCTGGGTGGCATATTCAGGGTCAATCAGGCCTTCGGCATACAATTGACGGACAAATTCCAAGCCTTCCTTGAACTCTGGCTTGTTAAAGGACACATCCGCCTTGCCTTCAAACGGCTGAATCCAGCCATTGTTGGTATCAAAAGGAATGAAAGCGCTGATTAAGAATGCCAAGGGAGAATAATAGGAGCGGGCAGCACTGGAACCCAAGTAAGAATAGGTGCCAATGCCGCTTAAGGGAATTTCATCCTTGATGCCATTGCCATTGGGGTCTTTGTCCCTAAAGGCGATCAGCACTTCCAAGACTTCTTGAGTGGTGGTCGGCATTTCCAGCCCAAGGTTGTCAAGCCAGGTCTTGTTAATCCACATTTTGTTCCGCAGCGTCATGTGGTAGGCTTCATTCACCTGGGAGAGGCTGTAGATGTTGCCATCAGGCGCCAAAGTATCAGTCAATAAATAAGGGGACTGCTCAAATACCTGTTTAGTGTAATAACCATATTTTTCGATCAGGTCATTCAATGGCAGGAAAGCGCCTTGCTGTGTGCCGTATTTGATGATGTCGTTTTGGTTGATGTAGCCGGAGAGAAAGATGTCCGGGTAATCGCCGCCAGCCAAAATCATGGACTTGGCCTGGACCATGTCGCCCACCACTTCCCATTCCAGGTGGATGTTGGTTTTGTCTTCCAGCCAAAGTGTGCAGGCGTTGGTGGCAAAATCCTCCACCCTTGCGTCCAGACCGGTCAATATCTTCAGGGTGATTTTCTCCTCCGTTAAGGGGAAGGTGGGTGGCTGGGGCTCTGCCAGGGCGATGCCTGTGAGCATCAGGAAAGCCAACAAGAGAATCAGAAGTCTTTTCATGTTTGAAGTCCTCTCCTTATATTTTCAATGCATCCTGCATTGATATTTATCCTTTGACCGAGCCAATCATGACCCCTGTGACAAAGTATTTCTGAATGAAGGGATAAAGCATCAGCACAGGGCCTGAGCCCACAACAATGAGGGCGTATTTGAGCAACGCCTCCATGCCCTGTATGCCTACCTCGCGTGAAACGTCGGCCACGCGGTCAGCAGAGTACTGGTTCATAATCAAAATGTTTCTCAGGATGATCTGCAAAGGGAAATAACGGCTGTTTCTTAAATACAAGAGGGCGGACATGTAGCTGTTCCAGTGATACACTGCGTAAAAAAGGGTGAGCACAGCCAGAATGGCTTTGGACAGCGGCAATACAATGCTGATGATGAAGCGGATATCGCTGCATCCGTCAAGGTTCGCGGCCTCCTGCAGATCAACGGGAATGGTTGAAGTAAAAAATGTTCTGGCGACGATGATGTTATAGGCCGAAATAGCAGCGGGAAGGATCATGGCCCATCGCGTGTCCAATAG
>CAYOOZ010000039.1:0-6307 GCA_964405705.1 uncultured Christensenella sp.
CCTGGCTATCGCCACCCTGGGCTTTGCGGAAATCATCCGCGCCTTTATTCAGTATGAGGGCCTGGGGCCCTTGACCAATGGTTCCAACCTCCTGCGCCGCTTCCCCTCTTTCACCGGCATCATCTATCCCTTTGCGGCGGTGGCCATCTGTATCTTTGTCATAGTGCTGCTCATCAATTCCACCTATGGCAGGGCGCTGAAGGCCATACGGGATGATGAGACCGCGGCGGAGGCCATGGGCATCAACCTGTATTTCCATAAGCAGCTGTCCTTTGTGACATCTTCCTTCTTCGCGGGCATCGCGGGGGCGCTTTTGGCCATGTACCAGGGCTCTATCCAGGCGGCGACCTTCAAATCCGCTATGACCTATGAAATCTTATTGATAGTGGTCATTGGCGGGATGGGTTCTATCTCCGGATCCATCCTGGCCAGCTTCCTCTTTGTGGCTTCCAGCGAATGGTGGCTCAGGTTTCTGGACAACGAGATGTTCATTGGCGCCTTTAAAATGCCCCTGCTGCGCTCCGGGTTTCGGATGGTTGTGTTCTCTGTCATCATCATGGCCGTGGTGCTGTTTTACCGCCGGGGCATCATGGGCGACAGGGAATTTAACCTGAAGTTTTTAACCAAGCCCCGCAAAAGGCGGAAGGAGCGTCAAAATGGCTGATAAAATTCTTGAGCTTTTAGACATCACCATGCAGTTTGGCGGCGTGGTGGCCGTCAACAACCTGAACATGCACATCAACAAGGGAGAGATTGTCGCCCTCATTGGCCCCAATGGCGCGGGCAAGACTACTGCCTTTAACTGCGTCACCGGCATGTACAAGCCCACCAACGGCCAGGTGAACTATGAGGGTAAACCCCTTTTATCAAACCACCCCCAGGGCAAGATGAAAGCCCTGTATGCCGGTGAAAACAAGGACAAATACAACCATACGCTTTCCCCTACGCCGGATAAAATCACCAAGAAGGGCATCGCGCGCACCTTCCAGAACATCAGGCTGTTTAAGACGCAGACTGCCTTTGAGAATGTACTGATTGCCACCCACTTGCACCGCACCAGCAACCCCTTCACTGCCACCTTCCGCTTAAACTACAAGGAAGAGCGCCAGATGCGACAGATGGCCTCACACTTGATTGAAGTGGTCGGCTTGAGCGACAGCAAGGATGAATTGGCCACCTCCCTCCCCTATGGCAAGCAGCGGCGGCTTGAAATTGCCAGGGCGCTTGCGACCAAACCCAAACTCCTGCTCCTGGATGAGCCGGCTGCCGGCATGAACCCGCAGGAGACCCAGGAATTGGGGCAGTTTATTGTGGACATCAAAAAGCAGTTTGATTTGACTGTCTTTTTGATTGAGCATCACATGGACCTGGTGATGGACATTTCCCAGCGCATCTATGTGATTGATTTTGGCCGGCTGATAGCGACTGGCAGCCCCTATGAAATCAGGGAAAACCAGGACGTCATCAACGCCTACCTGGGGGTGGACGAAGAATGAGCTTATTGACAGTCAGCAACCTGAAGGTTCATTACGGGGGCATCGAAGCGCTCAAAAGCATCTCCTTCACAGTGGAAAAGGGCCAGATTGTGAGCCTGATTGGCGCCAATGGCGCTGGGAAATCAACCACCCTGCGCGCGATCTCGGGCCTGGTGCCCATAAAAGGCGGGAGCATCAATTTTGATGGCCGGGAGATTACCTCCCTGGACACCTCCAAGATCGTCAGCGAGGGCATTGTGATGGTGCCTGAGGGCAGGAGGGTCTTTCCCAATTTAAGCGTGCTGGAAAACCTGAAAATTGGCGCCTACCTGCGTACCAATGCCGAGGAAATCAACGCCTCCATCGACTATGTGTATGAGCGCTTCCCCAGGCTCAAGGAACGGCACTGGCAGATGGCCGGGACGCTCTCTGGCGGGGAGCAGCAGATGCTGGCCGTTGGCCGCGCCTTGATGGCCAGGCCCAAGCTCCTGATGATGGATGAGCCCTCCCTGGGTTTAGCGCCCCTGGTGGTCAAGGACATTTTTAGAATCATTCTCCGCCTGCGGGATGAGGGCATCACCATCCTCTTGATTGAACAAAACGCCAATGCCGCGCTGCGGGCTGCGGACTATGGCTATGTATTGGAAACTGGCCGCATCACCATGGAAGGGCCAGGCAACACCTTGCTAACAGACCCCAAGGTGCGGGATGCCTATTTGGGCACAGCCCGGTTGAAGGCTCAATAATCCTGTGGGTTCCCTTCCGGCTTCGCCAAAAGCGAAGCCTTTTCTATTTCTGATTTACAGGCTATAATTTGGGGGCAACAAGGAGGGCAGGATGGACTGGATTGAAGCAAGCGTGACCACCACCACGGGTTATGCAGACGCGGTGAGTGAACTATTGATGAACTGCGGCGCCAAGGGCACCCAGATTTTTGACCGCTCGGACGTGCCTGGACGCGATGACGGCACCGGTTTTGGCGAATTGTACGGGGACGAGATCACCGATAAAATGCCCAAGGAAGTGACGGTGACAGCCTGGTTTTCCACCAGGGAAGATGTGTTAAGCGCCAGGGACGCCTTAAGCCGCCTTGAAAGCATTGGTTTGGAAGGCTTTGGCGAGCTTTCCATGAGCCAGAAGCTGGTGAAGGATGAGGATTGGGCTGAGAACTGGAAGAAGTACTACAAGCCCATGCGAGTCGGGAAGAACCTGGTCATCCGCCCGGTCTGGGAAGATTATCAGCCAAAAGACAGCGACCTGGTCATCACCATGGACCCAGGCATGGCCTTTGGCACCGGCACCCATGAAACCACCAGGCTGTGCATGGAGATGATCGAAGCCCATTTTAAGGGCGGAGAAGCGCTGGACATTGGGACAGGCTCCGGCATTTTGTCCATTGCCCTGGCGCTTTTAGGCGCGCAGCAGGTAACAGCTGTGGACATTGACCCGGTGGCCGTGAAGGCTGCCCAGGAGAACATTGCCCGCAATGAGCTGACGGATAAAATCAGCGCCATCAAAGGCGATTTGACAAAGGATGTCAAAGGCCCCTTTGACTTTATCTGCGCCAACATCTTAGCTGACGTCATCATCAACCTGGCCACTCCGGTTAAAAGCCTGATGAAAAAGGACGCGCGATTTTTGGCCTCCGGCATCATCAAGGAGCGGCGGGATGAGGTGGTTGACAACTATCAAAAGCAAGGCTACACCTTGAGTGAGGAAAAGGCGCAGGGCGAGTGGGTGGCCCTGCTGTTTGATGTGAACCATGCCTGATTTTTTCGCTGAATCCATCCTGGGGGATGTGGCGCAGTTTTCACCCGAGGACAGCCACCACGCGCTCAAGGTCCTGCGCCTAAGGGAGGGCGAAGCGCTGGGTGTGAGCTATCAGGGCAAACGCTATTTAGCCAATTTAATATTAGACGGTCAAACAGCAAAGGCCCGCATCCAATCAGAAACCAAAAGCACGGAAGCCAAAACGCGCATCACCCTGTACCAAGGCTGGCCCAAAGGTGACAAGATGGAGCAGATTGTCCGCCAAGGCACGGAATTAGGGGTTCACCGTATCGTCCCTGTCCTCTTCTCCCGCTGCGTTGTAAAGCCCGATGGCAACAAACGGCTGGAGCGGCTCAACAAAATTGCCAGGGAAGCAGCCATGCAGTCCAAGCGAACCCTGATTCCATCAATTGAGGACACGCTGGATTTTATAACCTTTAAAGAACAGCTCAAAACCCATGAGCTGGCCCTGGTCCCCTATGAGTTAGAAAATAACCGCAGCCTGCGCGAAGCCTACACGGGACAAGCGGACATCGCCCTGGTCATTGGCCCGGAAGGCGGGCTCACAGCGGATGAAGTTGGACAAATGGACGCCGCCGCTGTGACCCTGGGACCGCGCATTTTCAGGACGGAAACGGCCGGTATCGCGGCCATCGCCATGATTTTGGCTTTGAACAATGATTTTTTATAAGGAACAAAGAGGTTGAACACAAGCAAGACTGTCGCATTTTATACCCTGGGCTGCAAGGTAAACCAATATGACGCCCAGGCCATGAAAGAAATCTTCCAAAACGATGGCTATGAGGTGGTTGATTTTGGTGTCAAGGCTGATGTCAATGTGGTGCTGACCTGCATAGTCACATCTGTTGGCGAGCAGAAAAGCCGCCAGGTCCTCCACAAGGTCAAAAGGGAGCAGCCAGACAGCCACCTGATTGTTGCAGGCTGCCTGGCCCAAAAGGACGCTGAGCGGCTTTTAGATCTGGGGGCCAGGCTCATCATCGGCAACCAGCACCGGGAGCAGGTTGTCAACCTGCTGGATGAGGCCATCAAAGAGGACAGCCAGGTTGTGGCCGTGGACGCGGTAGCCAAAATCCCCTTTGAGGAATTGACCATCAGCCGCCAGGACGGGCGGACCCGTGCGGTCATGAAAATCCAGGAGGGCTGTGACCGCTGGTGCGCCTATTGCATCATCCCCAAGGTGCGTGGGGGCATCCGCTCCAGGAGCCCGGAATCCATCCACCAGGAGGCGCGGCGCCTTGTGGACGCAGGTTATCAGGAAATCATCCTAACTGGCATCCACTTAACCAGCTATGGCAAGGATTTGGACCAGGCTTCCTTGATTGACGCCATCAGGGCTGCTGCTGTGCCCGGCTTGCCCCGCTTGCGCCTGGGCTCCTTGGAGCCAGTGGTCGCAACCCAGGACTTTGTGGATGAATTGGCAAAGATCAAATGCCTGTGCCCGCAGTTCCACCTCTCCCTCCAATCCGGCAGCGACACGGTTTTGTCCCGGATGAAACGGAGATACACCACGAAGGAATTTAATGAAGCAGCCCAGCGGCTGAAAAAGGCCTTTTCTGACTGCGCCTTAACCACGGACGTGATAGCCGGCTTCCCAGGGGAAACGCAGGAAGAGTTTTCAGAGAGCCTGCGATTTTGTGAGCACATCGGCTTTGCCAAGATGCACATTTTCCCCTTCAGCCGCAGGGCTGGCACCTTGTCGGACAGGATGCCTGGCCAATTAAGCCGCGCTGTCAAGCAGGAGCGGGCCCGGGCCTTCATTGACCTGGACAAAACCATGTCCAAAGCCTTTATGGAAACCATGCTGGGCAGCACACAGGAAGTCCTGATTGAAACGGTGGATGAAAGCGGCCTGGCAAATGGCCACACCAGAAACGGCCTGCCGGTGTATGTAAAAAACGCGGCTGCCAATGAAATGATGGCCGTGCGCTTAAGCGCCTTATACAAAGACGGATTTGAAGGAGAGATCGTATGAAAGATTGTCTGTTTTGCAAGATGGTATCGGGTGAAATTCCAGTTGAAGCAGTGTATGAGACTGAGAGGGTGCTGGTTATTCGGGATATCAACCCACAGGCCAAAACCCACCTTCTGTTAATGCCCAAGCAGCATTTAAGCGGGCTAAATGAAATGAACCTGGCACAGGACGGCCTGCTGACAGAATTGCTCCTTTCCCCCGCGCGTATCGCCCGGGAGGTTGGCCTTGATCAAAGCGGTTACCGCCTGGTGTCCAACTGCGGAAAGGACGCAAGGCAAAGCGTCCCCCACCTGCACTTCCATATCTTAGGCGGCGAGGTGCTAAACGATAAAATGGCCTGAAAACGGCGAATTTGATCATATTGCCCTCCAAATGGCTTTATTCAGACGGATAAAATCTTTTGGAGGGCATCTATTTGCTTGTGAAAACGGTGGGACTGGGTTATAATAACCCGGGTGGGCAAAAAACGCCCCGCAGGGAAGGATGTTGACCTTGTTAGAAATCACATGGGCGACCTTAAAGCGCATCGCGGCAGACCAGGTGGAGGAAATCTACCGCCGGGCCTTGCTATTGGAGCGCATCAACGCCATTGGGCCGGTGGGACGGCGTACGCTGGCCGCCTCCATGCAGCTCTCCGAGCGCGAGGTGCGAGCGGCCGCTGAGTCCTTAAAGGAAGAAGGTCTCATCATCATGAATACCAGCGGGATGGAGCCCAGCGCGGATGGGCTGAAAATCCTGCCTGAGGTGCGCACCCTATGCCGCAATATTTCTGGCCTGTTTAACCTGGAAACCCAGCTTAAGCGCAGGCTGAACATTGAGCGCTTATCTGTGGTGCCTGGCGATATGGAAAATGACCGCATGGTATTGGTTGACTTGGGCAGGGCAACCGCCCAATTCGTGTCCGATGTTGTTAAAGAGAATATGATCATCGCCGTCTCCGGCGGCAGCACCATGAACGAGGTAGCCCATGCGGTCACCCCGGCCCCAGGGCCGGTGATGGTGGTGCCCGCCCGCGGCGGCTTTGGCCGGATGGCGCAGATGCAGGCGGATGCCGTGGCGGGCGAGCTGG
>CAYOOZ010000039.1:6317-8662 GCA_964405705.1 uncultured Christensenella sp.
GCGCATGAACGCCGCCTGCCGGCTGATGCACCTGCCCGAGGGCATGGACCAGGAAACCTTGCAAAAGGCCGCCAAATTGCCTGGCGTGCGCGCCACCCTGGCTTTGATGCGCAACGCGGACATCATCCTTTTTGGCGTAGGCCGGGCGGATGACATGGCGCAGCGGCGCGGGCTCTCCCTCTCCATACGCAAACAACTGACCAAGGAAGGCGCTGTGGGCGAGGCCCTTGGCGATTTCTTTGACATCAAGGGGCGTGTCATCCACCAAAGCCCCTCCCTGTCCAATGAATTGGGCGTGGGTAAACACAATTCCGTATCCATTATGGCAGCAGCCGGTCGAAATAAAAACGAAGCCGTCTTGGCGGCGGTCCGCTGGCATCCCCCCTGGGCTCTGGTGGTGGATGAAGGCCTGGGCCGGGCCTTGCTGGATTTGATGGATGAAGAAGACCAAAACAACCAAACCACACTTGAAGGAGGAACCCCATGAACAAGAAAACGGTACGCGACTTGGACCTGAAGGGCAAGAAAGTGCTGGTGCGCGTTGATTTCAACGTGCCCATGGATGAAAACAAACAGATTACCGACGAAAACAGGATTATTGGCGCGTTGCCCACCATCAGCTATTTAATGGGCCAGGGCGCCAAGGTCGTTCTGTGCAGCCATCTGGGCCGCCCCAAGGGCGAATTTAACATGAAGTATTCCTTAGCGCCTGTCGCAGCGCGCCTGTCTGAGCATTTAAAGACCCAGGTGAAGATGGCCAAGGACGTGATCGGCGAGGACGCTGACAAAGTGGCCGCCTCCTTAAAGGATGGCGAGGTTGCCCTGCTTGAGAACCTGCGCTTCCACAAGGAAGAGGAAAAGAATGACGAGGCCTTTGCCAAAAAGCTGGCCTCCTATGCGGATGTCTATGTCAATGACGCCTTTGGCACTGCCCATAGGGCGCATGCCTCCACTGAGGGCGTAGCCCACTATCTGCCCGCCGTTTCCGGCTTCCTGATTGAAAAAGAGCTTAAGTTCATGGGCAAGGCCCTGGACAACCCGGACCGTCCCTTTGTAGCCATCCTTGGCGGCGCCAAGGTGTCTGACAAGCTGGGCGTCATCAACAACCTGCTTGAAAAGGTGGACACCCTCATTATTGGTGGCGGCATGGCTTATACCTTTACTGTGGCCGGCGGCGGCCAGGTGGGCCAGAGCCTGCTGGAAGCGGACAAAGTGGACTATGCACGGGAAATGATGGAGAAAGCGGAGAAAAAGGGCGTGAAACTCCTCCTGCCGGTGGATACCATCATCGCGGACAAATTTGACAATTATGCCAACATCAAGGTGGTTCCCACCGGTGAGATTCCCGATGGCTGGCAGGGCCTGGACATTGGCCCCAAGACCTGTGAGCTCTTTGCAGACGCGATTAAAAACGCCAAGACCGTGATTTGGAACGGGCCCATGGGCGTGTTTGAAATGCCCAATTTCGCCAAGGGCACCAAGGCTGTCGCTCAGGCGCTGGCAGACAGCGAAGCCACCACCATCGTGGGCGGCGGCGACTCAGCGGCGGCTGTCACCCAGATGGGCTTTGCGGACAAAATCAGCCACATCTCAACCGGTGGCGGCGCCTCCCTGGAGTTCCTGGAAGGCCTGGTGCTGCCCGGCGTCGCGGCCTTAAACGACAAGTAAAGATTTGATTTTTTGCCCGCTCCGAAGCCCCAAAAAGCCCAGGAGCGGGTATACTATGTGCTGGGACACAATTTAAGGAGGAAGCTATGCGCACACCTGTCATTGCCGGAAACTGGAAGATGAATAAAGGGCCCAAGGAAGCGGCTGAATTGATTCATGAGTTAAAGCCCCTGGTCAAGGACGCCAAAGCGACCGTGGTGGTCTGCGTGCCCGCGGTGGACTATGCCGCTGTGAAAACTGCCATCCGCGGCAGCAAGATTAAACTGGGCGCGCAAAACGTCCATTACAAGGAAGCTGGCGCGTTCACCGGCGAACTGTCCGCCGCCATGCTCAAGGAAGCGGGCGTGGACTATGTCATCATTGGCCACAGCGAAAGACGCCAGTATTTTGGCGAAACGGATGAGACCGTGAACCTGCGCGTGAAAGCCGCGGTGGAAGGCGGGCTGATCCCCATCATCTGCGTGGGCGAATTAAAGGAACAGCGCGAAGCCGGCTACACCAATCCCCTGGTCACCTACCAGACCCTGATCGCCTTAACTGGCTTAACGGAGGAGCAGGTGAAGAAGGTCATCATCGCCTATGAGCCAGTTTGGGCCATTGGCACGGGCCTCACCGCGACTGATGAGCAGGCCAATGAGACCATTGGCGTCATCCGCGAGGCTGTTAAATCCAAATAC
>CAYOOZ010000039.1:8672-13907 GCA_964405705.1 uncultured Christensenella sp.
GGCAGCATGAACCCCAAGAATGTCAAGGGGCTGATGTCCCAGCCGGAGATTGATGGTGGCCTGATTGGCGGCGCCTCCTTGAAAGCCCCTGATTTTTCCCAGGTCGTTAACTTTGATTCATAAGGAGTTCAAACCGTGTCCAAGAAACTGACAGCCCTGATTATCATGGACGGCTTTGGCATCAACCCCAATCCCCTGGGCAATGCCATTACAGCAGCCGGCACCCCCAATATCGACCGCTTGATGGCCAAGTACCCGCATACCCAGTTGTCCGCCTCAGGGCCAGATGTTGGGCTGCCTCCCGGGCAGATGGGCAACTCTGAGGTCGGCCATCTCAACATCGGCGCTGGCCGCATTGTTAACCAGGAGCTCATGCAGATTACAAGGGACATTGAGTCCGGCGTTCTCTACACCAAGGAGCCCCTGCTGTGGGCCATGCAGGAAGCCAAAAGGGATGGCAAGGCTCTCCACTTCATGGGCCTCTTGTCAGATGGCGGCGTACACAGCCATATTGAGCACCTGTTTGCCCTTTTGGACATGGCCAAAGCGCATGACTTAAGCGAGGTTTATGTCCACGCGATGCTGGACGGGCGCGATGTGCCGCCAGACAGCGGCCTGGGCTTTGTGCAGCAGCTGCAGGACAAGTTAACCAGCCTTGGCCTTGGCAAGATTGCCAGCATTCAAGGCCGCTACTGGGCGATGGACCGGGACAACATCTGGGAGCGGGTCAAGCCCGGCTATGACGCGATGGTCTTAGGCCTGGGCGTGTTGGCCACGGACCCCGTGGCTGCCGTCAAAGCCAGCTATGAACAGGGCGTGACGGACGAGTTTGTCAAACCCATTGTCATGGTGGAAAACGGCGTGCCTGTGGGCCTCGTCTCGGAAAATGACAGCATGATTTGCTTCAACTTCCGTCCCGACCGCATGCGCCAGATCACCCGCGCCTTTATCCAGGAGGATTTCAAGGGCTTTGAGCGGGGTACGGGCTATTTGCGCCTGCGCTACGTGACCATGACGCAGTATGATGAGACCTTTACAGGCCTTAAGATTGTCAACCCGCCCTCTACGCTGGAGAACACCATGGGCGAATACCTGGCCAGCCTTGATAAAACCCAGGTGCGCATTGCGGAAACCCAGAAATACCCGCATGTTACCTTCTTCTTCAATGGCGGCGTAGAAAAATCCAACCAGGGCGAGGACAGGTTTTTAATCCCCTCCAGCAAAGTGGCCACCTTTGACTTAAAGCCCGAGATGTCCGCCCCGGAGGTCACCCAAAAGGCCCTTGAAATCATCAACTCCGAGTCCTATGACGTGATGATTTTAAACTATGCCAACTGCGACATGGTGGGCCACACCGGCGTAATTCCAGCTGCCGTTGCCGCTGTCAAAGAAGTGGATCAGGACGTGGGCCTTTTGGTGGATCGCATCCTGGAGCTGGGCGGCCAGGCTTTTGTCACCGCTGACCACGGCAACGCCGATCAGATGATTGACTATGAGACCGGCAACCCCTTCACCGCCCACACCACCAACCCCGTCCCCTTCATCGCGGTGGGCGAGGACTTTATCGGCAAAACCCTGCGCACCGGCGGGCGTCTGGCAGACATCGCCCCCACCATGCTCCAGGCGATGAAGCTTAAAATCCCTGCGGAAATGACAGGCTCCCCCTTAATTTAAACTTTTTGAAAACAGCCTTTCATCGGCTTGATTCTCATACCTGATTGGTTTAGTATGAGCGGCAAGCCGGTGAAAGGCTTTCTCATTTTTAGCTGACAAAGGAAGACCATGAAAACACGATTTTTTAAGGGCCTGACCAGCATGGTGCTGGTGATTGTTCTGCTGCTTCCCATTTTAGGCCTGGCTGAAACCACGGCATCCCCAGCCACTGACTTGCGTTTCAGCGCGCCGGAAGGCACCTTTTTAAACCCTGGGGAGAGCGCCCAGGTCACCGAGACCTCCTACAAGAGCCCGGAGATCTCCATTGAGATAAAAAGCTTTCGGGATGAGGAGAGCCGATCCAATGTTTTTGTGGCGGACATTTATGTGTCCAGCCTGGACTATCTGCGCCGGGCTATGTCCAATGACAAGTGGAAGGCTTCCACCCAAAGGATGGACATCATGGCCAAAAACAACGAAGCCATCCTGGCCATGACCGGGGACTATTCCTCCCTGTTTAATGTGGGCCTGGTGGTGTTCAACGGTGAAGTCATCAGGAAGACGGACAATGACGCCAGGGAAAATGGCCTGATCATGAAAGACGGCAGCATGCTCACCTTCGCGCGCAGGGAGATGGAAGCCAAAGAGGTGCTGGAACAGGGTGTCTGGCAATCCTTTCTGTTTGGCCCAGCCCTCCTAAAGGACGGGCAGCCGATTGAAAAATTCGCGGATAAAATCCGGGTGAAGAACCCCCGCAGCGTCATTGGCTATTTTGAGCCTGGGCATTACTGCTTTATCCTGGTGGATGGCAGGACTACAAAGAGCCGGGGCATGACCTTGACCCAGTTGAGCAAGTTTATCTATGACCTGGGCTGCAAGGCCGCCTATAACTTGGACGGCGGGCAGTCAGCCATGCTGTGGTTTAATGGGGAGCTGGTCAACGCCCCCTACAAGGGTGGGCGGGCCTTAAAGGATATCGTCTATGTCGGCTACCCCAAGGATTAACGAAAAAATAGGATGCCCGGGCGTGTAGCCCGGGCCTTTTTTATTCATTCAACTGCTCTGCAAACCAAACCGAGCCGTCTGACTGCAGGCGGACAGTGCCCAAAGCCGTGTAATACCTGGGCATTTTCATTCTTCGCAATTGGTCTGATAGCCTGGTGCCGCTCTCATTGGGACCGGTGATGACAAAGAGTTCCGGGCTGACCGCGTCAATGAATTCCGGCCTCAGTCTGTCAATGCCGTGGTGGGGGGACTTGATGATGTCCACATCCATGAACTGGGGGTAATCCTCCATCACCTGGGAGAGGCTGTAACCGGTGACATCAGCAGTCAAGAGCAGAGTACTGCCCTTGAACTGCACATGAAGCATCATGGAGCGCGCGTTAATCCCATGGCCTGCCTCCACGCGGTCATTCTGGAAAAAGGTCAATTTGGCGCCGCCCAGGTTAACACTGTCCATGGACTTTACCCTTTGATAGGGCAGGCCTTGGTTTCTAAGCGCTGTCATCAATCGCGTGATGGCCGGCACCTGAGCATCGCTGTTGTGTTTGGCCAGGTAGGCATCAGCCGGAAAGCCGGATTCGACCAGGGCGGTGGAGGCCTGAATATGGTCATCATGTGAATGGGTGTTGAAGTAATAGGTCAGGCGCTTTATGCCCCGTGACTGGAAGAAAGCCTGGAGTACTGGAAGCTTGCTCTCCGTGCCGCCGTCCACCAGCATGGTCTGTCCGCCGCAGGACAAAAAGATGGCGTCCCCCACGTTGATGTTGATCAACTCAACCGTCAACAGCTCGCTATCCGCAGCAAAGGGGGCCTTCTCCAAAACCGGCGCTTCCGCGTAGGGGGGCAGAGCTGCGCTTTCAGCATGGTAAACCGAGAAAACGCGAAACTCAGCCTGCGCGCCTTGAAGGAACAATAAAAGACTAATTATCAGCAGAAAAAATCTTTTCATCACAAAAGAATTGTATCATAAAAGGACAGCCACAAGAACTGCCCTTTTAAGATGAAACGCAAATGCACTTACAGCGTATTGATGAGCTGGTATATCTTGCGCTTAAAGCGGGGCTTAAACTCCAGCGCCTTGTCAATGGGCATGTGGAAGACCCGGCCATGGCGCAGGCCGATGACCTCATTGCCAATGCCATTTTTCAAAAGCTCCACCGCCATATGGGCTGACTCAAACGCGAAGGACGCGTCCTGGGCTGTTGGCTCATGCCCGCGCTGGGTGTAGCCGATGGTGTTGTACCTGGCTTCTGTCCCGGTCTTGTAGCGCAGCACGTGCGTTAAGCGTCTGACGTTCATGGGCTCCCCTTCAAAAATCTGGGTGTAGGGGGCCAGGAACTTATTAAAGTCATAGGGTTTCATGGTCTTGTACGCGCCCTCAGCCACGACGATGGTGGCCCTGGTATTCCCGCGCTGGACCAATTCCCCCAGGCGCTTGGCCACCTTCAGGACATCCCAGTTTTTAACCTCCGGGACGATGACAATTTCAGAGCCTGTAGACATGGCGGTCTGCATGGCGATATCGCCGCAGTTTCTGCCCATGACCTCCACCACCGCCGGCCTGTCATGGGAGCGGGAGGTGGCCCGGATCGCGCGCACCGCGTCCACGCAAACATTGACAGCCGTGTCAAAGCCCAGGGAGGTCTCAGAGTACTCCAGGTCATTGTCAATGGTGCCAGGGATGCCAATGCAGGGCATGCCCAAGCGGCACAGCGCCTGGGCCCCATGGAAGGAGCCATCACCGCCAATGACCACAACGCCCGCGATGTCCAGGGACTTTAGGAAGGCCACGGCCTTTTCCTGGTACTCTGGCAGATAAAACTCCGGGCAGCGCGCGGTGCGCAGGTAGGTGCCCGGCTGGTCCGCGATGTCCAGCAGCGTGTCCAACTCCATGTGGGTATAGCTGTCATGCGGGCTAAACTTGCCAATGAGGCCGTTAAAGCCGCGCTTGATGCCCACCAAGGGCATGCCAGCCAGGGCAGAAAAGCGGGCAACCTCCATCACCGCGGCGTTCATCCCCGGGCTGTCGCCGCCGCTGGTCAGCACTGCGATTTTTCTCATCTGAAAACTCCTCATCGCTTGAACGAAAAAAATCGGCAGGGTGGCGGGCCACCCTGCCTGTTTGATTGATTACAGGTTCAGGATTCTGGGGGCCAGGGGCGCCCGTAAGGTACCGTATTCCGGCACATCGCTGCCCAGGAGCGGCACCAGGTAGTGGATGAAATCATCCGTCATGTTGTTGCCAGCTTTGTTGATGAAGTTGTCGGGCATGAGCCTGGTTTTGGCCGCGATTTCCTTCAAATTGGTCAGCTTGTAGTCCACCGCGTAATTGCCGGTGCGGTGAATGGTGATGGAGCCGTCAATGTTGTGCCAGATGGCATACTGGGCGGCCTTCTCCCCTACCTCGCGGGCTTCGCGCTGATCCACATCAGACACGCAGCCCAAGAAGGAGCGCTGCAGGTAGCCCAGGGTATCTGAGCGCACGCGCTTGAGACCCAGCTTTTCCTTGATCTGGTTGGCCAGCTGCTCACCCAGGGCGCCGGTGCCGGAGAGCTGCATGTTGCCATGGGCGTCACG
>CAYOOZ010000040.1:0-13726 GCA_964405705.1 uncultured Christensenella sp.
AGGAGGTTGGCCGTCTTGTGCGTGCCGTTGCCGCCCAGCGTGACCAGGCAGTCCAGCCGCATGGCGCGGTAGTTCATTTTCATGGCGTGGACCTTGTCCACATTGTCCTCCTCCACCACGCGCATGTTGCGAAAGGGGGTTCTGGAGGTGCCCAGGATGGTGCCGCCCATGGTCAGGATGCCGGAGAACTGGGACTGCTGCATGACCTGGTAATCCCCGTCAATCAGCCCGCGGTAGCCAGCGCGGATGCCCACAATCTCCGCGTCCAGGGTCTGATAGGCGGCGCGGGCCACCCCGCGGATGGCCGCGTTAAGGCCAGGACAATCCCCGCCACTGGTTAAAATACCAATCCGAATGCTCATATTGACCTCCCGAAATAAAAGGTGAAAGGGCGGCAGGTGCCGCCCTTTTGTTGAAGATTACTTGATGCCAAAGATGCCCAGGATGCCGCGGGAGATGGTCCGGCCCATGGTGTAGCCAGCGCCGGAAGCGGTGGAGCGGGTGAAGTTTTCCAGCATCCGCTCGCCCAAGCCCTTGACCGTCTTTGTGGTCTTGGGCTCCTTGACGGGCTTGGCTGGCTCCTGGACGGTGGGCAACTGCTGCTGGGGCTCATACTGGCCCGTCTGCGGGTTGAACACCAGGACAGGCGGCGGGCTTTGCTCCACCTTTTTGACCTGGGTGGGGACAGGGGCCGTTGGCTCCTGATAGGCGGGGGCCTGGTAGCCAGCGGGGGCGGGCATTTCACGCTCCACATAGCGCCCGGTGGCCGGGTCAAAGACCTGCATCACAGGGCGGCGTTGCTGCTCCACGGTTTCGGCGGCCGGGCTGACAGTGCCAATGATTTCCTCCGCCAACACGCGGGCAGTGCCCAAAACGCCCTGGGAATTAAACTTGGCGCTGAGAATCTCATAGGCGCTCTCCCGGTCAAAGGTGTTGGTGTACTTGTCCCTTACCGCGCTGGTGTCAATCAGGGTGGCGCGCAAGGTGTCAGAGATCGCGCCAATGGAGGACTGGGGCGGCAGGATGATGGCGCGCTGGGTGATGCTGGGCGCGCCGGACTCCTCCAGGAAGGAGAGCAGGGCCTCGCCCGTTTGCAGCTGGGTGATGGCCTGCTCAGTGTCAAAGGCCGGGTTGGGGCGGAAGGTCTGGGCGACGGTGCGGATGATCTTCTGCTCCACCGGGGTGAAGGCGCGCAGGGCATGCTGCACACGCGCCGCCAACTGGGACAGGACGCTGGAGGGCACATCGGCCGGGTTTTGGGTGATGAAGAAGACACCCACGCCCTTGCTGCGAATCAGGCGGATGGTCAATTCAATCTTGTCCATCAGCTCACGGGGGCAGTCATTAAACAGCAGGTGGGCCTCGTCAAAGAAGAAGACCATGCGGGGCAATTCCTTGTCCCCCTGCTCAGGCAGCAATTCATACAGCTCCGCTAACATCCACAACAGGAAGGCTGAGTACATATTGGGGCGCAGGAAGAGCTTATCGGCGGCTAAGATATTGATCATGCCATTGCCGTCCTCATCGCGCACCAGCCAATCGGAAATGTCCAGCGCCGGCTCGCCAAAGAACACGTTGCCGCCCTGGTCTTCCAAGACCGCGATGGCGCGCTGAATGGCACCCACGGTGGCTTTGGCGATGTTGCCATAGCGCAGGGTGTACTCACTGGCCTTGTCCCCGGCATAGGTGAGCATAGCGCGCAGGTCCTTTAAGTCTATCAGCAGCAGGCCCTCATCATCCGCAATGCGGAAAACGATGTGCAAAACGCCTGCCTGGGTGTCGTTTAGCTGGAGCATCCGGGCCAACAGCAGCGGGCCCATCTCTGAGACCGTGGTCCTGACCGGGTGACCGGACACCCCAAAGACATCCCACAGGGTGACCGGGTTGCCATGGGGGGTGAAGTGGTCCAGGCCGACGGTATTCAGACGGCTTTTGATCTTCTCATTGGGTTCGCCGGGCTTGGCCAGGCCGGCCAGGTCGCCCTTGACATCAGCCATGAAAACCGGCACGCCCAGTTGGGAAAAGGCCTCGGCCAGCACCTGCAGGGTGACCGTCTTGCCAGTGCCGGTGGCGCCAGAGATTAAACCGTGGCGGTTGGCCAATTCCGGAAGCATGGTGACGGGGCCAGACGCGCTGGTTCCCAGCCAAATCTGATTGTTCAGTAGCATGATGAATCCTCCGTTTCCTTATTTCAAAATCAAGATTTTATTTGTTGGTATTTTAGCATACAAAAGAATAATCCACAAACACAAATTGCCCGCTTTACATGAATTTGATTCAGATTTCCCGCACCTGGGCCACCGCCTGGGCAGAGATGCCCTCCTCCCGCCCTTCAAAGCCCAAGCCCTCTGTCGTGGTGGCCTTGATGGACACGCGATCAAAGGGCATACCGGCCACAGGGGGCCCGGGGCGAAGAAAAAGGGCAGGGACAGGGCAAGCGCCACCTGCTCGCGCATTGAGGAAATATAAGGCGCGAGCATGGGTTTCTGGGCCAAGATGGTCAGGTCGCACTGCCAGGGGACAAAGCCCGCTTGCGCCATGAGGCGGACAGCCTCCCTCAAAAGATGGAGGGAGGAAATGCCCTTGTACTCCGCCTTGTTGTCGGGGAAATGCGCGCCGATGTCCCCCAGGGCGCAGGCGCCAAGCAAGGCGTCTGTCAAGGCGTGCAGGGCCACATCGGCATCCGAATGCCCTAATAGACCCAGGGTGTGGGGCACATTGACCCCGCATAGTGTCAGGTCACGGCCAGGAACCAGGCGGTGGGTGTCAAAGCCGGTGCCAATCCTTATACCGGACAAGATCAAGCGCTCCGCCATCGCCAGGTCCTCCTTCAAGGTGATTTTAATGTTTTTCATGTCCCCTTGTACCAATTCAACCTTATGCCCCAGTTGTTCCACCAGGCTCGCGTCATCGGTGGTGGCCACCGCGCTGGCCTGGTACGCTTTTACAATCAAGGGCCGGGAAAAAACCTGGGGCGTCTGCACAGCAAAGAGCCGCTCACGGGGCACGGCTTTGGAGAAGCCCTGCTCATCCACAAGGCGCAGGCTGTCTGCTATTGGAAGCGCCGGGACGGCGGCACCGGACACCAAGGCCGCGTCCAAGGTCCTTTGAATCATCTCCCTGGATGGCAGGGGGCGGGCGGCATCGTGAATCATCACCAGGTCAAAGCCCGCGGCCAGGGAAAGCGCGTTTTCCACCGAATGGCGGCGCTCCTTTCCCCCGTGGGCAAACATGACATTGGGCAGGGCATAGGGCGCCAAAGCGCCCTCAAAGGCCGCCTGCTCCTCTTCTTTCACCACCAGGACCAGCCGCCCGCAAAAGGGATGCAGGGCCAAAACCGCATACATAAACATCGGCTGACCCAAAAGGGGCAGCAGCACCTTGTTTTTATCGGCGTTCAAGCGCGAGCCCGCGCCGGCGGCCACGATGATGCCACAGGCCCTCATGGCAGGTCCTCCCCGGAGAGGGCTTTGAAAATATAGTCATAGATGTCACGGGCCCTCTTTTGCCAGTTGTCTGAAAACCGCTGGGCCAATTCCGCCGTTGGGAGGGAGACATCCAGCTGCATCAGGCGGAAATTGCCCTCCGCGATGCCCATTTGCGCGTGGTATTCATTGCGGCCCTCATGGCTGATGCCGGAGAACAGCTCCCTCTGGCGGCGCATCTGCTCCAAAAAGGCGGGCAGGGCTGCGTCCACCTTGGACAGCACGCTCTCTCCCAGGCGGCCTAAGAATAAGCCGATGGCTTCCTCCCCCTTGTCGGTGATAGCATAGCGGTCATCCCCCTTTAAGGGCTCCTTGGTAACCTGCCCCCTCTGGCTTAAGTCAAAAAGGGCGCTTTGCAGGTCAAAATAATTCATGGTGTCGCTTTGGGCCATGAAGGAAATCAGCTGCAGGTTGGTACAGGGGCCCAACTCATGCAGGGTATGCAGGGTGAGCAGCTTGCTTTCCAGCTCACCCAGACGATATTGCGGTATTTCAGCCATCTTGAGAATCCTCCTCTCCCATGGTTTGCCAGAAGGCGCTTGTTCGACTCATTATCTCATCAATAGAATCTACCCTGTTTAGCGCCATTTGTGAAGGCAACAGCTTTGAAACTTCACCCCATGCATAGCGGTCATCCATCAATAGAAGGACGCCCAGGTCGTTTTCTGAGCGGATCAGCCGCCCCGCCGCCTGGAGCATCTTGTGGATGCCCGGGTAGCGGTAGGCATAGGCGAAACCATCCCCCAAGACCTTGTCCATGCGGGCTTTAAAGGCATCCCGCTCCTCATTCACCTGGGGCAGGCCGATGCCCACGATGGCGACTGAGGTCAAGGCCTTGCCCGGCAAATCCACGCCCTCTGAAAACACGCCGCCTAAGACACACAGGCCCAAAAGGGGCAAATCATCCTTGATAAAGGCATCCACAAAGGAAAGCCTTTGCTCCTCATCCATGCCGCTTTCCTGAACCAAAAGGGGAACCTCCGGCGCTGTTTCCCGCAAAACCGGCAAAACAGCGCGCAGGTAGGCAAAGGAAGGGAAATAGGCCAGCATCTTTCCCGGATGGGCCATAAACAGAGCCTTGATGGCCATGGCCGCAGGCAGAAGGCTGTCCTGCCTTGCCAAAAAGCGGGTATTCAGCGGCAGGTGGAGGGTCAGCAAATGCTCCTTGGGGAAGGGCGAGGGCAGGGCCAGGCAGGCGTCCTCCGCGTCCCCGCCCAATAAATCCCGCATGGCGGGTAGGGGGTTTAAGGTGGCGGAATAAAAGACAACGCCGGACAGCTTTTTGGTGCTTTCCTTCAAGTGCGGGGCCGGGTTGAGGTTTAGTACACAAAAGGTGGCGCGGGCCTTGCCTTTTTGATGCAGGATGGCATAGTCCAAGGGGCTTTCCTCCGCCCGCTTGAGCGCGGATAGCAGGTTTAGGATGTCCCGCAGCAGGTTCATGATGCCCGGCGCGAAGGCTGTTGACAGCGCGCTCATCATTTCTTCCAGGGGCGGCAACAAATCCTGCGGCTGGGTTTGCAAATCCGCGTTTTCCAGCGTTTGAATCAGGCTGCCCGCCGCCTTGTAGATGGCGCTTTTGCGGCCAAGAAACTTGCCGGCTTCCGTCCTGAAAGACCGCAGCGAGGCAGAGGACAATCGACCCGACAGCATATCCCGGGCGCGGCCGGGCAGATTATGGGCCTCATCCACCAACAAGGTGATTTTGCGCAGGCTGTCAAAAACCCTGGACAGGCGGATTAAGGGATCAAAGGCATAATTATAGTCACATATGATGACATCTGCGATCAGGCTTAAATTCAGGGAAAACTCAAAGGGACACAGGAGGTGGCGGTTGGACAAGGCAAGCACCTGGTCCGTATCCCAGTTTGCAAGGTCCAGCGCTTCTTCCATCGCCTGGCCCTGGCGCGCATAATGACCCTTGGCGCGGGGGCAATATTCCGGGTGGCAGCGCACCTGCTCCATGGGACAGACCTTCTCCCGGGCGTTTAAGGTAAGGGCCTGCATTTTTAGTCCCTGCTGATGTAGCAAGCTCAACTCCTTTTGCATGGAGATGCGCTGGGTGCCCCGGGCCGTCAGACAAAAAATTTTAAGCGTCAGCCCCTTATGCAGGGCCTTGATGGCTGGGTACAAGGCGGCGGCTGATTTGCCTGTCCCGGTGGGCATCACGGCATACAGCCGTTTTTTCCGCTGGATGGCGGTATAGACCTGGGCGGCCATCTCATACTGCCCTTTTCTGTAATCCGGGTAGGGAAAAGGCAGGGTCAGGATGCTTTCATCCCTTTTGCGCAGGCGCTCCTCCAAGCGCTTTTGCCAGCGCAGGTAGGGCAGGAGCAACTCATAAAAAGAAGACCGGAGGCGGTCAATACCCCAGTCTTCCTCAAACTGCTTTTTGACCTGGCCCGCGGTATCCGCATAGGCCACCCTGAGGCGCACTTTGTCGATCTTGTCGCGCTCACACAGCATAAAGCCGTAGCAGACCGCCTGGTACAGGTGTTCCATCAGGGGCGCTTCCGGCGGGTTGCCGATCGTAAGCTTGATTTCTTCAATCAGAGGCGGGCTTTGCGTGTCATCAAACAGGTCCATCCGCCCGGTGACATGAACGGCCTGGCCCTCCTCCTCGCCCTGCCAGGACAGGTGGATTTCAGCCTTGACCCCGCTGTCTAACTGCCTTGACACGTGGGCCTGCCGCCCCATCTCCATGGCCTGGGACGACATGGGCATGATGTCCGGCGGGAAGATGGAGTAGGCGACCAAGGAGCGGACGGACACGCGAAGGGCAGGCAGGGTCACAGCTCATCCTCATACCAGATACGCTTTAAGGTCAGCCCGCAGGCCGGGGCTGTGACGCCCAAAAGCAGACGGTCGCTGGCTTTGAGGGCTTTTTCAAACACATCAGGGGGCAGTTTGCCCTGCCCGACTGCAATCAAGGTGCCGGCAATGATGCGCACCATGTTGTATAAAAAGGCATTGCCCTCCACCCTAAGGACCAATTCCTCGCCCTGGCGCGTGACCTGGGCTGAATGGATGGTGCGCACCGTGGTTTTGGCCGTGCCGCCGGCGGCCTGGAGGGCCGCGAAATCCTGGGTGCCAATCAGGGGCAAGAGCGCCTGATTCATCAGGTTTTCAGAAAGGGGCAGGGGTACAAAGGCCGCGAAATTGCGCAGGAGGGCGCTGTGCTGTCTGCGGTTGAAATAGCGGTACTCATAAGCCTTGCGCCGGGCGGAAAAGCGGGCGTGCAAGGTCTCCCCCACCTCTTGGCAATCAGACACCCTGATGTCCCCAGGCAGGAGTGAATTGAGCACATAGGGCCACTTGTGCTCCGGGATATCAAGCCGGGTATCAAAATGCGCGCGCTGGCCCAGGGCATGAACGCCCGCGTCCGTACGGCTGGCCCCCATGACCGTGGTATGCACACGGGTGACGGAAAAGATTGCGCGTTCCACCTCTTCCTGAACGGATTTGTGGTGCAGCTGGCGCTGCCAGCCGGAATAGCCGGTGCCCTCATATTCCAAGGTTAGCAAATAGCGTTTCAATGAATAAACCTGGGCAGCAGGACGATGGCAAAAAGCAGGAGGATGCTCAGGAAGGCCAGGGCATCCCCAGACTTAAACTGCAGCTTGTGCAGCCTTGTGCGCCCCTCCCCGCCCCGGTAGCAGCGGGCCTCCATGGCCATGGCCAGATCCCCCGCCCGCCTGAAAGCGGAGATAAACAGCGGCACCAACAGGGGAATCATGGCACGGGCGCGGGAGAGAAGGCTGCCGGACTCAAAATCCGCGCCCCTGGCGGTCTGCGCCTTCATGATCTTGTCCGCCTCCTCAATCAAGGTGGGGATGAAGCGCAGCGCGATGGTCATCATCATGGCCATCTCATGGGCCGGGAACTTGATGACCTTCAAGGGTGAAGCCAAACGCTCCAGCCCGTCTGTTAAGGTGACAGGCGCGGTGGACAGGGTAAGGATGCTGCTGCCGGTGACCAAAAAAACCAGGCGGAAGCTGAAAGTCAGGGCGGTCATAAGCCCTTCCTTCCAGATGACAATGCCCAGAAATTCTACCAGCTTTTCCTGGCCACCGCCAAAGAAGAGGTTGAGGATGAAGGTGATGGCCAGCAAAAAGCGCATGGGCTTTAAGCTGCGCACCAGCATCATCAATGGCAATTTGGACATCGCGGCCGCAAACACCAGGTAGAGCGCGACTGGGATATAAAGCCAGAAGTCGCGGACCAAAAAGACCGCGATAATGTACAGGAAGGTAATGATGATCTTGGTGCGCGGGTCCAGGCGGTGCACCGGGCTGTCCACCGGGTAGTACTGGCCCAGGGTGATGTCACGCAGCATCGCCGTCACCCCCTGTGATTTTCTTGGCCAATTCATCCGCCAGGGCCATAAGGCTGTCCTGGGGCGGGATATCAAGCCCAAAATCGGACAGGCGCTTCAACAGCTTATAGCTTTCCGGGATGTCAAGGCCCATCTGGGACAGCCTGTCCTGCTGTGTGAACACCTCCTGGGTGCTGCCCAGCATCACCAAATGGCCCTTTTCCAGCACGGCCACGCGGGTGGCCAGCCTGGCCACGTCATCCATGGCGTGGGAGATGACGACCACCGTGGTGCCCTCCTGGTTTAACCGCCTGATGTCCGCTAACAAGTATTCCCGGGCGGAAGGGTCCAGCCCCGCTGTGGGCTCATCCAACACCAGCACGCTGGGACGCATGGCCAACACACCCGCCAGGGCGACCCTGCGCATCTGCCCGCCGGACAATTCAAAGGGGGAGCGATCCTTCATTTCATCAAAGACAAGGCCCACCCGCGCCATCGCGTCCTTCACCCGCTCCTCAATTTCAGGGGCGGACAGGCCCATGTTTTTGGGGCCAAAGGCGATGTCCTTAAACACCGTTTCCTCAAAGAGCTGGTGCTCCGGATACTGAAACACAAGGCCCACCTGGAAGCGCAGCTGCCGGCGTTTGACTGATTTTTCGTTGATGTCTTCGCCATTTAATAATATACGCCCGGAGGAAGGCAAAAGAAGGCCGTTTAAGTGCTGGGCCAGGGTGGATTTGCCCGAGCCCGTGTGACCAATGAGGGCCAACACCTCTCCATCGTTGATGGTCAGGTTGATGTCTGACAAGGCCACGGTGGTCTGGGGGCCGGATTTGTACAGGTGGCTTAATCCTTCAAGCACGATGGGCACAGGCGCTTCACCTCCCTTACCATGTCGTCCACTGTGAGCACGCTCTCATCAATCTGTATGCCTTTTTGGTGCAGCAGGTGCGCAAGCGCCGTCATGGGCGGCACATCCAGCCTCAAGGCGCGCAGGCTGTTCACCCGTGAAAAGATCTCCCGCGGGGTACCGTCCATGGCAATGCTGCCGTGGTCCATGACCAAAACGCGCTGCGCGGCGGCGGCTTCCTCCATAAAGTGGGTGATCCAGACCACGGTGATGCCCTGCTCCTGATTTAGGCGCAAAACCGTCTTTAAGACCTCCTTGCGGCCCTGGGGGTCCAGCATGGCGGTGGCTTCGTCCAAAATCAACGCCTCCGGCTGCATGGCCAGGATGCCCGCGATGGCGACCCGCTGCTTTTGCCCGCCGGAGAGCAGGTGGGGGGCCCTGGTCTTAAACTCGCTCATGCCGGTGAGCCTTAAGGCCTCATCAATGCGCGCGGGCATTTCCTCCGTGGGCACGCCGATGTTTTCAAGGCCAAAGGCCACATCATCATAGACCTGGGTGGCGACCAACTGGTTGTCCGGGTTTTGGAAGATCATCCCGGCGGTGCGCCTGATGTTCCAGATTTTGCTGTCATCATTGGTGTCCATGCCGGATACCAGGACCTTACCAGCGGTGGGCTGATAAAGCCCGTTGAGCAGTTTGGCCAGGGTGGACTTGCCCGAGCCGTTGTGCCCCAGGACCGCCACAAACTGGCCCCTTTTGATGTCCACGCTGACATCCGACAGGGCGGGCTTGGCGCCAGGCTCATAGCGGTAATCCAGGGAGGAGACCCTGATGTGAATATCGTTTGTCACTGTTCCTCCCCCCTGTTAAAGGCCAAGGACATATCAAAGTGGGCGTAGAAATCCCGGACATAGTCCAAAAACCTATCCTCCAAAATGGCCTGCCTTGCCCCCTCCATCAGCCGGGTTAAGTGGCGCAGGTTATGGATGCTGCACAGCCGTCCGCCGGTGATTTCACCGGTGTTGATGAGGTGGCGGATATAAGCCCTGGAATAATGCTGGCAGGCCTCGCAATCGCAGCCCTCCTCCAGGGGGGCAAAATCCTCCCTGTAGCGGGCATTGCGCACCACCAAGCGGCCCTCCCGGGTGAGGACAGTGCCGTTTCTGGCAATGCGGGTAGCCAGGACGCAGTCAAACATGTCCACCCCGCGCAGCACGCCCTCCAAGAGGCAGTCCGGCGTGCCCACGCCCATCAAATAACGCGCCTTGTCCTTGGGCAAATGCGGCACCAAGGCGTCCAGCATGCCATACATGATGTCCTTGGGCTCGCCCACGGACAGGCCGCCAATGCCATAGCCCGGGAAATCCATCGCGGCCAGGATCTTGGCGGATTCTATGCGCAAATCCTCATAAAAGGCGCCCTGGACGATGCCAAAGAGGGCTTGGTCTTCCCTGGTGTGGGCTTTCTGGCAGCGCTCAGCCCAGCGGTGAGTGCGCTCCATATCGGCCTTGGACTGTTCATAGGTGCTGGGGTAGGGGGTGCATACGTCAAAGGCCATGGCAATGTCAGCGCCCAACTCCTGCTGAATCTGCATGGAGGATTCCGGGCTCATCATCAATTTGCTGCCGTCCAAGTGGTTGCGGAAGGCCACCCCTTCCTCGGTGATTTTGTTCAGATCAGCCAGGGAGAACACCTGAAAGCCGCCCGAATCCGTGAGGATGGGCTTCTCCCAGTTCATGAAGCTGTGCAATCCGCCGGCCTTTTTAATCAGCGCGCTGCCAGGGCGCAGGTTGAGATGGTAGGTGTTGGACAACAGGATTTGCGCGCCCAATTCCTTCATTTCCCGGCTAGTCATCGCCTTGACCACGGCCTGGGTGCCCACTGGCATATACACCGGGGTTTTTACATCGCCATGGGGCGTGTGCAAGATGCCCGCGCGCGCGCCAGACTGGGCGCAGGTATGGATTAATTCATAGGTGACAGGATGTGGCATTTAGCTCCTTTTATTCTACGGTGAAACTTTATAAGATGGTCGCGATATCCGGCCAGGAGCGCTCCAGGGCATCCAGGTCGCGCCTGAAGGCGTCAAAGAACCTGCTGTGCGGGTAATCCCCCGGCATGCGGCCTGGCGCGCAGACAAAGACCAGGGCTTTGCCGGTGACGGGGTGGTTAAAGGACAGGCGCATCCCCCACAGGGCGATGAGGCCCTTTTGCCCTTCATGGTTGTAGCGGGCATCGCCCATAAGCGGGTGGCCAAAATGGGCCATTTGGGCACGGATCTGGTGGGCGCGCCCGGTTTGCAGGCGAATGGCCACCAGGCTTTGGGTTTCATTCTCCGCCACGCACTGGCCAAAGAGGATGGCCTCCTTGCCCTGGCGCTTTAAATGGCTGGGGAGGACGCGCACGGTGTTGGTTTCCTCATCCTTGATGAGGTAATCGGTTAATTGGAAATTGGCGGGAACCCGGCCTTCGCAAACGGCGATGTACTCCCGCTTCAAGGTGTTCTGCTTGATTTGCTCGCTTAAACGGGCAGCGGCCTTGCTGGTTCTGGCAAAGACCAAAAGCCCGCCGACAGGGCGGTCCATCCGGTGCACCAGGCCCAAGAAGGCCTCGCCCGGCTTTTCGTATTTGACGCGGATATACTCCTTGAGCAGGCTCAATAAATCGCTGTCCCCCGTGCTGTCCCCCTGGGTCAGCATCCGGGGCGGCTTGAGCGCCACGATGAGGTGGTTATCCTCAAATAAAATCAGGTTTTTGATGTCGTTCACGATCAGGCTCCTTTGGCTTGCCATCTGGCGCTGGTTCCGGCGGGAAGAAAGCCGCCGGAGGCCACCGGCAGGCAGAGTTCCTTTGACGTGATGCTCCCCGGGTGGTGCGGGGACACCGAGCGCAAAAGGATGTTGTGCAGGACACTGGGCTGAAAGCCGGTGGTGTAGCCGTTGATTAAAAAGAAAAGCGGATCCTCTGACAGAAGCCCTGCGCACAGGGAGGCCAGTTGAAACAGCTCGTTTTCCAGCTTCCAGATTTCACCGGAGGGCCCGCGCCCGTAGCTGGGCGGGTCCATCAGGATGCCGTCATAGCGGCTGCCCCGGCGCAGCTCCCGCTGCACAAAGGCCTTGGCATCCTCGATGATGAAGCGGCCCCTGTCCTCCTTGATGCCGGACAAGGCGCGGTTGTCCCGTGCCCAGAGCACCATGCCCTTTGCCGCATCCACATGGGTGACCTGAGCGCCGGCGGATAAGAGGGCAACGGTGGCACCGCCGGTGTAGGCAAAGAGGTTGAGCACCTTTGCCCCGGGGCGCTTTTTGACAAGGCCACTCATAAAGTCCCAGTTGGCGGCCTGCTCCGGGAAGAGGCCGGTGTGCTTAAAGCCGGTGGGCTTGACATAAAAACGCAGGTTTTTGTAGGAGATTTCCCATTTTTCAGGCAGGCGGCGCTGAAAATCCCAGCTGCCACCGCCCTCGCCGCTGCGGTGGTACACGGCATCCGCCAGTGACCAGCTGTCCGGCTGCGCTTTGGGCCAAATGACCTGGGGATCCGGCCGGGCCAGAATAAAATTGCCCCAGCGCTCCAGTTTCATGCCATCCCCCGTGTCCAGCACCTCAAAATCCCGCCAGCCATCCGCTAAAAACATTGGTTTCTCCTTTGCTTGATTGCAGGGGTGATTATAGCATACAAGGGGGTCGTGAACAAGCAAGCCGCAAGCCCAAAAAGGCGGTTTGGCAAGCTAAAATGGCGTATGGGCGCTAAGCCTGGGAGGGCTTTCTGTGATTGGCATCAAACAGGGTGGTGCTCACCGCGTTTTTCCAGCCAGTCAGCGCAAGCTGCCTTTCTTTATCCGGCATCTGGGGGGAGAAAACGCGCTCTGCCTGCCAGAGGCCCACAGCCTGCTCCTTGCAGTTAAAAAGGCCGATGCCCAGCCCGGCCAAGAGGGCGGCCCCCAGGGCCGTGGTCTCCCTGACCTGAGGGCGCTTTACCTTTACGTTTGAAAAATCCGCCTGCATCTGCATCAAGAGGTTGTTTGCCGTAGCGCCCCCGTCCACCTTGAGACTCTGGGGCTTTTGCCCCAGGCTTTGCGCCATTAAGGCCAACAGGTCATTGGACTGAAAGGCGATGGATTCAAGGACCGCCCTTGCGATATGGGCGGCCCCGGTGCCCCGGGAGAGCCCCAGGAGGCTGCCCCTGGCGTACATGTCCCAGTGGGGCGCGCCAAGGCCTGTGAAAGCGGGGACAAAATAGACGCCCTTGCTGTCCTTGGCCTTCATCGCCAGCTCCTCTGACTGGGCGGCGGTGGCAATCAGGCCCATTTCATCCCGCAGCCACTGAATGGCTGCCCCGGCTACAAAAATACTGCCCTCCAGGGCGTAGGTGGGCTGACCACCCAGGCGCCAAGCCATGGTGGACAGGAGGCCCGCGTCGTTTTTAACGATGGTTTTGCCGCTGTTCATCAGCATAAAGCAGCCGGTGCCATAGGTGTTTTTGACCTCGCCGGGGGTGAGGCAGCCCTGGCCAAAGAGGGCCGCGTGCTGGTCCCCCGCCATGGCGGCCACCGGAACCCGTGCGCCCTTTGCAAAGCGCTCATCCAAATAGCCCACCACCTGGGCCGTGTCCACCACCTTTGGCAGGATGGCCTCTGGCACGCCAAAGATGCTGAGCAGGTCATGATCCCAATCCTGTATTTTTAGGTTAAACAGCATGGTGCGCGAGGCGTTGGTGGCATCCGTCACATGGGGGTGGCCCTCCAGCAAATGCCAGGCCAAAAAGCTGTCCACCGTGCCAAAGCACAACTCCCCCCGCTTGGCTCGCTCCAGGTTGCCGGTTTCTGTCAGCAGCCAGCTGATTTTGCTGGCAGAAAAATAAGCGTCCGGCACCAAGCCAGTTTTTTCACGGATGAGGTCAGAAAGCTCCTCCGCTTTGACGCGCTCAATCAGGCTGGCGGTGCGCCGGCATTGCCAGACGATGGCCCGGTAAATGGGCTTCCCGGTCTTTTTGTCCCAGATTAAGGTGGTCTCCCTCTGGTTGGTGATGCCAATGGCCGCGATGTCAAAAAGCGTGAGGTTTGCCTGTAAAAGCGCTTCC
>CAYOOZ010000041.1:0-1700 GCA_964405705.1 uncultured Christensenella sp.
GGCTATTTGGTTTCCGGAAGCGATTCGGCGGAAAACTATGCAGTCAGGCGCTTAAGACAACTGGGGCTTGATGTACAGGTTGGCCACCACCCGGAAATGGTGGCAGGAGCAGGCCTTTTGGTCTACTCAGCAGCCATAGCGCCCACGGACCAGGAGCGAATGGCGGCCACAGAGCAGGGCATCCCGCAGATGGAGCGCGCTGTCCTCTTGGGTCAGTTGATGCAGACGGCCAAGCGGCAGCTGTGCGTGGCTGGCACCCATGGCAAGACCACCACCTCCTCCATGATTGCGCAAATCCTGTCGGACACCGGGCTTGACCCGACCGTTCACTTGGGTGGGAGCCTGGACGCCATTGGCGGCAGCGTGCGCATTGGCGGCAATGAGCTGTTTGTAGCGGAAGCCTGTGAGTTTAACCGCAGCTTCCATCACATGCCGGTGAGCTTTGCCGTCCTGCTCAACATTGAGGAGGACCACCTGGACTGCTATGGCACCATGGAACAGGTGGAGGAAGCCTACCTGCACTTTCTTGAGCAATTGCCCGATGACGGAACGATCTTGGCCTTGGGCACTGATGAAAGGATCAAGCGCGTGCTGTCCAGGCTTGCGCCAAAAAACAGGCAGGTGTTCACCTTTTCGGAAGAAACGGGGGACTTTACCTTCTCAAACCTCGCGTATGACCAAAAGGGCAATGCCTCCTTTGAAGTCCACTATCAAGACAAGACCTTGGGACAGGTTTCCCTGTCCGTTCCAGGCTATTACAACGCCCTGCACGCCCTGTGCGCGTTGGCCACAGCCCATTTGTTAAACGTGCCCTTTGTAAAGGCAGCCGCCTCCCTCTCCCGGTTCACCGGCGCGCACCGTCGGTTTGAGTTTACAGGGACAGTGCAGGGCATGGACCTATATCACGACTATGGCCACAACCCGGCGGAAATGCGGGTGGCCGTTGACATGGCCAAGCTGCAAAATAAGCGCGTGATTGCCGTGATGCAACCCCACACCTACTCCCGCGTAAAGACGCTGTTTTCAGAATACCTCACCTGTACCAAGGCGGCTGACATCACCCTGGTGACTGACATCTTTGCCGCCCGAGAAAAGGACCCGGGGGACATCAATACAAAGATGCTCATTGAGGGGATGCGGGAACATGGCGTAACAGCCCATCACACGCCGGACTTTGACCAAACGGAAGAATGGCTCTTGAAATATGGACAGCCCGGGGATCTGGTGATCACGATGGGCTGTGGCAACATCAATCTGCTCAACGAACAGATGCAGAAGAATTTTAGCAAGACCGCAAAATCAAAAACGGAGGAAACATGGCAGTAAATCGTCTATCACATATCAGAAACTTCTGCATCATTGCCCACATTGACCACGGCAAGAGCACGCTGGCAGACCGGATTTTGGAAAAGACTGGCACCTTTGAGCTGCGCCAGATGACAGACCAGGTCTTAGACAGCATGGAGCTTGAAAAGGAGCGCGGTATCACCATCAAATCCAAGGCCGTCAACATGAAATACACGGCCAAGGACGGGCAGACCTATACCTTAAACCTGATCGATACCCCCGGACATGTGGACTTCACCTATGAGGTAAGCCGCGCTTTGGCCGCCTGTGAGGGCGCGCTGTTGGTGGTGGACGCCACCCAGGGTGTTGAGGCCCAGACCCTGGCCAATGTCTACCTGGCCCTGGAGCATGAC
>CAYOOZ010000041.1:1711-13689 GCA_964405705.1 uncultured Christensenella sp.
TTGAGGACTTAATTGGCTTAGATGCGGAGCACGCGCCCCTGGTCAGCGCCAAGGTGGGCATTGGGATAGAGGACGTTTTAGAGGCGGTTGTCACCCGGATTCCCCCGCCTGTTGGCGACCCGGAGGCCCCCTTGCAGGCCCTGGTCTTTGACGCGATGTATGACAACTACCGCGGCGCTATCTGCTATGTCCGCGTGATGAACGGGGAGTTGACCCCGGGCATGCGCATGCTGATGATGCAGACAGGGGCGGAGTTTGAGGTGGTGGAAGTCGGGCTGTTGACCCCGCGCTTTGTGCCCTGTGACAAGCTGTCTGCCGGCGAGGTAGGATATGTCAGCGCGTCCATCAAGGATGTCAGGGACACCCGCGTGGGCGACACCATCACCAATGCCGAAAGGCCGGCCAATGAGCCCCTTCCGGGCTATAAACAGGCTATCCCCATGGTGTACTGCGGCATCTACCCTGCCGATGGCGCTGATTACCCTGCCCTTCGGGACGCGCTGGACAAGCTGCGCATGAACGACGCCTCCTTGACCTACGAGCCGGAAACCAGCCTGGCCCTGGGCTATGGCTACCGCTGCGGCTTTTTGGGGCTCTTGCACATGGAAATCATCCAGGAGCGCCTTGAGCGCGAGTTTGACCTGGATTTGATCACCACCGTGCCCAACGTCGTGTACGAAATTGTCAAAACCAATGGCGAGGTCGTTGATATTGATAACCCCAGCAACCTGCCGGATGTTGGCCAGATTGACCTGATGCGTGAGCCCTTTGTCCTGGCCACCATCTACACCCCTCAGGAGTTTGTGGGCACGCTGATGGAATTATGCGTGGACAAGCGCGGTGTCTTTAAGGACATGCAATATGAGGGCTCAAGAGTCAAATTGACCTATGACCTGCCTTTAAACGAGGTCATCTACGACTTTTTTGACCAGCTCAAGAGTCGCAGCCGCGGCTATGCCTCCTTGGACTATGAGGTCACAGGCTATCAGGACAGCGACCTGGTTAAACTGGACTTTTTATTAAACGGTGAAATCTGCGACGCCTTCACCATGATTGTTCACCGGGACAAGGCCTATGGCCGTGCCCGCAACATCGCCGAAAAATTAAAGGATGTCATCCCGCGCCAGCAGTTTGAAATCCCGATTCAAGGCGCCATTGGCGGCAAAATCATCGCCAGGGAGACTGTCAAGGCCGTGCGCAAGGACGTTTTGGCCAAGTGCTATGGCGGTGACATCACCAGAAAGAAAAAGCTTCTGGAGAAGCAAAAGGAAGGCAAGAAGCGCATGCGCAAGTTTGGCAGCGTGGATTTGCCCAGCGAGGCCTTTATCGCCGTGCTGAAGATGGGAGACGAGTAATTGAAGTTATCCAATAGGGGCGAAATAGCATGAAATGCCCTGCCTGTGGCCAATGGAACAGGGACAGCTTTCCGCGCTGCTTTAAGTGCGGGGAGACCTTAAACCAAAGGACGGCCAAGACCATCAAGCCAGCAGAGGAGCTTGACAAAACAGCCCCTCTGCCTTCCGACCTGCCCACGGTAATTCAATTTGACGAGTTTGGCAATGAAACCGTGCAGGGCGATAAGCATGACAAATTAGCCCAGGAGATGCTGTCCCTGCATGAGCGCAAGCGCCAGGGCGAAATCCGCCAAAAGCAGCTGCGCTCCAGGGGGGCCAAGCGGGGCTTTGCGCCCTCTGGCACCCAGGTATCCTCCTCCTCAAGGCGAAACCGATTTTTTGCTGACCCCCAGGATGAGCGCAGGCGGCAGGAGCGGCTTCTTGATGATGACAGCCAGGTGGACTATGACGGCTTTGTGGACCAGCCCACTTATTACGCCATTGCCGGGGATGACATCAACTTTACCCAGCACGCTTCCATTGGCGGAACGGGCAGCGTACCCTTGCCCCTGCCCAAAAAGAAGCGCAAGCGTTTTATCAGCCGGATGCGGCTATTGCCCTATATTGCCCTTGGCCTGATTCTGGTGGCCTCGCTGTTTGCGGTGTACCAGTTTGTGGTAAGCCCCATTTTACAGTCCCGCGCGCAATCAAGCGAAACGCCCCAGCCCATCATCTCAGCGTCCATTTTAGATGACATGGCCGCCCACACCATCTCCATCCCAGCGCCTGAGGGCTCGCAGATTTATATCAAGGAGCTGCGCAAAAGTTATATCGTGACCGGCGGCTATGCCACCTTCCAGGTAGCGGACTATTTCTGGTATGAATTGATAGAGCCTTTAACCCAGCCGTCCATGGATGTCACGCTCACCCCTTATATCCGCACCAGCTCTGGTGAGCAAAAGCAGATGGACACTGTGCAATACACGGTCAATATTCCGCTCTCACCCATCACCCTGATTAACCCGGATGTAAGCCGGCTGGAGGTGAGCACGCCGGTCTACAACGTGCGCTTCCATGTGATGCAAAACAGCAAGGTCTTTATCAACGGGGAGGATTTTTCCTCCTTTGTGAACACGCAAAACGGCTTCATCAGCTACAACGCTTCCGTCCAGCCGGTGGGCGACAACATCATCAACATCAGCGTCAGAAGCCAGTATTATAGAGAAAACTCCGTTACCCTCAACATCTACCGCGCCATCCAGGACATCCCGCTGGACTTGGCCAGCACACTGGACGATGAAAGCTCCTCTGACTCCATGAGCATCACCGCGACCACCAGGGCCGGCGCCACCATCACCATCCTAAGCCCGCACAAGGAGCTGGACACCAGTGAGCTTAACAGCAAAGGCGCGTTTAGCTTCAAGGCGGTTTTCTCCAAAATCGGCATCAACACGGTGGAAATCCGCGCGGACTTCCCGGACAAGAACCCCACCATCGTCAAGTACGATGTCTACTACCTGCCCAACCCGGACATCTACACCAGAAAGGCTTGGGCGCTTGATTCCTGGGGCTACCCGGACCTCTTGGCCAACATGAACACCCGCATCGCCAACACCCAGATTTATGAGTTCACAGGCCCGGTCAAGGAAATTGTCAGCAACCGCCCGCAACTGGTCATCATGGACACCTCAGATGGCAGCGGCAGCGAAAAGTTGGTCATGGTGGAAAACCAGACCAAAACGGAATGGAAATTAGGCGAGCGCTACCGGATTTACTCGGATGCCTACGGCATGTATGGCAACATCCCGCGGCTGATTGCCCGCTATACCTACAAACCCAAGGTGGCCAAATAACAGATTGGCCGTGAAACTGCTTGAACTATCCCGGAATTAATGATAATATCCAAATGTTGATTTTAGTTAGGGGGATTTCCAAATGACTGCTGTACAGGTGATTGTGACAAGTTTGATGCTCCTTGCGTCTTTGGCGCTAATTGTTTCTGTTCTTCTGCAAAAGGGCGATGCCGATGGCATTAGCGCGCTGGCTGGCGGCAGCAGCACCAACAGCTTCTTTGACAGGAACAAGACCAAGACCCTGGAAGGGCGTCTGGCCATGCTGACCAAGGGCAGCGCGGTTGCCTTTGTCGTTCTTGGCCTGGTCCTCATCTTCGTCTAAGGCTGGCCAAGCTCAAAAAGCTGTGCGCGCCGCGCCAGCTTTTTTATTTGATATGAAGGTTGTATTGTGATTATTCTAGATGTGACCCATGTCGCCAAGTCCTTTGGTGTGGATAGTGTTTTAAAGGACGTCACCTTTTCCATCAATGCCGGGGAGCGGGTGGGCCTGGTTGGCGTCAATGGCAGCGGCAAAACCACGCTTCTAAAGATTTTGCGTGGGGAACTCCAGAAGGACGAGGGCATCATCAGCCTGGCCAAGGGCTTAAAAATCGGTTACTTAACCCAGGTCTTCCACCCGGGCGAGGGGGTCAGCGTCCTGGATGTGGCCAGGGAAGCCTTTAGCGCTTTATCTGCCTTGGAATCCAGGATGCGCGAACTGGAAGTACGCATGGGGGAAGAGAGTAATCAGGATGCCTTGGACAGCATCCTGAAGGATTATGCCCGGCTGACTGAGCAATTTGAGCGGGAGGGCGGCTATGAGATGGCCTCCCAGGTGCAGGGCGTCTTATCCGGCCTGGGCTTTGTGCAGGATCAGTTTCACCAGAGCGCTGCCACCCTCTCTGGCGGGGAGCTCACCCGATTAGGCTTGGCCCAATTGCTGCTGCAAAAGCCGGACCTGCTGCTTTTGGACGAGCCAACCAACCACCTGGACATGGACGCACTCAAGTGGCTTGAAAACTATCTGTCCACCTATACAGGAACGATTATCCTGGTCTCCCATGACCGCTATTTCTTAAACGCGGTCTGTACAAGGATGGGGGAATTGCTCTTTGGCACAGTGGAAATGTATAACGGCAATTATTCCGCCTACTTAGCCCAAAGGGAGGAGCGTTTCACCGCCAGAAACAAGGCTTATTTGCTCCAGCAAAAGGAAATTATGCGCCAGCGCGCCATCATCGCCCGCTTCCGCAGCTTTAACCGTGAAAAGTCAATCAGGGCGGCTGAAAGCCGGGAAAAGGCCCTGGAGCGAATGGAAATTCTGGACAGGCCGGAGGAAGAAAAGCAGATCCAGTTCCGCTTTGAAACCAAGCGCCTCATTGGCGACCTGGCCATCACCGGTGAAAATCTGTCCAAGTCCTATGGCAGCAAGACGCTGTTTTCTGACCTCTCAATTGATATACGAGGTGGGGACCGGGTGGCTCTGGTTGGAAAAAACGGCATCGGCAAGACCACGCTTCTGAGCTGCCTGATGGACACGGGGGAGCTGGACACCGGCCGTGTCAGCTTTGGGCCCAAGGCGCAGGTTGGCTATTTTGATCAGCGGCAACTGGGGTTAAATCCAAAAAATGATATTCTAACAGAGGTCTGGGACGCCTTTCCGCAGCTCAACCAGAGCCAGATCAGGGGCGCTTTGGGCCTTTTCCTCTTTTCCGGGGATGATGTGTTTACCCCGGTTGACCTGCTCTCCGGCGGGGAGAAGAGCCGGGTCAGCCTGGTCAAACTGATGTTGAAGCGTGACAATCTGCTGATCCTGGACGAGCCAACCAACCACCTGGACGCGGACTCCAGGGAGGCGCTGGAAAAAGCGCTGGAGGGCTTTGAGGGCACCATCCTGGCCGTTTCGCATGACCGCTACTTTATCAACCGCTTTGCTAACCGCGTCTTTGTGCTTTCAGAGGACGGGCTTGCTGCCTATGAAGGCAATTATGATGACTACCTGGCAGAAATCACCAAGCATGAGCAAGGGGATTTGGACGCGGCGCCAGAAAAGACCAGGACTGAGCTGGCCCGAGAGCGCCGGGCAGACCGGCTGCTGTTTGAGGAAAAAAAGCGCCTGCAGGATGCCCTTATCAAGGCAGAGACCGAGGCGCACCAGGCTGAAATCCTCTATAACGAGGCAGTGGCGAATCAGGCAACGCCTGAAATCTATCAGGACCCTGAGAAGGCAGCCGCCCAGGCCAATTTGGTCAAGCAGCTGCAAGTCAAGATGGAGCGGCTGTTTAACCGCTGGGTGGAGGCTGAGAGAAAACTCGAAGCATTTTTAACCAACGAAGGCTCAGGATGAGGGCATCTGCCAAAGAATGACCAAAAACCGCATTTATGCCGGCTTTACACTGTTTTTACACTGTTTTTCGTGATTTTGCTTGACAAGTCGGGCAGGGGATGGGTATCATACAGACATCAAATCAAGGAGGGAACAGAAATGCGCAGCACCATAATGATGCGAATGCCCATGATGTGCGGACAGTTCTGTTCTGTGCTTTTTGGTTTGCGTTAATTGAAGGCATCATGTCAATCAATACCCGCTTGCTAAAAAATGCAGGTGGGTATTTTTCTGTGTAGGAGGTCGATTTTGTCAAAGGAACCCTTGATCCAGGTGCACAATCTGTCCAAGATTTTCGCGGACGCTGAAAACAGGGTTGTTGCCTTAAACAACATCAGCCTTGAGGTGAATGAAGGGGAGATCTACGGCATCGTGGGGATGTCAGGGGCCGGGAAGTCCACCCTCATCCGCTGCATCAACCGCTTGGACACCCCCAATGAGGGAGAGATCCTCTACCGCGGACAGGACATCTTGAAAATGGACAAGGCGGCGCTTTTAACCACACGGCGGAAGATGGGCATGATCTTTCAACAGTTCAACCTCTTTATGCAGCGCACCATTGCGGAGAACATCCTTTATCCTTTGGAAATCACCAAGGTGCCCATGAAGGAAGCCAGGAAAAAGGTCCAGACCCTGCTTGAAATCGTGGGTTTAACGGACAAGGCGGATGCCTACCCGGCCCAGCTTTCCGGCGGACAAAGGCAGCGCGTGGGCATCGCCCGGGCCCTGGCCACAGAGCCCGACCTCCTCCTGTGTGATGAGGCCACCAGTGCCCTTGACCCCATGACCACCCAGTCCATCCTTGATTTATTGCAAGACATCAACCGCCGCTTGGGCATCACCATTTTGCTCATCACCCATGAGATGGCGGTCATCCGCCAGATCTGCCACCGGGTCGCCATTTTGGACGGGGGCAAGGTGGTGGAGGAGGGAGTGGTCAATGAAGTCTTCCGCAACACCAAGTCTGAGGCCGGTAAGCGTCTGTTTGGCGTACTGCCGGAAATGGCAGAGGATGATTTTGGCTTCCCCACTCTGCGCATTGTCTTTGATGGCTCGGCCGCGGAAAAGCCCATCATCTCCCGCCTGGCCAAGGAAACTGGTGTCTCCGTCAGCATACTAAGCGCTAACATCAACCACCTGCAGGGCAAGATGTATGGTCAGATGATCATCAAAAAGCCCGCGGATGAGGATGAAAACAACGCGGTCACAGCCTTCCTGATTGAGCAGGGCGTGAGCGTGAAGGAGGTGAATAACTAATGAGCTGGGAAACACTATGGCCCCTGATATGGCAGGCAACCCTGGATACCTTGTACATGACCGTGCCGTCCACCATCCTTTCCTATCTCATTGGCATGCCTTTGGGACTGCTCCTGGTGGTGACCGCCAAAGACGGGATTTTGCCCAAACCGGCCTTCAACGCGACCCTGGGCGTCATCATCAACTTCCTGCGTTCCATCCCCTTCATCATCCTCCTGGCCATGCTCTTTCCGGTCACAAGGATTGTCATGGGCAAGGCGATTGGCACAACGGCCCTCATCTTTCCACTGGTCATCAGCGCCTTTCCCTATGTGGCCCGCATGGTGGAGTCCTCTATCAGGGAAGTGGACAAAGGGGTGATTGAGGCGGCTCAGTCCCTGGGCTCAACGGATATGCAACTCATCTTAAAGGTCATGATTCCAGAGGCGCTTCCCTCCCTGCTCAATGGCGCTGCCATTGTCACCGTCACTATCTTAAGCTACACCGCCATGGCCTCGGCCGCCGGCGGCGGGGGACTGGGATCGCTCGCCATCACCAAAGGTTTGAACCTGAGAAAACTGGACATCATGTACACGGCTTCCATCGTTCTGGTTCTGCTGGTGCAGTTCATTACCTTGTTTGGTAATCGCCTGACCAAGAAAATAGACCACCGCAAGCGCTGATACAGCGCAATTGAAAGGAGTACCCCATGAAGAAACTGTTTGCCTTAGCCCTCGCCCTGGTATTGGCCCTGTCCTCTGTCGCCGCCCTGGCCGAAAACCAAAAGCTGGTTGTCGGCGCCACCCCCACCCCGCACGCCCTGATTCTGGAACAGGTTGTCGAAGACCTCAAAGCCCTGGGCTATGACCTGGAAATCCAGGTGTTCACCGACTATGTCCTGCCCAACCTGGCCACCTCCAGCGGGGAATTGGATGCCAACTTCTTCCAGCACCTGCCCTACATGAACGAGTACAGCGCCAGCGTGTCCGATGCTGAAAAGCTGGTCGGCGTGATTCCGGTCCACTATGAGCCCTATGGCCTTTACAAGGGCACCAAGAGCGACCTGGCTGAAATCGCCGATGGGGATACCATTGCTCTGTCCAACGACCCGGCCAACCAGTCCCGCGCCCTCTTCCTCCTGCAGGATGCTGGCCTGATCAAGCTGCCCGAAGGCGCGACCCCTGAGAACAACTACTCCACCCTGGACATCGTGGAAAATAAGCACAACATCAAGTTTGTGGAAATGACAGCCGAGCTGCTGCCCACTTCCTTAGAAGACGCGGCCTTCGCGGTCATCAACGGCAACTATGCCGTGGGCGCTGGCTTAAACCCCTCCAAGGATGCCCTGGTTTTAGAGCCCGCTGAGGGCGAAACCGCCAAGCGCTACACCAACTACATCGTTGTCCGCGCGGACAAGGAAAACGAAGCCTTTGTGGAAGCCCTGCGCAGCGTGTTGCAGAGCCAGAAGGTCAAGGATTACATCGACAACAACCCCGAGTTTGGCGGCGGCGTCATTCCTTCCTTTGAAATCGCCGAATAATTAAACTAACCATAAAAGGTGGGGGAGCAAGCGCTCCTCCACTTTTTTACTTGGCGAAGATTGACAAAGTTGGTGCATTCTCCGTATAATCAACAGGACTGTGAAGGGAAGAAGCGGCTGGACGCATCCAAGAGAGGGCAGCAAAGGTGAAAGCCGCCCATGCGAAAAGGCGCGGGACAACCCGGAGTCCCTTGTGAGAGCAAGCGTTTCCCGCGTTAAGGGGTTTGAGTGGCGCCAATTGGCGCAAGCTGGGTGGCAACGCGATGAACTCGTCCCGCAAGTGTGCGCGGACGATTTTTATTAGGAGGGAAGGAATGGAAATTCAAAGCCCCAAGGGCACCAGGGATATGTTGCCAAAGGAAAGCCATGTATGGCAATGGATAGAACAGGTGATGCGCGAGGAAGCGGGCAAGGCCGGCTACCGCGAGATCAGAACACCGGTGTTTGAGCACACGGAGCTGTTTGAGCGCGGGGTGGGGGACACAACTGACATCGTTCAAAAGGAAATGTACACCTTTATGGACAAGGGGGAGCGCTCCATCACCTTAAAGCCTGAGGGGACAGCGGGCGCGGTGCGCGCGCTGGTAGAGCACAAGCTGTACACAGAGCCCCTGCCCGTGAAGATGTACTACCTGAACAACCCCATCTTCCGCTATGAAAAGCCCCAGCACGGGCGCCTCCGGGAGCACCACCAGTTTGGGATGGAATGCTTTGGCGTAAAGGGGCCAAGCGCTGACGCTGAGGTCATTTTGAGCGTGCTGTCCATTTTGGGCCGCCTGGGCATGAAAAACCTGTCCGTGAACATCAATTCCATCGGCTGCCCTGTCTGCAGGCCCAATTACCAAAAGGCGCTGAAGGACTACCTGGGGGACAATTTAAGCAAGCTCTGCGGCCAGTGCCAGGCGCGCTTTGATCGCAACCCCCTGCGCATTTTGGATTGCAAAGAAAAAGGCTGCCAGGCCATCACACAAAACGCGCCCAATATCTTGGAGTTCCTGTGTGAGGAATGCGACACCCATTTTCAGGGACTTCAATCCCTTTTAAACGCGCGGGCGCTCACCTTTCGGATTGACCCAAAGATCGTCAGGGGCCTTGATTATTACACCAAGACGGTATTTGAGATTGTGATGAACACCCCCAATGGGGAGATCGCCTTGTGCGGTGGCGGGCGTTATGACGGGCTGGTGGAGGAAATCGGCGGCCCTGCCCTGCCGGGCGTTGGCTTTGGCATTGGAACGGAGCGCATTCTGCTGGAATTGCAAAACCAGGGCATCATGCCGCAGGAGCCTCCCATGAGCCAGGTCTTTATCGCCTCCCTGGGCGAGGAGGGGCGCTTGCCCGCCTTTAACCTGTGCCTGGACCTGCGCGCGGCAGGGGTGGAAGCTGGCTTTGACCAGATGGATAAGAGCTTAAAGGCCCAGTTCCGCTACGCGGATAAATTGGGCGTGAAATACTTGGTCATTGTGGGCGGGGATGAACTTAAAAGCGGTAAATTAAAGCTGAAAAACATGGCGGATGGCGGGGAAGAAGAGATCACCCTGTCTGACGCTGTCAATACCATCAAATCGCTGCTCTAAGCAGAGACGGAGGAAAATATGGCGGAATTTTTGGGAAACTGGAAGCGGGATTTGCGCTGCGCGGAGGTTCGTGAGCAGGATATTGGACGCGAAGTCACCCTGATGGGTTGGGTGTCCCGTGTGCGCAACATGGGCGGCATCCTTTTTGTCTGGCTCAGGGATCGCTCAGGTCTGATTCAATTGGTGTTTGACGCCAACCACATGGATGAAAAAACCTATCAATTGGCGGAGTCCCTGCGCTCAGAATTTGTTTTGGCCGTGCGCGGCGTGGTCAAGAAAAGGGATGCGGCCGCCATCAATGATAAACTGCAAACCGGCACCATTGAGGTGGCGGTGAAGGAAGCCAAGCTGCTCAATGAGGCGGCCACCCCGCCCATTTATACGGATGACGGCAGCAATGAAAACGAGGCTGTGCGCCTGAAATACCGTTACCTGGACTTAAGGCGGCCCAGCATGCAGGAAATGCTGCAGGTTCGCTCCAAAACCGTCAACGCCATCCGCAGGAACATGATCACCCAGGGCTTCATTGAAGTGGAGACCCCCATCATGACCAAGAGCACGCCGGAGGGCGCCAGGGACTTTTTGGTGCCCAGTCGCCTGCACCCGGGCGAATTTTATGCCCTGCCCCAAAGCCCGCAAATCTACAAACAATTGCTCATGCTTTCTGGCCTTGACCGCTATTTTCAGTTCGCCAAGTGCTTCCGGGATGAGGACAGCCGGGCGGATCGTCAGCCGGAGTTTACGCAGCTGGACCTGGAGATGAGCTTTGTGGAGCCAAAAGACGTGCAGACCGTTGTGGAAGGCGCGTTTTCTGAGGTGTTTAAAGAAATCAAGGGGATTGACATAAAGCTCCCCTTGCCCCGGATGACCTGGCAAGAGGCCATGGAATCCTATGGCAGCGACAAACCCGACTTGCGCTATGGGCTTAAAATCAAAAACCTGTCTGACTGGGCGGGGGACAGCGGCTTTTCCATCTTTGAATCAGCAGTAAAAGAAGGCAAACGCGTCTGCGCCTTGAAGGCGGATCAGGCAGCGGCTCAACTCTCCCGCAAGGAGATGGACGCCCTGGGCGAGTATGTAAAAACATACCATGTCAAGGGATTGGCCTGGCTGGCCATCAACGAGGATGGCAGCCACCGCTCCAGCTTTGCCAAGAATGTGACTCCAGAGAAGCTTTCTGAACTATTGGCCCTGATGGACGCCAAGCCGGGCGATGCCCTCTTCCTGATCGCGGACAAGCGCCTGGTGGCTTTGAATGCCATGGGGCAGCTACGCGTCAAGCTGGCCAAGCAGATGGGCTTGGTCAATCAGGATGAGTACAACCTGACCTGGATTACAGAGTTCCCCCTGTTGGAGTGGAATGAGGAGGCTGAGCGCTATACCGCTGCCCATCATCCCTTCACCATGCCCATGGAGGAGGACTTCCACCTGTTGGCGGAACACCCCGAGCAGGTGCGCGCCAAATCCTATGACCTGGTCCTAAACGGGGTGGAGATGGGCTCTGGCAGCATCCGCATCCACGCGTCGGACCTGCAGGAGAAAATGTTCAGCTTCCTGGGCTTCACCCATGAGGAAGCCTGGCAGCGCTTTGGCTTCCTTTTGGAGGCGTTCAAATATGGCACACCCCCGCACGGCGGCTTTGCCTTTGGGGTGGACAGGCTGATGATGATGCTCTTAGGGACAGACAGCTTACGGGATGTCATCGCCTTCCCCAAGGCGCAAAACGCATCCTGCCTGATGATGGATACCCCTTCCCAGGTGGCAGATGAGCAACTAAAGCAGCTTCACCTCAAGCAGGCTTAGGACGGGATGGGCTTTCCGGTTGTCAAGAGGCCCTCATTTTGTTATACTGAACAAGAATCCTAAGGAGGTAGAAATATGAACCCGAAAAAGGATAACTTGCCTGTGAATACCGAACCGGTCGTCAAAGACGGCGGCACGATTTCCTATGCCAATGAGGTGATCGCCATCATTTCGGGCATTGCCGCGAGCGAGATTGAAGGCATTGCCGGCATGGTGACGGCGGGCGGCCTGGGCGAAATCATCAGCAAAAACCGCAACATCACCCGCGGG
>CAYOOZ010000042.1:0-13093 GCA_964405705.1 uncultured Christensenella sp.
GGATCCTCCAGGTTAGCGGAGGCACCAAACTTGGACGCCAGCTTGGAGCGCACCACATCCAAGTGCAGTTCGCCCTGGCCAGAGAGCAGGGTCTCCGTGGTCTCAACATTCTTGGTGGTCTTGATGGAGGGATCCTCTTCCTGCAAGCGGGCAAGGCCGGTAAAGACCTTGTCTTCCTCACCCTGCTTGCCGGCAAAGACGGCCTTGGTGAAGCTGGGCTCAGGGAAGGTGATTTCGGGGTATTTGATGAGGTTGCCCTGCTCACACAGGGTGTCCCCGGTGGCAGTGTAGTTGAGCTTGCTCAGAGCGCCGATGTCCCCGGCGTTGAGGACAGGCACGTTGGTCTGCTTCTTGCCGCGCATCACAAACAGGCCGCCTGATTTTTCCGTGCGCTCCTGGTTGACGTTGTACAGCGCGGTTCCGGTGGACAGGGTGCCGGACATGACCTTGACCAAGGACAGCTTGCCCACAAAGGGGTCAGCCACGGTCTTAAAGACATAGGCGGAGAAGGGCTCGGAGTTTAGGCACTTGCGCACGATCTCGCTGTTGTCCTTGGGGTTGACGCCCACCTGCTCGGTGCCCTCGGGGGAGCTGAAATAGTCCACCAGCAGGTCCATAAGCTTGGCAATGCCAACGCCGGTTAAGGCAGAGGTGGCGACGACAGGCACAATTTTGCCGGTCTGCATGCCCTTGCGGAAACCAATGAGGATTTCCTCGTGGGAGAGCTCGCCTTCCTCAAAATATTTTTCCAAAAGGTCATCATCCGCCTCGGCAGCCGCCTCGGTGATTTCGGCCAGGTACTGCTCCATCGCGTCATTGAGGTTCTCGGGCACGGGCACTTCTTTTAAGCCCTTGCCAACGCCCTCATAGCCCTTTTTCTCCAGCAGGTTGACAACGCCCTTGAAGGAAGAGGCTGCGCCAACCGGCATGACCAGGGGAACGACGCTGGAGCCGTATTTGTCGCGCAGCTGATGAAGCACCTTGTCATAATCCGCGTTTTCACGGTCCATCTGGTTGATGATGAACATGCGCCCGCAGCCGGCCTTGCCTGCCGCGTGCCAGGCCTTGTCAGCGCCAACGGAGATGCCGCCAACAGAGGACACCACGATGCCCACCGTGCGCACCACGCGCAGGGGCCCGATGGCCTCGCCCACAAAGTCAAAATAGCCAGGGATGTCAATCAGGTTGATCTTGGTGCCCTTCCACTCCACCGGCGCCATGGCGCCAGAGATGGAAATACCGCGCTTGATTTCTTCCGGATCGTAGTCTGTGACGGTGTTGCCGTCCTCCACCCTGCCCTGGCGGTCAATATTACCAGCAGCAAACAGCATCGCCTCCGCCAGGGTGGTTTTGCCCTCGCTGCCATGACCCATCAAGGCGATATTCCGAATGTCCTTGCTCAAATATTCTGCCATTTACAAGCCCTCCATATAAATTGCGACCCTCGCTGATGTTTTCAACAAAGGCTATGTTATCACATGAAGGGGCTTCTGACAAGCAAAACCGGGAGAAAAGCGGACAATCCCCACAGGTTCCCCACAGGTTCCAAAAATCAAAGTCCAATTTGATTGAATCAAGACAGCAATAAACCTATAATGAAAACAAGATCAACCGCCTGTCCAGGACAAACGGAGGGGAACATGAAAAAGGCGTTTATGGATGAGAACTTTTTGTTGAAATCAGAAACAGCCAGGGCGCTGTACTTTGATTACGCGCAGAAGATGCCCATCATCGACTATCACTGCCACATTGACCCCAAGCAGATCTATGAGGACAAGGTGTTTTCAGACCTGAGCGAAATCTGGCTGTCCGGGGACCATTACAAGTGGCGCGCCCTGCGGGCCAATGGCGTGCCGGAAAACCTGATTACCGGGCAGGATGCCGCCCCATATGCCAAGTTTGAAGCCTGGGCCAAAACCCTCCCCCGCCTGATTGGAAACCCGCTTTACCACTGGACGCACCTGGAGCTTTTGAGGTATTTTGGCATCAACGAGCCCTTGAGTGAATTCAGCGCGAAAAGAATCTGGGAGCAGGCCAACAGCCTCTTGCCCAGCTTGTCCGCCCGCCAGATCATCCAAAAATCCCGGGTGGAGGTGATCTGCACAACGGATGACCCAATGGACGACTTAATCTGGCATCAGCGCCTGGCAGAGCAAGAGGACAAGGGTTTTGAAGTCTACCCGACTTTTCGGCCAGACAAGGCTTTGAACATTGACAAGCCCGGATTTCTTGATTATCTACGGGAACTGGGCGATGCCTGTGGGTTTGAACTCAAATGCCTGGATACCTTCAAGGCGGCGCTTTCAAACCGCCTAAACCACTTTGCGCGCCTGGGGTGCAGGGCTTCTGACCATGGGCTGGATAAAGTGGTCTTTGAGCAAAGGGAATTGGCGGAACCGGCTTTTATCAAGGCGCAACTGGGTGAAGCCATCACGCCAAAGGAAGCGGACGCCTTTAAGACGGAGATGCTTTGCTTTTTGGCGCAGGAGTACAGGAAGCACAACATGGTCATGCAACTGCACTTTGGCGCGGCGCGCAATGTAAACCCAGTGGCCTTTCATCAGCTTGGCCCCGATAGTGGCTATGACGGCATCAGGGGGGATGAGGGGGTCGGATTTAAGCTGGGCCAACTGTTGGGCGAGATGGAAAAGCAAAGCGGCCTGCCCAAAACCATCCTCTATTCCTTAAACCCAACGGACAACGCGCAGATCACCGCCATCGCCGGCTGTTTTCAAAAAGGGCCTGACAAGGGCAAAATCCAACACGGCAGCGCCTGGTGGTTTAATGATACAAAGCATGGCATGACAGAGCAGATGACCAACCTGGCCAACCACAGCGTATTTGCCAATTTTATCGGGATGCTCACGGACTCCCGCAGCTTTTTATCCTACACCCGGCATGAGTACTTCCGCCGGCTCCTTTGCCAGTTCATCGGCCAAATGGTGGATGAGGGGGAATATCCGCATGACTTGCCCTTTTTGGGACAGATGGTTCAAGACATCAGCTACACCAATGCCAAGCGCTATTTCAATATGTAAATCACGGACGCAAAAAGCCGCGCAAACTGCACGGCTTTTTGTATACATGGGCTTATATCTGAAGGATGAACTTGGACGCCACGGAGAAGAAGATAAACAGGCTGGCCGCGTCCACAATGGTCGTGATCAGGGGGGAGGCCGCCAGGGCCGGGTCCATCTTGAGCCTTTGGGCGGCCAAGGGCAGCAGGCAGCCGATGGACTTGGCGATGACCACGGTGGCAAACAAGCTGAAGGAAATGACAGCGGACATGACCACAGAGGCGCTGTTTAACAACAAGAGCCGCACAAAGGTGACCGCGGAGAGGGTGAGCCCAACCAAAAGCCCCACGCGGAACTCCGTCCACAGCACGCGGAAGACATCCTTAAACTGAACCTCGCCCAGCGCAATGCCCCTGATCATCAGGGTAGAGGCCTGCTGGCCGCAGTTGCCGCCCGTGTCCATGAGCATGGGGATGGAGGCAGAGAGCAGGATGTTGACCGCCAGGACCGATTCAAAGCGGGCGATGATAGCGCCTGAAATAATGGAGGTAAACATCAAAATCATCAACCAGGGCAGACGGTTGCCAGCCAGGGTCAGGATTTTGGAGGTGAAATACGGCTCCGCCGCGGGCGCAAGACCAGACATCTTTTCAATGTCCTCGGTGTTTTCTTCCTCAATGACGTCCATAATGTCGTCATTGGTGATGATGCCGACCATGCGGCCCTCGCCATCCACCACGGGGATGGATAAAAGGTGGTACTTTCGCACGGTATCCGCAACCACTTCCTGGTCATCCATGGTGTTCACCGCGATGGTGCCCGGATCCATCAGCTTCACTAAGGCAGTGTCCTCCGGCACCATTAGGGCCTTGTGCAGGGGGATGGAGCCAATCAGGTGGCGCTGAGCATCCAGCATATACAGGGTATAGACCGTTTCCTTGTCAACGCCTGTTTCCATGATGCTTTTTAAGGCATCTTTGACGCTCATGTCCTGGCTGACCTCGCAATACTCAATGGTCATCAGGGAGCCGGCCGAGTTCTCCGGGTATTTCAAAAACTGGTTGATGATGGCGCGGGTCTTGGGCTCGGTGTTCTGCAGGACGCGCTTGACGGCGTTGGCCGGCAGCTCCTCCAAAAAGTCCACCGCGTCATCAACAAACATTTCATCAATCAGGGCTGAGATTTCAGCGTCCGCGATGCTCTCCACCAGCGTTTGCCGCTGGGCGGCATCCATGTAGCTAAAGACGTCCGCAGAGACATCCTTGGGCAGGATGCGGAAGAGCAGGAGCAGCTTTTCCTTGTCCAGTTTGGTCATATAGCCCGCGATGTCCACGGGGTTGAGCATCATTAACGCGCCACGCAGTTGGCCATGGCGGCTTTCGGCCAATAAATGGTCCAGTTTTTCTTCGATCTGTTCCCAGTTCATGGGAATCACCTCCTTCATTCATCATCCGCGCAAAAAAGCACCTTGTAGGAACAAGGGCCAGGACGTGATAAATGTCAGGTGGAAAGGCTATTGCGGCAGCGCGTCAAGGACACGTCGCGATCGCGGAACGCCTTCGTTCACCTGGCATCTAGCGCCGTCGTCCATGAAAGGCCACCTCCTTTTGTTTGATAGGCCCATTATACGGTTGGGCCTTTGCCTTTGTCAACTTTAAAAGGGGTGGAAAGCGTGTTATAATTGAGGAAATGAAGAGGTGAGCAATGAAGGTTTGCGGCATCATCGCGGAGTATGACCCCTTTCACAAAGGGCACCGCTACCACTTGGAGGCGGCAAGGGAGAAAAGCCAGGCCGACTATGTGATTTGCGTGCTGGGCTGCGCCTTCTCACAGCGCGGGGAGCCCATGCTCTTTGACAGCCATAAAAGGGCACAGATGGCCCTTGCAAACGGGGCGGACCTGGTGCTGGGCATGCCGGTCAGCTTTTCCTGCGCCCAGGCCAACCGCTTTGCCAGGGGCGGGGTAAGCATCCTGCACCAGCTTGGCCTGGTTACTACCCTGGCCTTTGGCAGCGAAAGCGCGCAAACAGACCTTTTGGTCAAAGCCGCCCGACTGCTCAACCACCCGGATGAGGGCTTCCTCTTTGAGTTAAAAAGCAACCTCAAAAAGGGGCTTTCCTTTGCCAAAGCGCAGGGGGAGGCACTGAAAAAAAGTCTGCCAGACATTTTGCCTTCGCTCTTCTCCTCCCCCAACTTCATCCTGGGGATGAGCTATTTAAGGGAGCTGGACAGCTTACAAAGCCCCATCCAACCCCTGCCCATCAAGAGAACCACGGACTACCACAGCCCCTCCCCTGGGCCCCTGGCCTCCGCCAGCGCGGTGCGGCTCAAGCTTTCCAAATACCCTGCGTGCGATTTACGGGAGGAATGCCCAGAGGAAACGGTGGAGCTGATTGTTTCAGCCCCCCGGCATCCAAAGGAAGCGCTGGACAAATCCCTGCTTCTTTCCATCCTGGAACAAGGGCCAAAAAGCCTTTTAGCCTACAGCGAGTTTACAGAGGGGCTGGAGCAGCGCGTCTATCTGGCGGCCAAGAAGGCCGCAAGCCGGGCAGAGCTATTGGACCTGGTGAAGACCAAGCGCTACCCCTATGCCCGGATTAACAGGGCCCTGACCCAAGCCTTGATCAAGATGAAGCAATATGGCCAGCAGCCTGAATACGCCCGGCTTTTGGGCATGAAGAGGAGCGCTGCCCCCTTGCTAAAGGCAATCGATCAAAGTGGGTTTCCCCTCATCAGCCGCCCGGCCAAGAGCCGCCACCCAGAGGTGCAACAGGACTTGCGGGCTGAGGAAATCTGGCAGGTGGGCGCTGGCCTAGGCGCGCAAACCGCCTGGAAAAAGCAAGTGGTCATCATCGAGTAAAACAACAAGGAGGCCAACCATGAGAGAAATCCCGTTATCGCTCATCACCCAAAAGGTGAAGGAATTGTTTTTGCAGGCCAATTTTGTCATTGGCCAGGATGTGACGGATAAGCTGACCGCCATGAAAGAAGTTGAGCCCTCCCCCTTGGGCAGGACGGTGATTGAGCAAATCCTGGAGAACAACCGCCTGGGAAAGGAAGAAGAGCTGGCCGTTTGCCAGGACACGGGCATGTCCGTGGTCTTTTTAACCATTGGACAGGACGTCCACTTCACGGGCGGCAGCCTGGAGGAGGCGGTGAACGAAGGGGTGCGCCAGGCCTATTTGGAAGGCTACTTGCGCAAGTCCATCGTTGCGGAGCCTTTGTTTGAGCGCAAGAACACCGGGGACAACACCCCCTGTGTGATCCATGTGCGCCTCATTCCCGGCGACCAGGTGCAGATCATGGCCGTGGCCAAGGGCTTTGGCAGCGAGAACATGAGCCAGTTGAAGATGCTGACCCCTTCTGACGGTGTGGAGGGCGTGAAGCGCTTCATCCTAAAGGTGGTGGAGGAGGCAGGCCCCAACCCCTGCCCGCCCCTGGTGGTGGGCGTTGGCATCGGCGGCAGTTTTGAGCTGTCCGCCCTGATGGCCAAACGGGCCACCAGCCTGCCCCTGACCCGGCACAACAAGGACCCCCGCTATCAAGCCCTTGAACAGGAACTGGAAGAGGGCATCAACGCCCTGGGCATCGGCCCGGCTGGCTATGGCGGGCGGACAACGACGCTTAAAGTGCACATCATCACAGCGCCCACGCACATCGCCGGCCTCCCGGTGGCCGTCAACATCTGCTGCCATGCGGCCCGCCATGCCGAAGGCACCATTTAAGGAGGACAGGATGAAAAAAGTCCGCTTGCCCTTGAGCGCAGAAGACATTAAAACATTACAAGCAGGGGATGAGGTGTTGCTCACCGGCGCGGTATACACCGCCAGGGACGCCGCGCACAAAAAGCTGATTGCCTTAATTGACAAAGGGGAGCCCCTGCCCTTTGAATTGTTGGGGGAGACCATCTATTACGTTGGGCCAGCCCCTGCCAAACCCGGCTATGCCGTTGGCTCCGCCGGGCCCACCAGCAGCTACCGGATGGACATTTATGCGCCGCCGCTCATCAAACTGGGCTTAAAGGGCATGATTGGTAAAGGCCGCTTAGGCCAAAATACCATCAAGGCCATGGTGGAGTACGGCGCGGTCTATTTCGGCGCGATTGGCGGGTCCGCTGTCCTGATTTCAAAGTCCATCAAAAAGTCCGAGGTGGTGGCCTACCCGGAATTAGGCGCTGAGGCCATTCACCGCTTTTTAGTCGAAGATTTGCCAGCCGTGGTCTGCGTAGACGCCACTGGGCGAAACCTGTACGATGAGGGTGCCAAACTATACAAGCAAGCCGATTTGTGATAGGATATGCCCACACCAAAAAGGAGGTGCGGGCGATGGGTCAGGCGGCCAAAACCGTGAAAAGCAAAGCGCTTTTGCTGCTTTTGCTGCTGACTTTGCTGTTGCCCGCGCAGGGCGCTTATGCCAGTGAGTATGACGCCTCAAAGCCTGAGAACCTGGCCACCAATAACCTGCGCGCCTCCAGCGCCATTGTGATTGAGCAGACCACGGGCGACGTCCTCTTTGAAAAAAACGCGGATGAGATCCGGCCCCCAGCCTCCACCACCAAAGTTTTAACCGCGCTATTGGCCCTGACCATGTCAGACCCGGAGGAAATGGTCACTGTCTCCCCCTATGCGGCCTCCGTGCCGGAGGATGCCTCCAAGCTGGGCTTAAAGGTTGGGGAGCAGGTCAAGATGGGAGACCTCATCCGCGCGACCATGGTCTATTCCGGAAACGACGGCGCCATTGCCATCGCGGAGCACATCATGGGCACGGAAGTCGCCTTTGTGAACCTCATGAACGAGGCGGCCATGCGCTATGGCTGCACACGCACCCATTTTGCCAACTCCCATGGCTACCATGATGACAACCATCTCTCCACCGCCCGTGACCTGGCCATCATCACCAGGGAGGCCATGCAAAACGCGGAATTCCGCGAGATCGCGGCCTTAACCAGCTTCACCCTGCCCGCCACCAACATGTCTGATGCCCGGCGCTTCAACAATAGGGCGAACCCCTTTTTGCAGGCGGGGGATGAGAACAAGTATTATTATGAATACGCCACCGGCGTTAAGACCGGGCAGCATTCCCTGGCCGGGGACTGCTTTATCGGCTCTGCCACCAAGCAGGGCATTGAGCTGATTTCGGTCGTCTTAAACTCCGGCTCCACCGCCAAATGGACAGACACCAGGAGGCTGATGGAATACGGCTTTACCCAGTTTGTTTCCACCAGCGTGGCGGAATTGTATAAGGACAACCCCAAGGTCATCAACATCAGCAGCTTTGCCCTGGAAGACGGCGAACTGGGCCAATTGGAATTGGCCCTGCGCAAGGTGGATCCCCTGGCCAATGACGCCCTGGTCGCGCCCCTGGGCAACACGGATGAACAGCAAAAGATTTACAACACCCGCACCTCCATTGAATACGCGCGCACCCTGGAAGCGCCGGTGGAAGCAGGCGAGGTGATGGGCACACTGACCTATACGCCCCTAACCCCGGGCAGCGAGCCCATCATCTATGAGCTGATTGCCAAGCGCAGCATTTACAGACGGCCATCCATCGCGCCTACGGTGGAAGAAATCAAGGCCTATACGGACGCGGACCCCAACCCCTTCCCCCGCTTCTCCCTGGAGTTTTTAATCATCATCCTGCTGCCCGTGGCGGCGGTCGCCCTCATTTCTACCCTGCTGTTTAAGCTCTTGACCAGGAAGCGCAAACCCAAGCTGCGCCAGCGGCTGGAGTACAAGACCCGGTATTACCGATAAAAAGAACCGCTTGTCCAGTCCGACAGGCGGTTTATAATATTAACCATGGCAATACTTCAAGACAAACCCGCGCAAAAGGATCAGGGTGAGATGATTCTACGCAAAGTTTTTATCGTAAATCATCTTGATGCCTTTTAAGGTCAGAAGCGGATCCACATGCTCAATGACATCAGACTGCTCCGCAATCGTGGCCGCAAAGCCGCCGGTTGCCACCACAGCCAGATCCGTGACGCCCATTTCTTCTTTCATCCGGGAGACCAGGTAGCTGACCTGGCCTACATAGCCGTACAGGAGGCCGGACTGCAGGTTGGTGATCGTGGTGCGGCCAATGACCTTTTCCGGCAGGTTTAATTCAAAATGCGGCAGTTTGGACGTGCCGGAGACCACGGCCTGGCGGGCCAAGCGCACGCCGGTTAAAATGCAGCCGCCCAGGAAGTTGCCATTGCCGCTTAAGCAACCAAAGCTGGTGGCGGTGCCAAAGTCAATGAAAATGCAGGGCGAGCCATACAGGGCATAGGCAGCCACGGCATTGCAGATGCGGTCAGACCCCAATTCCTTGGGGTTTTCATACAGGATATTGATGCCCGTTTTAAGCCCCGGGCCCACAAAATGGGGCACCAGATTGAAGTAATCATGGCACATATGCTCAATGGTGAAGTTGATGCTGGGCACGACGGAAGAAATCAAAACACCTGAAATCTCTTTCTTGGAAAGGCCGGCGTTCTGGAACATGGCGTCCATCAAAATCCCATACTCATCCGAGGTATAGGACAGGCTGGTCGCGATGCGCCAGGACTTGATTAAAAGGTTGCCCTGAAAGACGGCCGTCTTGATGTTGGTGTTTCCGATGTCCATGATAAGGATCATATGGTGTCTCCAATCAGGTGGATTTTCTTTGCACTCTGAGCACTGCCCTTGCAATCGCTGTCCCCAAAAGGGCGCAGATGCCAGCCTCGATCGGCCCCTGAACGCCCACTAAAACAATGGCGAACAATAGCGGGCTTGTGGTACCAATCCCCCGGGCAATTTCCTGCACTGCCTCTGTATGAAAGAAGAACAAAAGCAGGCTGCTCATAAAAAACAAGGTATTGAGCAGGGCACCGGAGAGGCTGGCAATTCCCAGCTTGACATTGATGTTGAGTTTAATGCTTCTGATACCCTGGTAGATCAGCCCGCAGAGCCAGCCCATCAGGGTGCGGGTCACCACGGTGGTGATAAAGAGGCCAAGGGGGTTGATGGACAGCAGCGCCGCGCCCAAAGGATCCTTCCCAAAGGCTTGGGCAAAGCTGGTCAAACCGAAAACCGCGCCTAAAATCGCGCCGGCTGCCGGCCCCAAAACGATGGCGCCGATGATGACCGGCACCTGCATGATGGTCATGCTGATGGCCGGGATGCGGATATAACCCAGGCCTGTGACTTCCAAAAACAGGAGAATGCCGGCTAAAATGGCCAGCTGGACCAGGTAGAGGGTGCGCTCGCGCTTGTAGGTGTTTGTCATGTTTTCCTCCGTTCAGGCTCTTTTGGGATGCCCGACGATCTTTGGGAATGGGGTTGATAGTCCGGCTCTTTTGATACCGGCTTTGAGAGTATAGCAAAGGCTGAAAAAACCTGTCAATTCATCCCTCAGTATCCGCAAAATTGGAACACAGGGCTTTCAGGGCAAGGCCAGCCGCATAGACCGCATTTTTGCGGTGGCCCTTTTTGATGAGGGCGGCCCTGGCATCCCGGAAGCTATGGCCTTTTGCCAAAAGATCCACCAAAAGGGCCTCCAGGCCCACATCGTGGCTGTCCTCCTGCTCTAAAAGCTGCGGAACCTCCAATACAAGGGCAAATTCGCCCCGCAGCAGGCCCTCATCAGCCTGAAAGGCCTTGAGGACCTCATGAATGTACCCGTTTTTGGTCTGCTCATGCAGCTTGGTCAACTCCCGGCTCACAGAAACGCGGCACTGCGGATAGACCTCTAAAATGGCGTTGAGGAGGTCCAAAACACGGTGGGGGGATTCATACAGGACAGCCAATTGGGCTTTGCCCTGCATGGAGCGCAGCTTCTCCAAAAGCTCCCCCTTTTTTCGGGGAAGGAAGCCATAAAAGGTGAACTCACCCTGGGTAAACCCGCTTTTGGACAGCGCCAGAACCACGGCGCTGGGCCCAGGAATAGAGATGACCTTGATGCCCGCTGTATGTGCCATGGCCACCATGATGGCGCCGGGATCAGACACCGCCGGGGTGCCAGCGTCGCTGACCAGGGCGACATCAAGCCCTTCCTTTTGCATGCGTTCCACAACCTGGCTGGCCTTCAAATGCTCATTGTGCTGGTGGTAGCTTTCAAGGGGGGTGGTGATTGCAAAGGCGTTGAGCAGTTTGCGGGTAACGCGGGTATCCTCCGCCAGAATCAGGCCAACGCTTTTCAAAGTATCAAGCGCCCTTGTACTCATGTCCTGAAGGTTGCCCACAGGGGTGGCCACGACAAAAAGGGTGCTCATAAAAGCCGCTGCGCCACACGCAGCTTGGCGCTCCTGGCGCGGGGGTTGTCAGCCAATTCCGCCTCGCTGGCCGTCAAAGGATAGCCCTTGGGCAACAGGGCCAGAGGCTTTTTATGGCAGACGCAAACCGGGAAATCCTTTGGGCAGGTGCAGGGATCCTTCATCAGCTGGAAAGCCTGCTTAACCGCCCTGTCCTCAATGGAATGAAAGCTGATGACACAGAGCCTGCCGCCGGGCTTGAGCATCATAGCCAGGTCGTTCAAGGTTTGTTTTAAGGGCGACAATTCATCGTTCACCGCCATGCGCACCGCCTGGAAGGCACGCCTGGCCGGGTGGCCCTCATCCTTGCGGCGCACAGCCTTGGGGATGGCGCGGTCCACCGCGGACACCAAATCCATGGTGGTGGAAAAAGGCGTATTGGCTCTGGTTTCTACGATGATTTCAGCGATACGGGCGGCCCATTTTTCATCAGCGTAGTCATACAGGGCCTTTGTAATTTCCTTCTCAGGCGTGGTATTGAGCCAGTCGGCCGCGGTGATGCCCTGGCTTTGGTCCATGCGCATGTCTAGCGGCGCGTCCTCGTGATAGGAGAAGCCGCGCTCCGCCTTATCCAACTGCCAGGAGGACACACCCAAATCCAGCAGGATGCCGTCAAACAGCGTGTCTTTTAGCAGTTCTGGCGCTTCATTGTAGTTGGCATGCAGGAAGGTGACCCGCGCGTCCATATTCAATCGGGCGCGCGCTGCCGCTAAGGCTTCCTTGTCCCTGTCCACGGCAAACAAGCGGCCCTGATCCTCAAGCCGATCCAGGATGCCCCTGGAGTGTCCGCCTCCGCCCACCGTGCCATCCAAGTAGGTTCCGTCCTTTTTGATATCAAGGGCGCTTAGCGTCTCCTCATACAGCACTGGCAGGTGGTGAAACTGCTGGGCCTGGCTCACCGGCTCAATTCCTCCATGCGGGTTTTTAAGGTCAACAGCAAGCCCTGGTTTTGTTCAATCTTGGCCTTCTCCGCCTCCACCAGGGCGGGCGGCGCCTTCTTCACAAAGCCTTCATTGGCCAATTTACCCTGGCCGCGGGCGATTTCGTTCCTTATGGCATCGGCCTCCTTTTGCAGGCGGGCCAGTTCCTTTTCAATGTCCACCAGTTCGCCCAGGGGCATCAAGGCTTCGCCAATGAAGCCGATGGCGGATACAGTTTTCTCCTCCACCGCCTCGCCTTCCTTTAACACAATCAGCTGGGAAGCGCCAGCCAGGCGCTGGAAGGTGGGCTCCATGTGGGTCAGCCTGTCTGACCAGCCGGCTTTGGCGCGCAGCAGGACGCGGGCTTTGTGCCCGGGCGCGACCTTGAGCTCCTGGCGCACCACGCGGATAGCGCGGATGATGTCCATGACGCCTTCCATCTGCGCTTCTTCTTCCCTAAAGTCCCAGCTTTCCTGGGCCTGTGGCCAGTCAGACAGCATGCAGGACAGGTCCTTTTGCCCGGGTAAAGCCTTGTAAATAATCTCCGTCAAATAAGGCATGAAGGGATGGAGCAGGCGCAGGAGGGATGAGAGCACGGTGAACAGCACAGCGCGGGTCTGCTGCCTGCGCTCCAAAGACCCTTCAAACAAGTCGCCCTTGGACAGCTCAATGTACCAGTCGCAAAACTCATTCCAGGCAAAATCATAAATCACCTGCGCGGCCAGGCCCAGGTCATTGCCTTCCAGGTGGCCGGTAATGAGGCGGATGGCGCGGTTTAGTCGGGAGAGAATCCATTTGTCCTGGACCGCCAGCGTGTCCACATCCAGCGCCTCTTTGTTCCCGTCCAGGTTCATCAGCACAAAGCGGGAGGCGTTCCAG
>CAYOOZ010000042.1:13103-13402 GCA_964405705.1 uncultured Christensenella sp.
CCAGATTTTATTGGCAAAATTGCGGGCAGCCTCGCTGCGCTCGGTGGATACGCGGGTGTCCGCCCCAGGGGCTACGCCTTGCAGGAGGGAAAAGCGCAGGGCATCCGCGCCATAGGTTTCAATCAATTCCAGGGGATCCACGCCGTTGTTGAGAGACTTGGACATCTTGCGACCCAATTCGTCCCTGACAATGCCGTGAATCAAGACGGTGTCAAAGGGGATCTGGCTCAAGTGCTCAATGCCGGAGAAAATCATCCGGGACACCCAGAAAAAGATGATGTCATAGCCGGTGACCAGGG
>CAYOOZ010000043.1:0-3826 GCA_964405705.1 uncultured Christensenella sp.
CAGGCCTATATGCTCGGAAGTGCTATGGCTTTGGCCATGATGAGCATGGGAATCTGACAGTCGATGAGACAGAGGCTGCGGTTGTTCGTGACATCTTCAACCTATACCTCCGGGGTAAAAGCATCCTTGGCATCCAAAGGGAGCTGGAGGCTCAAGGCATCAAATCACCTACAGGCAAGGACACCTGGTGCAAGCGGACCATTGATGTCATGCTCAGCAACGAGAAGTACGCCGGGGATGTGATCATCTTCAAGACCTTCAGCACTGGTCTGCCGCAGAAAAAGCGTAGGGTCAATGAGCCGGTACAGCACACCAAGTATGCTGCGGTAGGGAATCACCCAGCCATTATAGATAAGGCAGCTTTTGATGCAGTTCAGGCAGAGAAGGCCCGGAGAAGCAATGTGCAAAAAGAAGGTGTGATGAGCGTCAGAAAGAGTACCAGATATAGTTCTTTGAAGGAAAACCAGGTTGCTGAGGAGAAAGAATAGCCTATTTAAAATCCTGAAATTGGACACTAATGCTGATTAGTCTAATCGTGTTTCCGACCGTTCTGCTACTGCACTATTGACTAACGTAATGCGATCACAAATCCGCCAGCAACCCAAAACCTGTTGAGAATACTATACTTTCACATGCCCATTTATACTTTCGCATGGCGACCCGATACTTTCTCACGCGGGAGGGGAGGGGGTTGCATTTTTTCTGGGCGATTGGTGGAGAGCGTTCCGAAACAGAAAATCAAGCGCTTCTGTTGCCGGTAGAACCGAGATTCGTCAAACTTCCGAAACTCAAAAAACCAAGTAATATCAACGCTTTCTGCCCCTAAAACACAACGGCCCGCCTCTACTCGAGACGGGCCAAATTGTATCAACTGATGTTGATGATGTGGCGCAGAGGGTGGGATTCGAACCCACGTGGCCTTTCAGCCAAACTGATTTCGAGTCAGCCCCGTTATGACCGCTTCGATACCTCTGCAATCGGAATCAAAGATTCCTTTTGTATGATAAAGGCAAACCTGATTTCAGTCAAGAAACCACACTCGTAAAGCACTCAAGAACCCCATGAAGAAACCCATTAAACCCATTTATCTGGTGTGCTTGGCCCTGTCTCATTGACAGGGCCTGTCCTTCAAGCTAAAATAAACAAATAATCAAGAAAATGAGAGGGTCGTGTATGGCTTATAATGATATCAAAAACATCCTGCCAAAGTTCCGCTTTCAGGGTAAGTATGTCACCTCCAGGGAACTGACCTCCGGCAACATCAATGAAACCTATGTGCTGGAGTACCTGGATGGCAACAAGACCATCATGTACACCCTGCAGCGCATCAACACCTATGTCTTCCGGGATCCCCACGGGGTGATGGAGAACATCGCCCTGGTGACGGACCATTTAAAGAGCAGCCTGCTCAAAAAAATGGACAACGCGGAGCGCTATGTGCTGGAGCTGGTGCGCACGGTGGATGGGGAAAACATGTACCAGGATCGTAAAAACGGCGTCTGGCGCGCGTACACCTACATCACCAATGCCCTGGCCCTGGACGTGGTGACTAAGCCTGAGCAGATGGAGGAGGTGGGCCGCGCCTTTGGCTCTTTCCAGCGCAACCTGGTGGATTTCCCGGCTCATTTGCTGTCAGAAACCATCCCCAATTTCCACAACACCACCAAGCGCTTCTATGCCTTTGTCCGGGCGGTGGATGAGAACAAAGCCGGGCGCGTGAAGGAGGTGGAGGAGGAGATTGAGTTCATGTTTGAGCATCGCAGGATGCTGGGCGAAATCGTCCGCCTCCTGGACAGCCAGGTCATCCCCCTGCGCGTCACCCACAATGACACCAAGTCCAACAATGTTCTTTTGGACGACGAAACGGGCAAAGCCTTGGCCGTCATAGACCTGGACACGGTCATGCCTGGATCCTCCCTGTATGACTATGGCGACGCGGTGCGCTTTGGCGCGTCTACCGCCAAGGAGGATGAGGAGGATATTAGCCTCATCAAACTGGACATGGACAAGACCCGCGCCTTCACCCGCGGCTTTGTCCAGGAAACAGCCGGCATCCTCTCCAATGAGGAATTGCTCCGCTTGCCCCTTGGCATCAAGGTTTTAACCGGGGAATTGGCGATGCGCTTTTTGACGGATTATTTAGACGGGGACCTGTATTTCAAGGTGAACTCGCCCGTACACAACCTGGTGCGCACAAGGGCCCAGATTGCCTTATTAAAGAATGTGGAAGAGCATGAGGAAGAGCTCAACGCCATGGTCCAGCGCTACCTCACCCGCTACGCCTGATATTGAAAAACCAAAAGGCCGCCTTGTTTGACACCGATTTGCGCCGGCTTTCCCAGCCCCTCATTGCTAATGCCAAGGGGGGCAAAAGGCTGTATAATGGCGTCTGTTAAGGGGTAGGCCAAGCCTTTGATGGACACGCCCTCCGCCTTTTCGCCCAGGCAAAAAACTGAAATCAGCGCGCCTTTTGGAATCGGGGGCAAGTTTAATTGATTTTGGTGGATGGCGTGGATGATGAGGTCGTGAGACACGATTTTAGCGGCATAGCCGTCCCTGGCCAGACCAAAGAGCAATTGCAGGTTGGCCAGCGTATGGTCCAAGCGCTTGCCCAAAGCGCCAAACAGCAAGAACCGGCGATAGCCGCGCCCCTGGGCCAAGCGGAGGCAAAGCCCCATGTCGGTCAAATCCTTTTTGGCCGGGAAACGCAGCCTTGCCAGGCCTGGGGGCGGATTTTTCAATGAATCCATATCGCCCACCAGCACATCCGCGCCCAAGGAAAAGCGCCGCAAGCTGTCATAGCCGCCATCCGCCGCGATGACCAGGTCGCCTTTTTTGGGCTCAAATCCGCGGGGTGAAAAATCCCCCGCGCCCACGATGTACGCCGTTGCTTTTTTCATGCACGCCTCCTGTTTTAAGTATACCTTGTTCCAGCCTATCTGGACAAGAAAGGAAACCCTTTGAAGAAAAAGACCCTCTATGTCTGCTCTCAGTGCGGCTTTGAGTCGCCGCGCTGGTTTGGCAAATGCCCCGGGTGCGAGGCCTGGAACACCTTAACGGAGGCTGTGGAAGCTGCCTTGCCGGAAAGCAAGGTGGTCAACAAGCGCGCCGGCGGCACAGGTGCTGAGGCCGCGCCCCTGTCTGACATTGCCGCTGATATCACCCTGCACCAGTCCACCGGCATTTCGGAATTTGACCGTGTGCTGGGCGGCGGCGTGGTGGAAGGCTCCCTCCTTTTGATCGGCGGTGAGCCGGGTGTTGGAAAAAGTACATTGCTCTTGCAAGTTTGTGCCAACCTGTCTCGTTTACATCATAGAGTCCTCTACATCACCGGTGAGGAAAGCGCGCGGCAGATTAAGTTGCGCGCGGAGCGCTTGGGTGCTGGGAAGGACACTGTGCTGGTTTTGGCTGAAAACGCGATGGACGCCGTGGAGGAAAAGCTAAACGCCATCGCCCCTGATTTTGTGGTGGTGGACTCTATCCAGACCATGTACCGCCCGGACATGGCATCCGCCCCGGGTTCAGTCAGCCAGGTGAGGGAGAGCGCCGCCATCCTCATGCGCTATGCCAAGACGACGGGTTGCGCCATCTTTTTGGTGGGCCATGTCACAAAGGAGGGCTCCATCGCCGGCCCCCGGGTGCTGGAGCACATGGTGGACGTGGTGCTCTACTTTGAGGGAGACCACCAAAGGGAGTATCGCCTGCTGCGCGCCAACAAAAACCGCTATGGCTCCGTCAATGAGTTGGGCTTGTTTGAAATGACGGGCGAGGGGATGCGCATGGTGGAAAACGCGTCTGAAACCCTGTTGCGCGACCGCGCGGCCGG
>CAYOOZ010000043.1:3836-11008 GCA_964405705.1 uncultured Christensenella sp.
TGCTTCAAAACAGAGCCACAGGCATTTCCGGCTCCGTGGTGTTCTGCGGGATGGAGGGCAGCCGCCCCATGCTGGTGGATTTGCAAGCCCTGGCCGCGCAAAGTTTCTACCCCTCTCCCAAGCGCACGGTCAACGGGATGGACCAGGGGCGTGTGGCCCTTTTGCTGGCGGTGCTGGAGAAGCGAGCGGGGCTTCGGCTGTACAACCAGGATGTCTACATCAATGTGGCTGGCGGTTTGTCCTTGAATGAACCGGCGGCGGACCTGGCGGTCTGCCTGGCGGTCGCCTCCTCACTCTCGGACCGTTCCCTGCCCCAGGATGTGGCCGCCATGGGCGAGGTGGGCCTGCTGGGTGAAGTCCGTCCCATCCCCTTTTTGGAGCGAAGGCTGGCAGAATGCGCGCGCCTGGGCTTTGAGCGGGTCATCTGCCCCAAGCCCCGCACAGGCAGCATCAAAACCCCAAAAGGCGTCAAAATCATCCATGTCAGCACGGTGTCCCAGGCGGTCGCCGCCCTCCACCTCTTATCGGGCAAGGATGAGCCTTAAGCCACTGCCTTCTGGACAAGGCCCCGGAATTCCCGCAATTTGTAACAAAGCGCCCAAAGCTGTCACAGAAACGCAACCTTTATTTCATTGCAAGCCCAGCCCTTATCCAGTATATTGAATGGACTGAGAAAACCATGGACATCTTTTCAAGAGGAGTGTGACTTATGAAAAAACGTATGCTCGCAGGACTGCTGACCCTCGTGATGGTTCTGTCCCTGTTCACGTCTGTCGCATTGGCTGCCAACCTGTCCTACGGGGCCTCAGGCGCTCAGGTGACGCAGGCCCAGAAGCGCTTAAAAGCGCTGGGCTATTACACCGGTGCGGTGGATGGCAAGTATGGCTACTCCACCGTGGTGGCTGTTCGCGGCTTCCAGGGCAAAAACAGCCTGCAGGTGGACGGCGTCATCGGCACCAAGACCAGCCTCTACCTGTACTCAGAAAACGCGATTAAAAACTCTGGCGCAAAAGCCGGCGCGGCAACCACCTTGCGCATTGCCTATGGGGCCAACGGCCCGGCGGTTACCACCATCCAGACCAAGCTAAAAGCCCTGAAGCTGTACAAGGGCGATGTGGACGGCAAATATGGCTATTCCACCGTCAAGGCGGTCCGTTCCTACCAGTCCTCCAAGGGCTTAAAGGTGGATGGCATTGTCGGCCCCAACACCTGGGATCTCCTGGTGGGCTCCGTCGCCGTGCCCAAGCCGGTCACGCCCAAGGATCCTTATGCCCCCGTGCCCATCCCCAAAAGCCCGCGCGTGCAGTATGGTTATGAGGGCTACCTGGTCAAATTGGCCCAGCAGAAATTGCTGGACCTGGGCTACAAGGTCGGCAAGGCCGATGGCAAGTTTGGCTGGACCACCGTTCAAGCCACCCGCGCCTTCCAGTTAAAGAACAAATTGAAGGTGGACGGCATCATCGGCCCCCTCACCTGGAAGCGGCTCTTTGGCACCACCGCCATTCCCGCGGTGACCCCCACCACCTCCAAGCCCGCGCCCAGCGTGCTGCGCATCCGCTATGGCACCTCCGGCGCCCTGGTGACACAGGTGCAGCAGCGCTTAATCGAGCTGGGCTACCTGGGCGCAAAGCTGGATGACGGCATCTTTGGCTTCAGGACCTATCAGGCGGTTCGCTCCTTCCAGTCTGTGAACAAGCTAAAGGTGGACGGCATTGTCGGCCAGGACACCTGGGATGTCTTGATGAGCGCCAAGGCCCTCTACAAACCCGTGAAAAAGTAAATCAATCATAAAACAAGGGCGGCTGCGAATTCGCAGCCGCCTTTTCATCTGTGACGCATTATTCTTCTAATTCTTCTTCCGGCAAGGGCACATAGACCAAGTGTCTCAAAGCCTCTATCCGCTTATCACCAAAGCCCTTGACCGCGCTTAAATCCTCAATGAAAAAGAAGGGCTGTTTTGCCCGCTGCAAGATGATCTGCAAAGCCAGGTATTCGCCAATGCCGGGGAGCTTTAAAAGCTGCTCCTGGGTCATTGTGTTGAGGTTTAACCGCGTTTCTTTTTCTGGCGTTGTTGTAGCTTGAACAGCAAGTGGCAGCATGGATATTTTCTCCGTCTGCCCCTGCCTGAGGAAGTCTATGACAGCCATGCCCATCATATAAAGGGCCAAAAGGCCGCAAAGCAAAAGGGCTGCCCGGCTGATGGCCTGTTTAATCCATACATCCTTTGGCAGCCCTTTATTCATAAGCGCTCCTTACACCGGCCGCAGCTTCTGGCCTTCTTTTCCGTCCTCAGCCAGCCAGCCCAATTGCTGGAGCTGGGCGCGCAGCTCATCGCTCCTGGCCCAGTTTTTATCCTTGCGGGCCTTCACGCGCTCCTCTGCCAAGAGCAGAACTTCATCAGGCATTTCTTCTTTTTTCCTGGTTAATAGGCCAAACATGTCTGTCATCTTCTTAAGGAGCGCAAGTGCGTCCTCCAGGGTTTCCTTCGCGCTATGCTCATTTAGCTCCGTGTTGGCCAGGTAGACCAATTCAAACAGCGCGCCCATGGCCTCCGCTGTGTTGAAGTCGTTGTCCATCCCCGAATTAAAGCGGCCTTCAATGGCCTTGATTTTATCGGCCAGCTCCACCAGGTCAGCAGGGCTTTGGGCGGGCTTGGCGCTCTTTTTTAAGTCCTCCATCCTGTCCCTGGCGATGTACATGCGGGTTAAGGAGGCCTTGGCCTGGGCCATCATGTCCCGGCTGAAATTCAAGGGGCTGCGGTAGTGGGCGCTGAGCATCAGCATGCGCACGTCCTCTGGCTCATACTCCTTTAGGATATCCCGCACGGTGAAGAAATTGCCCAGGGACTTTGACATCTTGGCGTTGTCGATGTTCAAAAATCCGTTGTGCATCCAGTAGTTTACAAAAGGGTGCCCGGTAAAGCCCTCGCTCTGGGCGACCTCGTTTTCGTGGTGGGGGAAGAGGAGATCCTGACCGCCGCAGTGGATGTCAAAATGCTGGCCCAAATATTTCATGCTCATCGCGCTGCACTCAATGTGCCACCCAGGACGGCCTAATCCCCAGGGGCTTTCCCAGCTGGGCTCATTGGGCTTGGCCGCCTTCCAAAGGGCAAAGTCCAGGGCGTTGTGCTTTTCCTCATCCACGCTCACCCGCGCGCCGGAATCCAGATCCTCCAAATTTTGCCCGGACAGCTTGCCATAGTCATGGAAATCCGGCGTGCTGAAATAGACGCTGCCGCCGTTTTCATAGGCCAGCCCCTGGTCAATCAGGCCTTCTATCAGCTCAATCATCTCCTTGATGTGCTCTGTGGCTCTTGGATGAACGGTGGCGGGCAAAACGCCAAGGGCGGTCACATCCTGCCAGTACTCTTTGATAAAGCGGTCGCCCAGTTCCTTGACCGTGGTGCCCTCGCGGTTGGCGCGCTCAATCATCTTGTCATCCACATCGGTGAAGTTCTGCACAAAGGCGACCTCAAACCCCCGGCTTTCCAAAAACCGGCGGAAGACGTCAAACATGATGAAGGGACGGGCATTGCCAATATGGAAATAATCATACACAGTCGGCCCGCAGCAGTACATGCCCACCTTCCCGGGTTGAAGCGGGACAAAGTCTTCCTTTTGTCTGCTTTGGCTGTTGTAAATCTGAATCATTTAAGGTTGGCTCCTTTAGTTGCTTATTGGGGTTTGTTCAGTTTATCTGGGCTTCATTTTCATGTCAAGCAAGGGGTTTGGGGAGATAATCAGCTCCTCCTGGGCGTTGAGCGGCGGCAGGCCCCTGGGTACACGCTCATAGGTATTGTGCCCGGTCAAACGCCATAGCTTGCGGTTGTCCACAAAACCCAGTTCTAAGATGGAGAGGATTTGGGCCTTGATGGCAGGGTCCTTGATGGGCACGGTCAATTCCACCCGCTTGTCCAGGTTACGCGGCATCAGGTCAGCCGAGGAGAGGAAGACCTCTGTATCCCCCTCATTGTGGAAGCAGTATACCCGCGGGTGCTCCAAAAAGCGCCCCACTGTGCTGTAAATTTGCAGGTTTTTGTTCTCCTTATAGTTTAAACAGCAAATCCCGCGCACCATCAGCCGGATTTTAACCCCGGCGTGGGAGGCGGACAGGAGGGCCTCGATCATCATGGGGTCTGATAAGGAGTTCATTTTCATGGTGATGCCGCTGCTTTTTCCGCTTAAGGCTTTGTTTTCCTCGCGCTTGATGCGGGATAAAATGGCGTCCCTTAAGTGATAGGGCGAGGCAATCATTTCCCGCATCGGATAGGTGTAGTTGTAGCCCAAAATCAAGTTAAAAAAGGCGGCCGCGTCCTCCCCTAACTGCTTGTCACAGGTCAAAACCCCCATGTCGGTATAAAGCTTGGCGGTTACGTCGTTGTAGTTGCCTGTCGCAAAATGCGTATAATGCCGCAGGCCTTCCGCCTCGCGCCTCACCACCAGGGTGATTTTAGAATGGGTCTTCCACCGGGGCACGCCATAAAGAACATGGCAGCCCGCTTTTTCAAGCGCCTTGCTCCAGGCGATATTGTGCTCCTCATCAAAGCGCGCCCGCACCTCAATGAGGACGGTCACCTGCTTGCCGTTTTGGGCGGCGCGGGCCAAGGCGTCAATCATCGGGCTGTGGGAGGAGACGCGGTATAAGGTCTGCTTGATGGCCAGGACATTGCTGTCCGTCGCGGCCTCAGATAAAAACCGGACGATGGGGTCAAAGCTGTCATAGGGCAAATGGAAGAATAAATCCCCGCCCCTGATGGTGCGAAAAATGGACTCGCGCACCAAAAGGCGCTTGTCCACCCTTTGGGTATAGGGAGTAAAGCGCAGGTGGTCAAAGCCGGGCAGGTCGCACAGCTGGCGCATGAAAAACCGCAGATCCAGCGGACCATCCACCACAACCAGGCTTTCCTGGCTGACCTCCATCCCATCCCTTAAGATATTAAGCAGCTTCTTGTTGGCCTCCCGCATGACCTCCAGGCGCACAATCTTGCCATAGGAGCGACGCTGGACATTCTTGCTCATCTCATTGAGCAGGTTGTTCATATCGTCCAGGTTCACAACAAAGTCGGTGTTGCGGGTCAAGCGGAAGGGCATCTGGGCCAGGGGCTCCATGTATAAAAACAGCCGGGGCAAAAACAGGGAGATGACATCCTCCAGCAGCACGCCCCGCGCCTTGCCCTTGCCCATGGGTAAAAGCACCACCCGCTTTAAGGCGCGGGGGACGGGGATGATGGCGGTCTGTGGCAGGCCGCCCTTGTCTGATTGCAAGAGGACGGCAATATAGATGGCCTTTGCGGAGAGGATGGGGAAGGGCTGCTGGGGGTTTAGGGTTCTGGGCGTTAAAACGGGCAGCACCTGGGCGTCAAAGTATTGGGATAGCCAGACCCGCTGGTCAGCGGACAGCTGGGAGGGGGTGAGCAGGTAAAGGCCGTTTTGCTCCAGCTCGGGCAGGATGGTCTGGTTTAAGATTTCATACTGGCGGTCCACATGCCATTCCACCTTCTCCCGGATTAAGTCCAGTTGCATCGCGGGGGAGAGGCCCACGGGGTCAGGCGTTTGACGGCCCATATCCTTCTTGCGCTCCAGTTTGCCCACGCGCACCATAAAAAACTCATCCAGGTTGTTGGACACAATGGACAAAAACCTGGCCCGCTCCAATAGCGGGTTGTCCAGGTTGGTGGCCTCCTGGAGGATGCGCTCATTAAAGTTAATCCAGCTGAGCTCCCGATTGAAAAAAATGCCTTTGCTGTTCAAGGAAGCCTCCTATCGGGTCATTTGGGCGGTCAGGCGCACAAGGGTGGCCGCCGGGCGGCTAAACAGGCGAAGGGGCAGGGGATAATAGCTGGAGATGCCCAGGCCTGGGGAGATATACACCGGGTAGCCCTTGACGATGTCAAGGCCGGTAAAGCCCTCATCCCCTGGGAAAAACCCGCCCCGGCCATCCGCTTGAACCGGGATATACACAGGGCCCAGGCCAGGCAGGCGGATTTGCCCGTTGTTAAACTGCCCGGCCAAAAAAAGGCTGGGGGTGGGCAGGCTGTTTTCCTGGCTCTTCATGGATAACTCGGAAAGCTGCTCATAATCCGGCGGGTGGTGAATCAGCGCCACAATCACGTCCGTATTTTTCATCTCCTTGAGGGCTTCCCTTGACTTTTCCATAACGGAGAGGCGGTGCTCCGCAAAGCGCAGCTGGGCGCCGGTCTGCGCCTCATAGGGGTTGTCGCCGCTTTGTAGGGTCTTGATCAATTCGTTTAAAGAGAATACCGCGTTGTCCAAATCCAGGGTAAAGCTCTCCCCAGGGCAAATCCAGATGCGTTGGCCATTGTATGAAAGCAGGTAGGGCGCTTCCAGGTAGATGGCGCCTTTTTCCTCGGCCTTGATGATATAGTCCGCCTTGACCTCGCCCGTTCCATGCGGGCTTGCGACCAGGGGGGCGGGGTCGCTGTCCCCGGTTAACAAAAAGATGGGCGTGTCCTTTGGAATCAGGTCCAAAATGGCCATCAGGGGCTGGCTGTTGCCGCCCTTGCCCACCATGTCTCCGGTCAAGGCCACGGCCTGGTAGCTTTCCCTTCCCAGGGCCTTTTTCAGGTTCTCGTGCTCCTGGCCTAGCATGGCGCCGTTGAGATCGCTTAAGTGGAGAATTTTAAACCCCTCCAGTTCCCTGGGCAGGTTTAAAATGGTCACGCTGCGCTCAATTAAGTTTACATAGCGGTTGGACAGGGTGTTTAAGGACAGCAGAATGACTAGGGCCGCCAAAAAAAGCAGCACAATCAAAAGGCAACCGCCGCGCCGTTTGCGCGCCGGTGAAAACAGCCTGCCAGAATGGCGCTTGCCCAAGTTCCTGCCCTCCTTTTTCAAATGCCTTATTCTACCATGGAAAAAGGGGGTTCACAATTCATATAGGGGCATGAATGGCAAAATCCGGATGAAATTCGGGCTGCTTTTTATCGCCCAACTTTCACAAATTCTGGAATTGTAAAGAAAGGGTGACCGCTTTGTTCGTTGCGGTGATTCATTTGTCTGTGCTATACTGCCTGTGAGATACAAGAATGCATGGACATCGTTCGTCCTGAGGAAGGGAGGGATGACCTTGCGCTACCAGGCTCCCAGCGATGCGCAAAGGCAGGAGTTTCATCAAGGTACCAGCCGTCATGCCTATCAAATGTTTGGCGCTCA
>CAYOOZ010000043.1:11051-13343 GCA_964405705.1 uncultured Christensenella sp.
TGCAGAAGCAGTTTGACGGCACCTGGGAAATCAGGCTGCCGGATTCGCTGTTCACCCCACAGAACAACCCGGAAAAGTTTACCTATGAGGGCGCTGAGGACAAGTTGCGCGCCTACAAGTACGCCATCAAGGGCGCGGATGGCCGGTGGACCTTAAAGTCAGACCCCTACGCCTTTGCGGGCGAACTGCGACCCAACACCGCCAGCCTCCTGTATGACCTGGACGGCTATACCTGGGGCGATTCGGAATGGATGGACAACCGTCTTTCCTATGTGCCTTATTCCAACCCGGTCAATATCTATGAAATGCACCTGGGCTCCTGGCGCCGGGGAGAAAACGGCCGGATGCTCAGCTATGGGGAGATTGCCGACCAGCTGATTCCCTACATTGAAGAAATGGGCTACACCCATGTGGAGCTCCTCCCTGTGATGGAGCATCCTTTGGACATGTCCTGGGGGTATCAGGTCACCGGGTATTACGCGGCCACCGCGCGCCATGGCAAACCCAAGGAGTTGATGGCCTTCATCGACCGGCTGCACCAGGCCGGCATCGGCGTTATCTTAGACTGGGTGCCCGCGCACTTCCCAAGGGATGAGATCGGCCTGCGCCGGTTTGACGGCACCCCCTGCTATGAGCATGAGGATGTCAGGCGCGCTGAGATGCCCCAGTGGGGCACCATGATGTTTGACTTTGGCCGTGGGGAGGCTTGCAGCTTCCTCCTGTCCAACGCCTGCTTCTGGCTGGAATACTTCCATGCCGATGGCCTGCGGGTGGACGCCGTGTCCAGCATCCTCTACCACGATTTTGCAAGAGAAGGGGACTACCTGCCCAACCGCTATGGCGGGCGTGAAAACCTGGAGGCCATTGCCTTCCTCCAGCGCTTAAACCAGACGGTCTACCACGATTTCCCGGGTGTGATGATGATCGCGGAGGAATCCTCCGCCTACCCCATGGTCACGCGGCCTGTTGATATGGGCGGCCTGGGCTTTGGCTTTAAATGGAACATGGGCTGGATGAACGACATGCTCTCCTATGTGAAATTGGACCCGGTCTACCGCAAATGGCATCATGACAAGCTCACCTTCTCCCTGTTTTATGCCTTCTCTGAAAACTACATCCTTCCCTTCTCCCATGATGAGGTGGTGCACGGCAAGGGCAGCATGCTGGACAAGCAGCCGGGCGATTTGTGGCAGAAGTTTGCGGGCTTGCGCGCATTGTATGGCTACACCATGGCCCACCCGGGCAAGAAGCTCTTGTTCATGGGCAGTGAGTTTGGCCATTTCATTGAGTGGAATTACGACGGCCAGCTGGATTGGTTCCTCATGGTCTATGAGCGCCATCCGGATTTGTGCCGCTGCGTGCGCGTGTTAAACCGCTTCTACCGCGACCATCCCGCCTTCTGGGAGATTGAGGACAGCTGGGACGGCTTTACCTGGCTGACCCCGGACGATAAGGAGCGCAGTATCCTGGTCTTCATGCGCACAGACAAACAGGGGAAATCCATTGTCTGCCTGACCAACTTTACCTCGGCCTTCTACCCGGTCTTCCGCTTTGGCCTGCCAGGGCCAGGCACCATCACAGAGGTGTTCAACACGGACAAAAAGGACTATGGCGGCTCCAACCAGTTTAATGCAGCCCCCATCAAGGCAGAGCAGGAGCTGTGCAACAACCTGCCCTATTCTGTCCCGGTCTGTGTTCCGCCTTTGGCCACGGTGTATTTCACCTATGAAAAGGAAGAGGAGCCCAAACCCCCGCGCAAAAAAACCGCAAAAACCAAAAAGATCGCCAATGGGGAACAAAAGGAGGAGAAAGATGATACACCAGCATAAGAATTGTGTCGCCATGCTTTTGGCAGGCGGCCAGGGGGCGCGCCTGGGCATCCTGACGCGGCATGTAGCCAAGCCTGCTGTGCCCTTTGGCGGCAAGTACCGGATTATCGATTTCCCCTTGTCCAACTGCGCCAATTCAGGCATAGACACCGTGGGCGTCCTCACCCAGTACAAGCCTTTGGAGCTCAACTCCTACATCGGCTCCGGCGCGCCCTGGGACATGGACATCTCTAATGGCGGCGTCTTTGTCCTGCCGCCCTACTCAAGGGGCGAGGAGGGGGAGTGGTACAAGGGCACGGCCAATGCCATCTACCAAAACCTGTCCTTTATCCAGCAGTTCAACCCCAATTATGTCCTGATCCTCTCGGGTGATCATATCTACAAATGCGATTACGCCGAGATGGTGGCCTTTCACGCAGCCAACAACGCGGCCCTCACCGTGGCGGTGCGCCCGGTGCCCTGG
>CAYOOZ010000044.1:0-13245 GCA_964405705.1 uncultured Christensenella sp.
TTGTCATCGCCCACCGCCTCTCCACCATCAAGGAGGCCGATGTCATCCTGGTCATGCACGAGGGCGATATCGCTGAGATGGGCAGCCATGAGGAACTGATGCAAAAGGGCGGCCGCTATCAGGCGCTGTACCAGAGTCAGTTTGAACAGGCCTGAGAAATCATAAACAGTTGAGGGGCTGTAGCGACAACGCTACAGCCCCTGTTTTGAATTCTCTCTCATTCACTTAACCGGCTTGGGCTCCCTCAATATTTTTTCCATCTTCCGGCCCTTGGCCAGCTCGTCCACCAGCTTGTCGAGCTGACGGATTTTCTTGGTCAGAGGCTCCTTGATTTCCTCCACCCGATAGCCGCAGATGACGCCGGTGATGAGGTCCGCGTGCTCATTCATTTTGGGCGCTTCCTCAAAGAAGGTCTGGTAGCTGACCTCCTTTTTGATCTGATCTGACAACTCGTTTTCGTTGTAGCCGGTCAGCCAGGCGATCACCTGGTGCAGCTCATCCCGGGTGCGCCCCTTTCTTTCCACCTTGGTGACCAGCATGGGATACACGCTGGAAAAGGACATTTGATATACTTTTTCCCAGTTTGCCATTTCTTTCCGCTCCTTTGCACATTCCCATTCATTTTACCCATTGTTTCACGTGAAACATGGAAAACGGATGTTCAAGCCCGGATTTCTTGAACTCCGGCCGCCTATATGCTAAAGTAGGGAACGGACAAAGCAAATTGTTTCACGTGAAACATGACCCCATGAATACAATATTCCGGAGGCGGCTATGAAAACACTGAACCTCTTGGCATTTGACATCGGCGCCAGCAACGGCCGGGGCATTATCGGCGCGTTTGACGGGAACAAAATCCAGCTCATCCCTGTGGGCACCTTTGACAACAACTTTATCCAGCAAGGCACCCTGGGCTACTGGGATTACAACAGCATCCTGGATAACCTCAAGGCCTGCTTTAAAAACGCCAAGCAGGAGGGTCTCACGCCGGACTGCTTTGGCATTGACACCTGGGGCGTGGACTATGGCCTGCTGGATGAAAACCATCAGCTGATTGAAAACCCACGCGCCTACCGCATCAGCACGGATGAGGAAATGTTGGCTGCCTGGGAGAAAATCTCCAGGCGCGAGCTTTTTGAAATCACAGGCTTGGCCGCCCTCAACTTCAATACCATCTACCAGCTCTACCGCCGCGTATTGGAAAACGACCCCGCGCTTAAGAAGGCCTCATCCCTCCTGTTCACCCCAGACCTCCTGGGCTTTGGGTTATCCGGCGAAATCAAGAGCGAGTACACCATTGCCTCCACCTCTGGCCTCCTGGACGTCAAAACCGGCACTTTTAGCAAGCACATCTTAAACACCCTGGGCATCCCGGACAAAATCTTCCAACCCCTGGACAGGCCGGGTACCTTACGGGGTAGCCTCAAAAAGGAACTGGCCAGCGAGATGGGCCTGCCCCAGGTTGCCTACGCCGCCGTGGGCGGGCATGACACCGCCAGCGCCGTGGCCGCCATCCCGGGCCAGGGGGATTTCGCCTTTTGCTCCTCAGGCACCTGGTCCCTCTTTGGCGTGGAGAGCGACACCCCGGTCTTGAGCGACTTTGTCTATGAAAACAGCTTTTCCAACGAGGGTACTGTCCAGGGCGGCTATCGCCCCTTAAAGAACATCATGGGCCTCTGGCTGGCGCAGGAGTGCCGCCGTGACTGGGCCAAGAAGACTGGGGAAACCCTGGACTGGGAATACATCAAGGCTGAGGCGGTCAAGGCCGAGCCCTTCCGCTCCATCATTGACCCGGATTACCCCGCCTTCTATAAAGCCGGGGATATGCCCGGCAAAATCCGCGACTACTGCCAAAAAACCGGGCAAAAAGCGCCGGAAACCATCGGCCAGTTTGCCCGCGCGGTCTATGAGTCCTTGGCGCTCAAGTATCGCTGGGCGGTGGAGCGCCTGGGCGAAATGAAGGGCAAGCCCCTTGCTGCCCTCAACATCACCGGCGGCGGCATTCAAAACCTTCAGCTCAACCAGATGGCCGCGGACAGCACCGGCCTGCCCACCACCGTGGGCCCCATTGAGGGCGCCGCCATGGGCAATGCCCTGATGCAGGCCATGGCCCTGGGTGAAATCCGGAATTTGAAGCAGGCGCGCGAGGTGGTCCGCAACAGCGTGGAAACCCGCGTGTATGAGCCAAAGCATACCCAGGCCTGGGACGAGGCCTATGGCAGGATGCAGCGCAACGCTGAAAAGATGAGCCAATAAGCAGAGTAAGTCCAGCGAAGAAATAATTGAAAACCTTTATGAAAACTATCGCAGGTTTCCAAAGGGGGATCATCCCCCTTTGGTAGGTCTGGGCAAAGCCCAGTAAACCAATAAAGCAAAAGGGGCTGTCAGCGTCACGCTACAGCCCCTTTTACGAGGTCTTCGTCTATTCCCCTGCCTTGGCCGCCTCCAAAATGGGCAGGAGGTAGTTTTCATCATACAAGGAAGCCTTGCGTTCCCCGGCGGCGCTTAAAGCCTTTTCCCAGGGCGCCATGGCGCTGGGGTCCTTTTTCTTGAGCATTTTAAGCAGCAGTTTGCACAACATCTTGTCTATCAATTTCATGCCATGCAGATCCCAAGCACCCCGGCAATAAAACAGGGGCGCGTCTTGAAACAAATCGCCCATGGCGCGCTGGCGCAAGGCGTTTAAGATGCCATCCCCTTCATCAGGCTTGGGGGAAGCGCCCACGCAGAAGAAGACCAGATGCTTTTTGGACAGGAGTTTCGCGTGCTTTTTGACCAGGGAGCCAAATCCCAGCCCCATCGCGCGCACATTGCTGCCCAAAATCACCACGTCCGCCTTTTGCAGGTCCTCCGGGGTCACCTCTTTTTGCGATATGGCCTGGCCGGATAAGCCCCGGGCCAGCGCCTGGGCGTATCTTTCGGTGGTGCCATAGGTGGTGTTGTAGATTACAAGATAATGCATGCGTCCCTCCTTTGTTCATCTATCATTGTACAGCCAAACCTTCAACTGCGGATAAAATCTCTGTAAATTCTGTGCCCGCTTTCCCTGCGGCTTCCAAACTGTTAGAATATCAAAAGCTTACATGGGAAGGAAAAACAATGAGCGTATATTTGCTGGAAACCCAGAACACCGACCCCACCTTGAACCTGGCCATTGAGGAAGCCCTGCTGTTAAAAGGCCTTGCAAAGCCCGCCCTGTTCTTGTGGCAAAACGCGCACACCGTCGTCATCGGGCGCGCGCAAAACGCCTGGAAAGAGTGCAGGAGCGAGCTTCTGGCGCAGGAAAACGGCACCCTGGTGCGCCGGTCCACTGGCGGAGGCGCGGTCTACCACGACCTGGGCAACTTGAATTTTTCCTTTGTGATGCCCACAGCCCTGTATGACATAGGCCGGCAGCTTAATGTCATCAGGCAGGCCGTGGCCTCCTTTGGCATAGACACCCTGGCCTCTGGCCGCAATGACATTGTCCTGGCCGAAACCGGGGCCAAGTTCTCCGGCAACGCCTTTCGCCACGCCCAAGGCACCAGCCTGCACCATGGCACCATTTTAATGGATGTGGATATGTCCCTCCTGGGCCGCTATCTGCAGCCTTCGGTCAAAAAGCTGGCTGCCAAGGGGGTTGAGAGCGTGCGGGCCAGGGTGGGCAACTTAAAGGACCAAAGGGAGGACATCACGATTGACGCGCTCAAATCCGCGCTGTTTGCCGCCTTTGAAAAGGAATATGGAACCGGTGAAATCATTGCCTGGCAGGCGCTGATTGATCAAAAGCAGGTCTATGAGATGCAGGAGCGCTACCGCTCCTGGGAGTGGACCTACGGCAAAACCCCTGCCTTTGACCTGATTTTGGAGGCGCGGCTGTCCTTTGGGATGGTGGAATTGCATTTGAACTTAAAGTCCGGGGTGATTGTGGCTGCCCGTTGCTTTTCAGACGCCAATGACCCGGATTTGGCCGCCCTCACAGAGTCCAGGCTCATTGGCTGCGCGCTAAACAACCAGGGCTTGTATGAGCGCTTGTCCATTGAAGACCGGGAGGAACTGCGCGAGATGGCCGACTGGCTCAAAACAGAATCCATTTAAGATTTCCTACACTTTTGCTCCTGTTTGTCCGGGTATATTCTTTCTGCTGCTGGCCCAAGACCAGCCCAGGAAAGGAAACGCCGTATGATTACCGTATATTTGAACCTGCCCGGCAACACCGAGGAAGCCATCGCCTTTTACACCAGGGTGTTCAAGGCGCCCGCGCCCTACATCATGCGCTTAAATGAAATGCCCCAGGACGACCAGGCCTTCTTCCCCGAGGAAACCCGCCACCAGATCGCCTATGCCAACATCAAAACCTTCGCCGGCGATCTGATGCTCTCAGACTCTTTCCCCAATGACCCGGCAACCCCCACCAACGCGGTCTACATCTGCCTCTCCCACAAGGACCATGACCTGATCAAAAGCACCTTTGAGGCGTTACAAGAGGAGGGCGGCCAGGTGGAAATGCCCCTGGAAGCCACCTTTTTTAACCCCCTGTATGGCATTGTGGTGGACAAGTTCGGCTTCCGATGGATGATGATGGCGCAGGAGGAATAAACGCTGAGAAAAAGGCCCACGTCTGATCAGACGCGGGCCTTTTTCTATTGGCTTAACAGCGCTGTATAGAACCTGACCGCGTCCTGCAGCGCCAGGACAGGCACGCGCTCATTGGCCGCGTGCACGCCCTGTGAATCCTCCCTGGCCACTAAAAGCGGGGAGAAGCGGCAGACCCTGTCGCAAAGCAGGCTGTAATAATAGGCGTCTGTCGCGCCCAAGACCAGGGAGGGCGCGGTGATGGCCTCCGGCCAGACCGCTTCCACCGCCATCTTGATGTTGTCAAAGCCCAGGCCCGAGGTCAAAGACACGGGGCTTGGCGCGTTTCCACCCAAGAGCTCCACCTTCACCCGGTGATCCCCAATGATCTCCTCCATCCTCTCCCGGCAGCCCTCTGGCGTATCCCCGGGCAAAAGGCGCAGGTTGTAGCCCGCAACCGCGGTGGCAGGCATCACATTGGTGGCCGTGCTGCCGGACAATTGGGTCAAGACGCAGGTGGTGCGCAGCATCGCGCCATGCTCGCCGGCCAGCCTGTCAAAATAAGGAAAGAGCTGGCGGGAGAAGGCCCTTGGGTTTTGATAGACGCTGCGCTGCGGGTGTGGGCAAAACGGGCTTAAGGTTTTGAACAGTTCCTTCATCAGCGGAATCAAGCGCTGGGGAAAGGGATTTTTCCTGATTTTCTCCATCGCGCGCACCAGGATGTCCGTCTGGGTCTCCTGGGGCGGGGCAGAGGCATGCCCACCCCGGCCTGACACAGAAAGGCGCACCATGGCCATCCCTTTTTCAGCCACGCCCACCAAGGCGCATAAGCCCACCACGCCTGGGATGGGCGAAGTGCCCATGTCGCCGCCCTCATCCAGCACAAAGGAGGGAAACCAGCCTTTTTCCTGTAAAAAGGCGATGATGTCCTCCGCCGTTGGCCCATAGGTCTCCTCATCCGCGGAAAAGCAGAACAATACATCCTGCCTGGGCTTTTGCCCGGCTTTGGCCATGTCATCCGCCGCCTGCAGCATGCAGGCCAAGGTCCCCTTGGTGTCCAGGGTGCCCCGGCCAAACACGTAGCCATCCTGAATCACGCCTTCAAAGGGCGGGTGAACCCAGCCATCTTCTAAAGCCGGAACCACGTCATAATGCGCCATCAACACCCAGGGCTTTTCCTTTGTTTCACCCGGGAAGCGGAGAACCAATCCCCGCCCTTTGATGAGAAAATGCTCCCCCGCCTTTATCAGGTTAGGAAACATGGAAAGGATGGCTTCCCGGCAGCCGGCAAAGGCCGCTTTATCCTCCTCCTCACCCTGGGGCGAGGCGATGGTGGGAAAGCGGACCAGCGCCGCCAGTTTCTCTTCTATGCTCATTTCAATGGACTGCGCCACGTCTGTTTTCATCTGCCTGACCTCCTACAGCATCCTTAAATAGCTTTTAATGTCAAAATCCTCAAAAACGCTGTCTTTTTTTAAGTACAGGGGGTGGTGGGGATGGCCCTTCTTGCTGCGCTGCCCTGCTGTGACCCAATGCGCGCCCTGGCTTTCCGCCAGGGAGACAAAATCCCGCATACAGGCTGTCAGATAGCCCCTGGTTTCCATCACAGCGCCCCAGGCCGCCCAGACCGTCTTTGTCCTGTTTAACAAAAAAGAGAAGGCCGCCAGGTTTTCCCGGTGCAGGAAATCGCTGTAATCATCATCCATATCCTTTGGCCTTGTCGCGCGCTGCGCGTACAGGTTCATCATCAGGAAACTATCAAAGCCGTTGAATTTGGCCACGCGCTCCACGCTTTTTAAGGTGTTGTCCAGGGCGTCCGGCCTGGCGGTGGAAGGGTTTAAGCCAATACAGATCAGTGGGTTTTGCCCTAAGGTGCCCAGGATATAGCGGTACTCCTGGTAATCAGGCGGCACATAGAGCCACCTGCTTTCGTCATAACCCTCAGCCTTTTGGGCCAGCGCGCTGTCAAAGGCCAGCAACTCCGTTTGGGCCATGGCCCCTTTGGGAACATGCCTCATGAGGGCATTTTCCGGTCATCCGGGTCAAAAAACTCCACCTCCAGGCGGTCAAAGGGCACAGACTCCAAAAAATGCTCCGGCAAAAAGCGGACCTGGCGGAAGTCCTCAAAATCCTTATGGTGGCGCTTGACCATCAGGGGCACGGCGATGTCCAGCGCCCGGCAGGCGTTCACCAGCGCCGTCTCCCAGTCCCCATTGGGGCAGGGGGTGGTGATGTCCTTGATGATTTTATTGCGTTTGATTTCCCGCACCCAAATGCTGCCTGCCATGTTTCCTCCGTTCGCTCAGTAGTAAAAAAGCCGGTAATTGCCGCTGTCAAGGCCAATGGCCTTGACCTGAAGCTTCAGCCCGTCTGAGTTCTGGCTGATTTGAAGGCTGATCTTATAAGGGGCGGTCTGCATCAGCGCCTGTGCCCTGAGGACCCCGTCCTTTATGCCAAAGCGGCCAAGATAGGGTTGTGGGCCCTCTCCCAGCGCAAAGGGACTAAATTCGCCCGCGTGGGCCTGCTCCCGCCCAAAGGTGAAGCACATCGGGGTTTTGATATCCGGCACCAGGAACATCACCCTCAGGGTGTTCTCATCCAGGATTTCAAGCCGGAAGCCGCGACCCTTGCCCGCGTCATAGCTGCCCTCCCCAAACAAAGGTTCATTTTTATCCTCAGGCAGTTTGATGGCAAGCTTCAAGCAGCGCTCCGCAAGCTTCTTGCTGTCCTTTTCAGATAGCTGCGGCAGGGTGGTCAGTTCATCCATCAAAAGATGAATGGCATCCATCTCATCCCCCATCAGGTTGGTCCCGCCGGTCACACAGACCGCTAAAGACGCTTCCTTATCAATCATCATCACCTGGCCGTACATCCCGTCCCCGCGATAGCGCCCCTTCCTGGCCATCCAGAACTGATATCCATAGCCCTGTGTCCAGTCCGGATGCTCGCCGTTTTGCGCGTTGTCCACCTGTTTTACACAAGCACGGCCCATGTATTCCTGGCTCAAGAGCCGTTTCCCCTGGTACACGCCGTTTTGAAGCAGCAACTGGGCCGTCTTGGCCAAATCCTGGACAGACAGGTGAAGGCCAAAGCCGCCCAGGTTATACCCCATGGGGCAGCAGTCCCACTGCGGCTTGTGAATGCCCAGGGGCTCAAACAGGCGGGGCATGAGGTAGTCCCGCAGGCTCATCCCCGTTCTTTTGGAAACCATGCGCCCGGCCAGATAGGTGCCCATGGTATTGTAATGAAAGCTGGTGCCCGGCTCCCTGATGACCGGATAGCGCAGGGCGGCCCTTGCCAAATCCTGCTGGCTTCTGATTTCCTGGTCAGAATCCTCATGAAGGCCGGAGGACATGGACAAGAGGTGGTGCAGGGTCACCTCGTGCAGGGCCTTATCATAGCCCTCCTCCAGGCAGTCAGAAAGCACATCGGCCACCGATTCCTCATAGGATATCAGCCCTTCTGAAACCGCCATGCCCGCTGCCATGGAGCAATAGCTCTTGGAGAGGGAAAACAAGGTGTGCGGCGCGAAGATGCTCCAGGGCGCATAGGCCAGGGAAAAGGCCTTTCCCTCCTTGACCACGCTGAGCGCTGTGAGCCCCAATTTCTCCATCTTGGGCAAAAAGGCGTTTAAGGCCTTGCCGCTTAAGCCCATTTCTTCCAATGATTTCACAAAAACCATGCCCTTTGACATGCCTGCCTCCCCATGTTCAAACTTGGCCTTAGTGTACCATACTTGCAGGGCAGAATCTAAAAAAGAATCCAAAATAAACGGCGCCCTCCGCGCTTACATCCCGGCTTTTCACCTACCCTTCCCCCTCTTCTTATGGTATAATCAGCCAATCAGGAGGTGTTAAAATGAACATTCATGTCTTTGAGTCCAGGGAAGAGGTCAAGAAGGCCGCAGCCGCGGTTTTCACTGCACAGATTTTGAGAAAGCCCGATTCCGTCCTGGGTCTGGCCACCGGCTCCACCCCGGTTGAAACCTATGCGGAACTGGTTCGTTTGTACAAGGCCGGCATCGTAGATTTTTCCCAGGTAAAGACCTATAACCTGGATGAGTATGTGGGCCTGCCCAGCGACCATCCGGAGAGCTACATCAGCTTCATGCGCCGCAACCTCTTTGACCACATCAATTTAAAGGAATACCACCTGCCCAATGGCCTGGCCCGGGACCTTCTGCAGGAGTGCCGGGACTATGAGGATAGCATCAAAAGGGCCGGCGGCATTGATTTGCAGCTGCTGGGCATCGGCAACAACGGCCACATTGGCTTTAATGAGCCCAATGACCAGTTTGTCTTTGAAACCAACCAGGTCAAACTGACCGAGTCCACCATCAAGGCCAACCGCCGCTTCTTTGACTCTGAGGACCAGGTGCCCAGGGAAGCGCTGTCCATGGGCATTGGCACCATCATGCAGGCCAAGTCCATCCTCATGATTTGCCTGGGCGAGGGCAAGGCGGACATCGTTTCAAAAATGGTCAATGGCCCAGTTGACCCACAGGTGCCGGCCAGCATCCTACGGATGCATAAGGAGGTCACCGTGCTGCTGGACCGCGAGGCTGCAAGCAAGCTCTAAGCTGTTCATGAAAACGTTGATAAGGCTCAAACAGTTTTCCCGGTAAGGGAAAAAGCCCTTGTTAGCACTGCCCAAGTTGTCCCGGGACAACTTATCCACAAGGCCCAAAACCTGTGGAGGGCGAAAAGTTAAGCCGGTTTTCAAAGACCCTTTGATTTCTGGTTTGATGATGTCAAGACAGGCTGTCGGTTCTTGCCCGTCGTACAATGGGCAAGTTGAGGGCTCCTTGGGGGCAGTCTGCCCCCTTCATCCACAGCCGTCCACAAATAAGATCCCCTTGTCCACAGATCCATGGCACAATTTTTGACGGCGCGGACTGGCCAATTCCCGCTTGTCCACACTGTCAACGCCCCTACTACTACTGCTATTATTATTTAGTACTGCTGCTATCCCGCATTTCTTCCGCGGCAGTTTGAGGAGGAACCCAGATGAAAGTCGCCTTCAACGCGAGTGATTTTAACCATGGAATGAGCATGGTCAGCCATGCGCTGCCGCCGCGGGCCGTCAAGGCCTATCAGGAAGGCGTCTTTTTGGAAACCCTGGACGTGGGCCTTCGCCTGACCGTCACAGACGGCGAAATCGCCATTCAGTCCATTATCCCAGCGGAGGTATCTGAAGACGGCAGCGCGCTGCTGCCCGCCCGCCTCCTGGGCGAATTGGTGCGCAATTTAGAGGGCAATGTGGAGTTGGAGACTGAGTCCAACCAGGCCGCTGTGATCAAAAACCGCGGCTCCAAAACCAGGCTCTTGCTGTTCGCGGCGGATGGTTTCCCCGACATCAGCGAGGTGGAGCCCGAGTCAGTCACCAGCATCACCCAGGCCCAGTTTAAAAACGCTGTGCGCAGCATCATCTTTGCGGTGGCAACCGATGAAACCCGCCGCATCTTAACCGGCTGTCTGATGGAGACAAGCGCGGATGAGGTGCGCTTCACCTGCCTGGACGGTTATCGCCTGGCCATGCAGCGGGTTTATTGCAAGCATGAGATGCCCAAGGGCAAGGAGGTCCTCTCCTACATCCTCCCGGGCACCCTGGTGGGCAACATCAGCCGCATGCTGTCGGATTCTGAGCAGCAAATCACCCTCACCCTGTCCAAGACCCACATGATGGTGGAGTTTGACAAGACCAAGGTCTACTCCCCCCTGATTCTGGGCGAATACATCAACTACCGCCAGATTTTGCCCACCTCCTGGACCACGGCCATCAGGGTGGAGCGGCCCGTCCTGGCCGCTGCCATTCAGCGCGCCAGCCTGATTGCCAGGGAGGGGGATAACAACCTCTTAAAATTAAAGATTGATGACCAGTTTCTCACCATCTCCGCCATGGCGGACAAGGGCGCCGCGACGGAACAAATCCCGATTGATTTTGACGGGAACCCGCTCAACATCGCCTTTAACGCCAACTATTTAAACGATGTCATCAAAAACATCGACACCCAGGACCTGTCCATGCGCTTTAACACCAATGTCAGCCCCTGCGTGCTCTGCCCGGTTACGGGCAATCAATACACCTACCTGATTTTGCCGGTGCGCGTATCAGAATAAACAATATGATAAGGGCTGCAGCAGTATTCTGCTGCAGCCTTATTTGTTAAATCCGCTTAATTATACCTGGGCAGCCAATCCCCATGCGCCGCAATCAGTTCATCACACATCTTCACAATGTCATCCAAACTTAACTCACTTGAGGTGTGCGGGTCTAAGAAGGCGGCCTGGTAGATGGCGTCTTTTTTTAGGGTCATTGCCGCCTGTACCGTCATAATTTGCACGTTGATGTTGGTGCGGTTGAGGGCCGCGCACTGCTCCGGCAAATCACCCACAAAGGTGGGCGCGATGCCGGATTTGTCCACCAGGCAAGGCACCTCCACGCAGGCATTTCTGGGCAGGTTGGTGATCAGTCCGGTGTTTTGCACATTGCCGCCGATTTTGTAGGGGATGTTCGTTTCCATGGCCTCCATGATATAGCTGGCATACTCCAGGGTGCGCTCATGTGAGAGATGGGGGTTGTTGACCAATTGCTCCTTGCCTTCCTTCCACCTGCGCATCTGCTCAATGCAGCGGCGGGGGTACTCATCCAGCGGGATATTGAAGCGCTCGATCAACTCTGGATACTTGTCCTTGATAAAATAGGGCATATACTCGGCATTGTGCTCGCTGGATTCGGTGATGTAATAGGAAAAGCGCCGCATCACCTCATAGCGCACCATGTCATTGTGTTTCTCCGTCTTCAAAAGGGCACGGCGCTTGATCTCCGGGTACAAGTCCTGTCCGTCTCGTTTGACTTCCAGCAGCCAAGCCTGGTGGTTGATGCCAGCAATTTTCCATTGGACCTGTTCATCATAGGGCATACCCAGCCCTTCTAAGAGATGGGGGACGCAGACCTGGACGCTGTGGCACAAGCCCACGGTCTTAACACCGGTATTTTGCTGAATGGCGCTGGTCAACATGGCCATGGGGTTGGTGTAGTTTAAAAACCAGGCTTCCGGGCAGACCTCCTCCATGTCCCTGGCAAAATCCATCATCACCGGGATGGTTCGCAAGGCGCGGAAGATGCCGCCGATGCCAAGGGTGTCCGCGATGGTTTGTCTAAGGCCATATTTCTTTGGAATCTCAAAGTCGGTCACCGTGCAGGGCTCATACCCGCCCACCTGAATGGCGTTGACCACATAATCTGCGCCAGACAAGGCTGCCTTGCGCTCGGGCACGCCCAGGTGGGTGGTGATTTTGGCATGCCCGCCTGCATTGTTGTTGATGGCATCCAGCATCATCTTTGATTCGTTTAAGCGGGTAGGATCGATGTCGTACAGCGCGAAATGGCTGTCCCTCAGCGAAGGGGTTAACATGGCATCGCCCAGAACATTCTTGGCGAATACTGTGGAGCCGGCACCCAGGAAAGTAATCTTAGGCATAAGCGCATCTCCTTTTTCAGTTTTCTGCTTTGAATATACCGCCTGCGGCAAAGGATTGCAAGTTTTATCATCAATATTGGCCAAATTTATTCCAAAAAGTAAAATGTACAATTATGAACTTGAACCACCAGAAAAAGTATGATACATTTTATTTAACTCAAATTGACGATAACCCCAACTATTCCTTTCCCAGGCGACAAATGAAAAGGAGGCCTATCCTATGCGGAAGCTGTTAGCGGTTGCACTGATCTTCTCTTTTTTGCTGACCTTTGCTGTCCCGGCATTGGCTGGCAACCAGGCAAGCATCACCTTCTCCTTCTGGGATAAAAACCAGGAGCCTGGCATGAAGGCCATTGCTGACGCCTACATGGAGAAAAACCCCAACGTCAAGGTGGAGGTTCAGGTCACCCCCTGGAATGAATACTGGACCAAGTTGGAGGCCGCGGCCATGGGCGGCGCGATGCCTGACGTGTTCTGGATGCACTCCAACCAGTTCTTCAAGTACGCCGATGCCGGCATCCTCATGGATTTAAGCCCTTTGAACCTGGATTATTCCCCCTATCCAAGCGGCATCACCGCGCTATACAACTACAATGGTCAGCAGTTGGCCGTCCCCAAGGATTATGACACCATTGCCCTGGTCTATAACAAAGAAATCTTTGACAAGGCTGGGGTTGCCTATCCGGATGACACCTGGAACTGGGACAAATTGGTTGAGGTGGCAAAGCAGCTGCATGACCCGGACAACAACGTCTATGGCTTTGGCGCTTCACAGACAACCCAGGGCGGTTTTTACAACACAGTCTATCAAAACGGCGGCTTCATCTTTGAAAATGGCGTTTCTGGCTACAACCTGCCTGAAACCAAGGAAGGCGTGAAGCGCTGGGTGGATTTTGTCTTAACGGACAAGGTTTCCCCCGGGCTCTCCTCCTTTGTGGACATGGGGGTGGATGACCAGTTCATGTCCGGCCGCCTGGCCATGACCTTTGCCGGCTCCTGGGTGATGAGCTCCTACACCAGCAACGAGCTGATCAAGGACAAGTTTGACCTGGCTGTCCTGCCCATGGGCAAGGTGCGCGCTTCCATCTACAACGGTTTGGGCTATGCCGGCGCTGCCAACTCCAAATATCCTGAGGTGGTCGCAGACTTCATCGCCTTTGCTGGCAGCGAGGAGGCCAACATCCTCCAGGCCAAGGCCAAAGCGGCCA